>JAITNX010000023.1 GCA_031290235.1 Synergistaceae bacterium | reverse complement strand
AACTTCAAGCGAGGACATGATTCATCTTGCCATGATCAATATCATGCTTCGTCGCCTTGCGTAAGCTCGGATACTTTTAAAACATGCTCTAAGAGAAGGCTGACGAATTTGCAGTTTTTGCAATAATTCTTTTTGGCTCATACCGTCTGTTTGTAAAAGCTCTCGTAAAATCCTGCTTTGACTCTCTGGGATTCCTCCAACGTTTTTGGCTATTTTTTGGCGTTTCCGGGATAGAAAGTTTATACAACGTCGGAATAAAACTGACAAGATTTCAGAATTATTAACATCCATAAATCATCTCCCTGCTTTCCATTTTAATAGGTACCTATTAAAATTTATTATATAGGTGACTATATTATTTGTCAATGCTTTTCCTGGCTTTTGTGTCCGCAAAAGGTAGGGTGAATTGAAAAGGTAACTTCTAGAGTATGGGCGGAGTGGCGGAAATTACTATTGCGGCAAATTCCAGTTGGGGCCTCGCAAAACTAAAATCCGATGCGATAATGGTATCGCCGCCGGAAAGATTGGAGTCTCAATATGCATAACAACACTCATTTATCACTGGATGAACGCAAGATAATTCAAGTCGGGATCGAAAACCGCTCGACCAAAAAAGCCATCGCCGACACCATCGGCAAAGACTCAACTACCATCGCAAAAGAAATACGCGCACACCGCAAGCTCAAGCCTCGTAATACTTACAACGCTCCGGTTCTTTGCGCCAAACGCGGCACATGCAAACCAGGCAGATCGTGTCCGGACAATTGCCCGGATTTCTTAGAACCACACTGCAAATATCGCGACAAGTCGCCAGGCGCATGCAACAAATGCACGACCAGCGGCAAGTGCCGTATGGATAAGTTCCTCTATAACGCCGAAACCGCTCACGACGAGTATCGGCGCGACCTTGCC
The DNA here is from genome assembly GCA_031290235.1 of Synergistaceae bacterium. Classification (GTDB taxonomy): domain Bacteria; phylum Synergistota; class Synergistia; order Synergistales; family Synergistaceae; genus JAIRWR01. The sequence goes on along the minus strand of JAITNX010000023.1, from coordinate 26,932 downwards.
GCTGTCCGAGAGGGCATTGCGCTGACTGCGGAAGATCGTGATAAAATTGCCTCGGTCATCGCTCCGCTCTTACGTCAAGGACAGTCCGTCCACCAAATCATGTCAGCACACAAAGAAATTGAACTCTCCGAACGCACATTGTACCACTACATCGAATCCGGCGTCTTTAAGTCGTTCGGAGTGGACAACTTCTCCCTCAAAGAGCAAGTCAACCGCAAACAATATAAAGGCAAGCACAAGGCACGAAAGTCTCCGGCTATTTACACAGGGCACACTTATGAGGATTATCGTAAATTTCACGCCGACAACCCGGACACGCCGACTGTTGAGATGGACACGGTTTACAACAACCCATCCGGTCCGTATTTACAAACATTCATCTTTGAGAAAACCCCGTTTATGTTTGGTTTCTTGCACAACGAGAGGACTAGCGCCAGCATGGCGGAGTCGTTCGACAGGCTCCAAAAGTTACTTGGCTCGGAACTGTTCGCAATGCTGTTTTCTCTGATTCTCACAGATCGCGGCGCTGAGTTTGAGAAGATCAGATTGTTCGAGTTAGACTCAACAGGGAAAACGCGGCTTAACATCTTCTACTGCGACCCGATGCAATCCGCGCAAAAACCGCACGTCGAGAACAATCACAACTACGTCCGCGACATCATACCCAACAAGTACCCACTGGGTTGCCTGACTCAGGCGGACATTGACCTGATGTTCAGTCACATCAACAGCACTCCGCGTCGTGTGTTCGGAGACAAATCGCCGTACGAGCTGTTCTGCTTCCTTTACGGTGTGGAAATCGCGAACCTACTAAACATTCACGAAGTTAAGCGCGACAATGTCGTCCTGAAGCCAAGCCTAATCTTCGCGAAACGCTCGTAATTCAGGGGCTCCGCCCCTCGCAAATTTAACTTCCGCGGCGAAAGTAAGTTCATTTTCACCCTTATGCAATCGGAACTTAATATTGCAATCGCGCAAAATTTCGCGTCCGATGGCTGGCGCCGCTGTGGACAAAGCACAATTCGCAAGGATAATTAGTGCGCTGTCTTAGAACGAAAGACGCCAATCTTTCGACTTCAACATCGCTCAAACTCCCAAATTTACTGAACTTACCCGCGCAATCCGCTATACTCCCGCTACTATGGAATTTACTTTTTCAATTTACCAAAAAATTCCCCTTGCAACCTTTGCGCCGCAAGGAGGAAGCCCTACTCGTATTATTTATTTTGCTGCTGAACTAGGGATTGTGCGGATAAAGATTGACACGCAGAGTATTATATGTATAATTATTTATATCATATTTAGAAAATTATTCTCACAATATGAAAAACAGGGGAATGTATGCATGAAAATCCATACAACTATTGGCTTGGCCGATGTCGAAAAATTAAAGATTTACGATACTGTGGAGATATCGGGGGTTATTTTCGCTGGGCGCGATGCAGCGTTGCCAAAATTACTAGAGTTGTTGAAATCCGGTTCATTGGAAAATTTCGGTATTGACCTCGAAGGCGGGGCAGTTTTTCATACGGCCGTGAGTCCAGCAGGCATAGGGCCAACCTCCAGCAACAAGTTGGAGATTGAGGAATCGATAGCTCCGCTGTCCGAAGCGGGGATAAGGATACACATAGGCAAAGGAAAACTCTCCCGCTCCACGGAGGAAAAGCTCTGGGAAAACGGATCGATATTCGTTGTAACTCCACCAACGAGTGCACTTTTGACCGCAACGGTAACTGAGACGGAGATAGCCGCCTTCTCTGAGTTGGGCATTGAAGCCCTATACAGATTGACAGTGGAGAATTTTCCGGCGATCGTGGCTATAGCAAACGGAAAATCAATTTTTCGTTCCATTCATTAATGAGGGAAAGGCCGAATGATCATGAATGATACCGCATATATAGCGGAAAAAATAGCAGAGACCCTAATTAAGGCCGGCACCACTTTCAGACGGGATCAGACTGAGGCGTACCGTAAAGCTTTGAAAAAAGAAAGCAGCGTCCACTCGCGTTGGGTTCTGGAACAAATACTTTCCAGTTCAGAGATTGCTGAAATCAAAAAATTGCCGCTTTGTGACGATACGGGAATTCCTCATGTGGTTATAGAGATAGGGGGTAACTGCCCCCTTCCTGGAGGGTTTTTGAGAGCTGTTGAATATGGAATAGAAATAGGGCTCAGGGAACTTCCTGGACGTCCGATGGCGGTGCTCGGATCCGATGAGGAACGTATAAGCCAGAGCGCTGGGTTATCCGATAATGCGGGTGCGCTTTTGCCGGCGCCGTTCCAGATCATCCGTTCTTACCGTCCCGGCATCGAAAGCGACGAAGTACGAGTGACGGTGCTGATGCACGGTGGCGGACCTGAAATAAGGGGAAAGACGCTGAGGATATTTCATAAACACTCATCAGACGTGGTGGAGGGCGAGATGATCTCATGGGCTACGGAGAGCGCTAAATTACTTGGATGTCAGCCGTGCGTTTTTTCGTTCGGAATAGGCAGATCGAACTATGAAGCCGCAGCCCTTTCTTTGCAGGCGATGGCGTTCGGAGAATTCGGCGTTCAAAGCCCTATGGAGTTGAGAATAACCGAGGCGGTAAATAAAAGCGGTATCGGGTCACTTGGGCTCGGCGGCGACATCACTGTGTTGGCGACATTTATCAGAGTGGGCGAACAGCGAGCGAGCGGCGTTCGTGTCGTATCGATGAGGGCGGGCTGTTGTTTCGACCCGCGGAGAGCCGACGTCACATTCAAGTTTTAACTGGAAAAGCGGTACCATATTTATTTGACGATATAGTTTCAACATCAAATATTGGAGGGAATTCAATGATTATTCTCAAAGGTGGTACGGTAGTCACCGGAGACGGAAAGACGGTTCTCGGAAAGGGTAACGTAATTGTGACGGAGGATGTAATTGCTGATGTCACAGAGCGTTACGACGAATCAATAGAAGCATATGCCGAGGAAGTAGTGGATTGCGACGGCAAGTGCGTTATGCCGGGCATGATCAATCATCATCAACACGGCGTGACGTTTGGTCCGATGTTTGCCAGCGGCGCGGAGAACTATGGATGCAATTTTATAATGGGACATCTCGACAGATCTCTCTTACAGGGACACACGACCGTCCTGAACGTGGACGGTTTTGTGACGATGGACGAGGTCAAAGAAACTCAGGCCGTGCACCCTATACGTATAAAAACCGCTACCACGCACGCTCCAGTTAACTACAGAGCGGGTGAAATTTGCGACGGGAAGGGATTTCTGCCCAAGCACAAGGAGATGGTTGCGGAGCGAATGATAGCGGATGGCGCCGTATGTATAGGCGAGGTTGGCGGAGGACATACACTTGGTGGTGGCGGGCAAGACTATCTGTATATTCCGCGGGCCGTCAAAGAAATGAAAGGCAGAGATATCGACTACTTGCAGGCCAGAGCTATGAAACTCTCGGTGCTTGGCCGTTATATCGAGGAGTCGTTCTACAACAAGGATACTGTAGCTCAGACGCTGAAGGACAATAATCTGGACAGTTTCCTCACTCCGGAGGAGACGAAAGATATCGTGTACAAAACCACGTTGGCGTCCGTCAAAGTCGCTCTCGATGGGTACAGGGAAGCGGCGGCGATAGCCAGCAGACTTCAAGTGCCTCTCATGATGCATAACGCACCAACCTCCCGCGATATTGTGCATGAGATAGTAAAAATGAAAATACCCAACACGATCGCGTGTCACTCAAATTATCTTTTCACAATGGAAGAGTGCGTGGAAAACGGAAAATTTCTAAAGAGCCTATATCCTGAGATAATCTTGGACGCAGCTGTACATGACCCCTTTGGGGCAAAAAAACTCGTAGCGACTCCTGACAACCTCTACGCTTTTTATAAAAACGACTTGATAGACCTTATCTCCACCGATTTCGCCGCTGGGAGCAGCGATTCCATGCTCGAAGCTATACAGCATGCCGCCCTCGAGGAGAAAATTGTGCCCTTCGCCAAAGCGATCGCACAGGGCACCACGAACGTGACTAAAGCCCTTCCTCTATTAGCGCCGAACCTGGGAGAACTTAAAAAAGGTTTCTACGCCGATATTGTTGTGTCGGATTATCCGGCTATCAAGAACGTAAACAGGGTCTATATAGGCGGGAAACTCGTGGCGAAAGGCGGTCGCGTTATTCGCTAAACTGACCGTAATCATGATAACTCTGACGATGTAAATATTGTGAAAGGAAATGACATGATATGAGAGTAAAAAAAGTTATTTGCGCCGAAACGATGACAGGGTTCTATATGGATGACAAGGAAGCTATAAAGGAAGGGGCAAAATCTGACGGTTTCATTTACAAGGGCAAACCCCTCACCCCCGGATTCAAGACGATAAGGCAGCCAGGTGTAGCGGTCTCCGTAATGTTCATGTTGGAGGACGGTTTTGTCGTTTATGGTGACTGTGCGGTGGCCCAATACGCAGCCAGCGGCGGCAGGGAGGTTCCGAATACCGGGAAAGCTTTGATCGACATCATAGAAAAGCACGTGATTCCCTATTTCGAGGGGACTGATATCAGTGAATTCAAGAGTACCGCGGAGAAATTTGACAGGGCTGAATTCGACGGAGAGCAGCTTCCCGCTTCAATTCGTTACGGCGTGACTCAAGCTATCCTGGAGGTAGCTGCTTATCATAAGAAAATTACGATGTGCGAGGTCATCATAGAGGAGTATGGCCTGAAATACGACCTGACCCCCGTTAGAATCAACGCGCAGTCCGGCGACGAACGTTACATCAACGTCGATAAAATGATTTTAAAAGAAGTGGGGATGATACCCCACGGCCTGATCAATAACGTCGAGGAGAAATTGGGACGAGATGGCCAGATATTCCTGGACTGGGTCAAATGGGTAAAGAACAGGATCAGCGAGATAGGCCAGCCGAATTATAAGCCAGTAATGCGTTACGACGTCTACGGATGCATGGGTAAAGCGTTCGGCAACGACCTCGATAAAGTCCTAAATTACCTCCTGAAAGTCGAGGAGGCTTGCAAGCCTTACAAGGTCTTCATTGAGATGCCAGTGGACATGAAGAGTAGTGAGAAACAACTCGAAGCCATGAAATACCTGCGTAAGCGATTGGACGAAGCCGGCTCGAAGCTACTTTTGATAATAGATGAATACGCTAACACATACGAGGAAATAGTGCAATGGGTGGACGCCAAAGGCGCTGATATGGTTCAAGTCAAAACTATCGACCTTGGCGGAATCAACAACATCGTCGACGCGGTGCTCTATTGCAAATCGCACGGCGTACTGGCTTATCAGGGAGGTACATGCAACGAGACCGATAAGTCGGCGCTAGTATGCGTCAACCTGGCCGTCGCCACAAAACCGTTTGCCATGGCGGGCAAACCGGGAATGGGAGTCGATGAGGGCGTAATGATAGTAAATAACGAACAGCAACGTCTGCTTGCTATCCTTGGGGAGAAGATGAAGAAGTAAATTGGCGTAAAAAATGCAATCAGTATATAACGCCTGATTGATTTGAAGCATCGTTTCGTGTTCATGATGTCGATTTTCATTATTTTAGTCGATAACGGCGAGATGGATTTTGGTTTCACGAACAATATACAGGAAGGGATGCGAGGACAAAGCTTTGTCGTACAGGGATATAGTTAGGTACGTTTATGGAGCAGGAGGTTCCATCAGCGGTAAATACTTTTGCTATCCTTCTGGTAAGAGTGCCGGAATTTATGGAGCATTGAGCGTCTACCGGATGTTCGGTACTCAGGCGGCGGAAGTACTCGTAGATGGCAGAGCTGGGAAGGAGGAATATAAAAGTTGATTTCTGTAAATAATGAAAAATGCATAGGATGCGGGGTTTGCGTGCAAGTTTGTCCAGTCGGCGTCGTTCGCGTCGAAGGAAAACTCGCGGTCATCGGCGCTGAATGCGTTGGTTGCGGGTCGTGCGTAAAATATTGCAAAGTCGGCGCCATGACGCTCGATTCAGCGGAGGGAAATTTTTTTCTTTGCAAAAATTGCGGGGTCAATTGCAAAATTCCGGAAGGACGCAAGGGAGCGTGCAAGCGCTTTTCCAATATCAACGGCACCCTTGTTCTCAACAGGCCTCTCCAGATACCGATGGACGCCGAGTTCTCTCAGGAAAAGACAAAGATATCGAAACCTATAGTGTCCGCTGTTGGTGCTGGAGCAGCTTACCCCGATTATAAACCCGCACCGTACATCGTAACGGAAAACCGCGGGGATATAGACGTAGTCACCGTCGTCACTGAGGCTCCTGTTTCTTACAGTTCGATGATGGTAAAAATCGACACGAACGCCCATATCGGGGACGACGGCACGGTCGTAAGACGCTCCGGACGCGATGTCGGCATGGTGACTACAGAACAGTACGGCTCTCATATATTGGTGTTGGGTGGAGTGAACAAAGTCAAGGGTTCTGACGGTATGTTCGTCGTCAGAACCATGGTCGAGATCGGAAATAAGGATAGAGTTGAGCTCACCGTCGACAATGGCGTAAAACTCGGGATACAGGTTGGCGAGCATCCCGTAATCAACGGATTTGAGGACGACAAGATGAGAGTTGGATGCGGAGGAGCCTGCTGCGGATTGTTCGCAAAATCCCTCGCTCCTTTGGTAGATGAGGCGATAATACTTGATCACCATATAACGGGGCTTTTTACCATGCATCCGGCAGGGGCTGAGATGAAAGGAGGTTTCAGCGGCGTTACCCCTGTTGGAAGGCTGTCCACGCCGGGCAGATACTTCTTCGAACACGGAGCGGGATGGGGAGGAACCGCGATAACAGATCCGATAGACGCAATAAAAGAGATCGACATGTCGATAGCGAAGGCCGGCATGAAGATACTGGTTGCCGAAACAACATGGAGAAAGATAGCGATCTTCGAAATCGATTCGAATGGCAAGCCGATACGTATCGAAATTCCGGAAGACATTGAAGCTTTTCGCAAGATGGCTGCCGGTTGCTGTGAAGAGAGCCGCGTATCCGCGATGTACTACGCCGGCGTTGGAGGCAGCGCGAGGGCCGGAGTTACTACAGATCCCATAAAGATAACGAAGGCGGTTCACAGAGGTGAGGCGACGCTTTCCATAGCCGGGGCTCCCGCTTATGTTATGCCGGGTGGTGGAATCACTTTCCTGGCGGACGTCGAAAAAATGATCGACAGACCTTTCAACTATACTCCGTCGCCTGCTGTCGTAGCTCCGATAGAGTATACGATGAGTGTGGAAACTTACCGGAAGATCAATGGGCATATCGAGGCAATGCGTTCAAAGCAGGAAGTTCTATCAGAGGGCAGATTTGAGCGGGTGCAACTCAAGGATTGAAAAGGGAGGCGTAATATTATTATGAAAAAAATTGTAATGCTGTGTATATGCATCATCCTAATTATCATGGCGGCGACAGGAACCTTAGCGTCTGAGAGATACGATCTGTCAATTTGTGGCGCGTCGATAGGGGGAGCTTGGGCTGCTATCGGGGAGGGAGTCGGAGAAACCATACGTCGAAGTTATCCTGGTTCCAACACAGCTTACGAGGTCGGCCAGGAAGCGGCTAATATCGCGCTCGTGTCCAGCGGTAAGATACAACTTGGAATAGCGCACGCTCAGCTCATTGGATTGGCAATGAAAGGCGAAGCTCCGTTCGGTGACCGCAAAATGGACAACCTGCGCGCCATATGTGTGCTATACGGCGAGGCTGTCGAACACTTTATGCTGCTTGAGAGTACGGGGATCAAAACTTTCGAAGATCTCAAAGACAAGAAATATCCGTTGAAACTCAACCTGAACACAAAAGATTCATTTATGGAGATAGTCGGCAAGAAAACTTTGGAGGCATACGGCATAACGTATGACGATATCACAAGTTGGGGTGGCAACGTAGAATTTATGTCCATGGGACCCTCGCTCGATCTCATGAGGGACGGAAAAAAAGAAGCGTTTATGAATGTCATTCAGCTTCCGTCCAGTCACGTGGTTGACGTCTCGACGAATCTCAAGATGACGATGCTGTCAGTTGGCAAGGAAGTTCAGGATAAGCTGAATGCCGATATCGGAACCTATTCTTCCGTCATACCCAAAGGTATGTACAACTTCGTGGGTGAGGACACTCCAACAGTCGCGGCCACAGTGATTTTGTTTGCCAATGACTCTCTGTCCGATGAAGAAGCATATGCTGTGGTCAAGTCAATCAGCGACAATTTCTCCTATTTCAAAAATATTCACGCATCTCTGGCTGACATAACTCTCGAACAAATGAGCGAAACCAATCCGGTACCGCTTCACCCCGGAGCGAGGAAATTTTACGAAGAAAATAAAAAGTGACGTTTTTTGGGAAACGTGATTTTTCTCGATCACGGGCCTATAACCATGACGCTTGAAGCCGGCAGGGAGGGGAAACCCTTCCCTGCCGCAGCTGAAGAGGGTGCAAAAGCGGTAGTCTGGGCTTTTGATTCCCTGACAAAGTCGAGGTATTTTCCCGAGTCCGAGAAGTTTGTGGAATACATTGACCAGGAAGTATTGAATGAATGCCCGGATGTTCTGAAGAGGATGATAGAGTCGGTCAGGGCTCTTGACGAGGCCAGTTTCACACCCATGGCGGCAGTCGCCGGTACGTTCTCTGATATGGCCGTCGAGGCCATGATTGAGGTAGGCGCTGATTTTGCGCTCGCGAACAATGGAGGGGATATCGCTTGCCGCATACCGCCGTATAAGAAATATCTCAGGGTGGGAATCATATCGGATCTGTCGAAAGGAAACGTGACTCACGCTGTAACGATACCGGCCCACATCGGAATAGGCGGCATAGCCACCAGCGGCTTCGGGGGCAGAAGTTTTACGCTTGGCGTCGCCTCGGCGGTGACAGCCATGTCCAATACAGCAAGCAAGGCTGACGCGGCGGCTACGTCGATCGCAAACGCTTGTAATTGCGAAGACCCCGGCGTTGAGAGATGCCTGGCGTACGAGTTAGACCCCATGACGGATATAGCGGGGCTTACCGTGACCAGATCGTTAGGGAAACTTCGTCTGGAATCGGTGGAATCAGCTCTTATGAATGGTATTCGCAGAACGGAATATCTGTGTGAAACAGGTTTTATAGCCTCCGCTATCATATTTTTGGGCGACAGGATGGACATGAGATGGGGCGGAAGCGAATGCCCGTTCAAACTGGAGAGAGCGTGACTTCAGAGATATATTATAGTGCCATGATGGGGGTGTGATAAATGAAGAATATCGGTGTGAAACAGAATTTCGTTGATTCCCGCGCCAAGGTAACGGGAAAGGCCCAGTATCTCGATGACATCAGATTCCCCGACGCACTGGTTGGGAAAATCCTTCGTTCCCCCCATCCTCATGCGAGAATACTGAGCATAGACACGAGTACGGCTGAGGCGTTGCCGGGTGTACGGGCGGTGATTACCTCCAAAGATTGCCCGAGGAACAAGTTTGGCATGGAGATAGCGGACGTCGACATGTTGGCTATCGACAAAGTTCGATATGTCGGGGATGAAATCGCGGCGGTAGCCGCCGATTCGGAGGAAATCGCGGAGGACGCGATAGATCTGATAAAAGTTGAATACGAACTTCTGCCTGTATTGGACGATCCACAGGAGGCCATGAAACGTGACTCTTTTTTAGTGCACGACGAAAAGAAAAGCAATATCGCAAAGGAATACCACATCGCTAGAGGGGACGTCGACTCAGACTTTGCCGATTGCGACTATGTTTTTGAAGGAGAATTCAGCACACACAGGGTATCTGGCTTATATCTCGAACCATTCGGCGCCGCTGCTCAATGGGGTCCGGATGGCAGATTGACGGTATGGACTGGTATACAATCCATATTTCAGGCCAGAAACGAAATAGCAAAGGCTCTGGGTATAGACCCGACGATGATATCTTTGAGGTCTCCGTTTATCGGTGGGGCGTTTGGGGCAAAGATATGGATTCGTAATTTCCATCCGATAGTAGCGATTCTAGCGAAAATAACTGGCAAATTAGTTAAGGTAATTCTGTCGAGAGAAGAGGAACAACTCACGACGAGACCCAGAGTAGCTCCTAAGATGTGGCTTAAGCTGGGTATGATGAAAGATGGTACCATGGTAGCTAAACAGGCTAAGATAGTGGCTGACAACGGGCCATATTCGTGGGCAGCGCCAAAAATTCTGCTCAATATGGCAATGCGTACCGACTGCCTTTACAGGTTTAAATCATCAAAAACCGATGCTTATTTGGTTTACACTAACCTTATTCCAACCAGTGGATTCAGGGGTTACGGTAACAGTCAGATGCACTTTGCTCTGGAGTCGTTTATCGATATGTGCAGCAGGAAGATCGGTCTCGACCCTGTTGACGTGAGACTCAAGAATTGCGTACATAAAGGCGATACTACTCTCCACAAGTGGAAAATAAAAAGTTGCGGCCTATCGGAATGTATAACGAAAGCTCGAGAAGAGATATCAAAAAACCGCAGCCCGAAGGAAGACGATGGTGGCAGGATTAAACGCGGTATCGGAATAGCCTGTATGAATCATGTTTCAGGCAACAGGGGCGGCGATAAATTTGACGGATCGTCCGCTATGGTTCGTATCCATGAGGATGGCAACGTGATGGTCTTCAGTGGCGAAGCCGATATGGGTCAGGGATCGAGAACCGTATTCGCCCAAATCGCGGCGGAAACACTGGGTGTTGAAATAAGTTCCATCACTGTGATGCCACTTGATACTGACACGAGTCCTTTTTGTCTTGGAACGTATTCGAGCCGTGTCACTACAGTGGGCGGGAAAGCCGTCTTTCTTGCCTGTGAGAAAGTAAAAACTCAAATATTGGAGTTGGCTGCGGAGATGGTTTTCCGGCACGCTCACACCCTCTTCCTCGAAGACTCGACAATACGTTGCTATTATGATCCAACTGTCGCTCTTACATTGAAGAAAGTCGCGAATTACGCGATACGATCGAAAGTCGGGATTCCATTAACTTCATATATCACTTATGACCCTCCCACGGAGGGCGCCGATGAGAATTTTTTTGGTGACTATTCCAGCGCTTATACATACGCTGCTCAGGCCGTGGAAGTTGAAGTAGACACTTATACCGGAAAAGTTAAAGTGCTGCGTGTCATAGCTGTGCATGATGTAGGGAAAATAGTGAACCAACTTGGGGTTAATGGACAGATAACCGGAGGTGTTGCCCAGGGCATTGGATGGTGCCTTTACGAGAATATGCAATTCGATAAAGGAATTCCAGTCAACACAGGATTACATGGATATACGTTGATGACCATAAAGGACATACCCACAATCGAAGGATTCGCCGTGGAGAGTTGCGATCCTATCGGTCCGTACGGCGCAAAGGGCATAGGGGAACCGACCCTCATACCCACGGCTCCGGCAATAGCCAACGCGATAGAAGACGCTTGCGGTGTGCGCGTTACAAATCTTCCGATTACTCCGGAAAAACTGTACTGGTCGCTGAAAAAAGTACAAAAAAAGGCAGAGGGGGAGCACGTTGAGACTCAAAGAACTGCTTGAACAAAGTCCAAAGAGAAAGCTTACCGGCAAGAATAAGACGATAGTCACATTTGTTGCCGTAGCTATGTCAGTGTATCAGCTTGCGCAAAGCACGTTTTTGACTGTACAGCCAATGTTGCATTATTGCATACATCTAACCTTTATATTAGTGTTGGCTTGTCTTATATATACACCTCTATCAAAAGGCGACAAGTCCAAGATTACACGGCTGGATTACGTTAAAGTCCTTCTCATCGCAGGAATTGGAGTATATTTCTGTTTTCAGATGGCGCGTTATGTTGTCAGGTGGCCGATGGTCGATCCATTGACAACAACTGATGTAATATTTGGAGTTCTTTATGTTGTTGCAATCATAGGGCTTACCAAGCGATCAATGGGATATATACTTCCACTTATAGGGGTTATATTTCTCTTGTACGCGCTATTAGGTCATCTATTACCGGGTTCGCTCACTCACAGGCCGCTTGCTTCGATTGATGTACTAGATCAGCTGATATTCACCGTAAATGGTGTCTACTCGTCACCGATTGCCGCCGCGTCGACATACGTTTTCCTGTTTGTCCTGTTTGGCTCGTTCTTTGCTTCTTCCGGCGCCGGCGATTTCTTCTATAAGTTTTCTATGGCGGTCGCCGGAAAGTACACCGGGGGCGCTGGTAAGGTTGCTATTGTCACCAGCGGACTTTTCGGAATGATAAATGGCAGCCCAACGGCAAACGTAGTAACGACAGGATCATTTACAATCCCTATGATGAAACGTTCCGGCTACGACTCGATTTTCACCGGCGCGATAACGGCTGTGGCCGCCACCGGAGGAGGAATAATGCCCCCGATAATGGGTACAGCCGCCTTTCTAATGGTCGAGATGGCGGGTATTCCATATAGGGATATAGCTATTGCCGCCGCAGTCCCGGGTTTGCTTTATTATGCCGCGTTGCTTCTGGTAGTTCATTTCAGGGCAAAGAAACTCGGGCTTTCCGGAGTGCGCGAGGAGAATATGCCTACTGTATTGGAGACGATTAGTGACGGAGGAATATTCATAATACCAATTATTATCCTGGTCGTCTTACTAATGAGAGGGTTTACGGCCACTATGTCGGCTGTATATGGCATTGTGGCTGTAATAGTAGTCTCATTCTTCCGGAAAACGACGAGACTGTCCGTTAAAGGAATCATTAAAGCTCTCGAGGATGGTGCTGTGTCGTCAGTGGCGATATCGCTTTCATGCGCTGTGGCAGGTTGTGTCATATCCGGTCTGATGACAACCGGACTCAGTGGTAAATTGGCCAGCATGATTCTGTCGGTAGGAGGAAACTATGTTCTCTCCTCGATGTTGCTTACAGCCGCCATTTGCACGTTATTGGGAATGGGCATGCCGGTAGCGGCAGCCTACTCACTGACTGCCGCCCTTTGTGTTCCTTCGCTATATGAATTGGGACTGAAACCGATGGAAGCCCATATGTTTGTAGTCTACTTTTCGACTCTGTCGGCAATAACCCCTCCAGTTGCGGTAGCGTCGTACGCGGCTGCGGGCATAGCGGATACAAACGCGTCGAGCGTGGGATGGCAAGCCTGTAGGATAGGACTGGTATCATTTGTGGTGCCGTTTATATTCACGTTAGAACCGCGGCTTATGCTCACTCCGGCAAACTTCACACTTTACAGCATCTGGATAGTAATCAGCGCCGGCATCGGCGTCTATATTCTCTGTGTCGGGCTCGAGGGTTTTATGCGAAAAACCGTGAGCGGATCGCTCAGGTTCTTTTTGATCATAGCGGGGCTTTTGCTCGTGTACCCGGAATTCTACAGCGACTTTGTCGGATTATTAGCATTTGTTCTGCTCATGATTCAGCAGTACATGCCGCCAAAAACCATTGTGAGATAGGAGGTATAAAACTTGACCGCTTCAGAAAATGCCGGCAGAGTGAGAATTGAAAATTATATATTCGCCGCCGATATCAAAGAGTGTGTGGATATACTCTTAAATTACAAAGGGAAAGCAAGGGTAATAGCAGGTGGTACAGACTTGGTGTTGTGGGCAAAAACCGGGAAAGTGTCTCAAAAAATTGTGGTGGACATATCTAGAATCGATAGCATTTCGCAAATCGAGGCGACTGCAGATGAAGTCATCCTCGGCGCTTGCGTAACTCACGCGGTAGCGGCTTCAAACGAGATCGTCAGGAAATATTTCACATCGCTCGCCAAAGGCTGCCAATCTGTCGGATCTCCCCAGATACGCAACATAGGAACATTGGGCGGCAATATAATCAGCGCCCAACCCGCAGCAGACTCTGTTATTCCGATGGTCGCGATTGGGGCAAAGTGCGAAATCGTTTCAGCAGATGGAATCAGAGTTGAACCACTGGAAAAGCTGCACGTCGGAGTTGGCAAGATATCTATTGATCCGACGAAAGAAATTATAACGAGGATATTTCTCCCCATACCGAGTAATTGTTACGCGACCGCATTTACCCGTATAGCTCCAAGGGCGGCTATGGCGCTGCCAATAGCCAACTGTTCCGTGATGCTCATATTTGATGGAAGCACAATAAAATCTGCGAGGATTGTCCTTGCGCCGGTTGCAACTACGCCGTTCAGGTCTATCAGGGCAGAGAACATTCTTGTTGGAGGAGAAGTGTCGGATGTTGAACTGAGAGTCGCGGCAGGGCGTGAGGCATCGGAAGAAGCGCGTCCAAGAGATTCTTTGCAGCGTGGTTCAGGCGCATATCGCAAGGTTCTAGTCGAAGATCTCGTCTCATGTGCGTTGATGAATGCCGCGTCAGATATAAAGGAAGGTCAGAGATTGCAATGAAGAATATCAAAAGTATATCCTTTACCGTAAATGGCAGGAATAAAACGCTTCCAGTCGATCCAAATCGTTTACTCATCGACGTACTCAGAGTTGATCTCGGTCTTACCAGCGTAAAGAGAGGGTGTGGGGAGGGAGAGTGCGGTGCATGCACAGTGCTTTTGAATGGCAAACCTGTCAATAGCTGTCTTGTGCCAGCAATGAAGGTTCAGGGGGCTGACGTCCTTACAGTGGACGGGCTTGAGGAAAATGGGGAATTACATCCTATTCAGGATGCGTTTATTGAAGCCGGAGCTATTCAGTGCGGTTTTTGCACACCTGGAGTGGTTCTTTCAGCCAAGGCTTTACTCGATTCTAACCCACATCCGACAAAGGAAGATATTGCGGATGAATTAGCAGGTCACCTATGTCGTTGCACAGGTTATGTTCAGTTTTATGATGCCATTGAGATAGCTGCAAGGAAAATTGCGGAGCGTAAGAGGTATCCTGAAGGATAGAAATATTTTTAATTAACATGTACACTTGAATTTTATGTAAGTGAGGATCGGGGAGAAGTGTTTTTATCGCAGTTAAGTATGTATTGTACGTTGACACTTGAATGAGGAGTTGAGCGGAATGTCAGAAGTAGGTTTGTTCAGCCGGATAAAGATAAACAGCTTAGAACTTCCCAATCGCATCATCATGTCTCCAATGTTCACGAATTCCGCCGAAAATGGCGGGTTCATCTCGCGTGACACCATCAAACATTATGTCGACAGAGCGCGCTCGGGGGTCGGGATGATAATGACTGAGCACACGAGTGTGAGTTCGAAGTATATCCACACGGGACAGCGCCTACAAATTAGCCGGGACGAGCATATAGCGGGCTTGTCGAAACTCGTTCGAGCCGTGCATGACGAGGGCTGTAAAATTGGTTTGCAAATCGCTCACTCTATCTATGGAGCCGACGTAAGGATAGAAGAACTTTCAAAGGAAGATTGCTACGGAATAATCGATGATTTTACCAACGGGGCGCTACGGGCAAAAGAAGCCGGTTTTGACGCGATAGAACTGCATTACGCGCACACATACACCATGGCCGACTTCATATCGAGACGCACGAATATCAGGACGGACGAATTCGGCGGAGATATCTACGGCAGGATGTTCATACATCTCGAGATTTTGAAGAAGGTCAGAGAAATTTGCGGGCCCGATTTTCCAATTTTTGCCCGCATAAGTGCGGAAGAATTCGTCGTTGGCGGCAATACAATCGTCCAAAGCCGGATTTTTGCCTGTGAGCTTGTCAAAAATGGCGTCGATTGCATGGATGTGTCGGCGGGAGTCAGATTTGACGACGCGCATGTAAAGGGATACAGCGATCAGCGAGGGAAACCGACGATTGAATACCCGGACGGGCCAAACGTATATCTCGCCGAGGATATAAAACGACATGTAGATGTTCCCGTAATAGCCGTCGGAAAACTCGGCAACCCTGATTTTGCCGAAAGCGTCATCGCGTCCGGAAGAGCGGATCTTATCGCTGTGGCGAGGCAGCTCATAGCGGATCCCATGTGGGTGAGGAAGATCAAAGACGAGTGCAATGATTTAATAACCGAATGTCTGTACTGTACAGAGTGTTTGTATGAGCGCCATGACCCCAAAGCTTATATACATTGTATGAGGTACACATGTCAGAATGCCTGCCCGGCGGGAGTGGAAGTTCCTTTATATATGGACCTCGCGCGCAAGGGTGATTATATGGAGGCCTACAAGACGATACAAGAGGAAAATCCGCTGGTTCTGACATGCGGTCGCGTATGTAACCACGCGTGCGAGAGTATGTGCAATAGAGTAAAAATTGACGAGCCGATCGCCATAAGGGATGTAAAACGCTTTATAACCGACCGTCTCATAGAGTATGAAAAAGAATTTCCGCTTCCGGAAATCTCTCCCGAGAATGGAAAAAAAATCGCGATAATCGGCAGCGGTCCATCCGGTCTTTCATGCGCTTTTTATCTCCGCAGAAAAGGCTATTCGGTCACAGTTTTCGAGGCACTACCCGTCATCGGCGGAGTATTGGCGGTTGGGTTGCCGGAATACAGACTTCCCCCGGAAAAATTGGAGAAAGAACTTAGTGTTTTCAAGAGAATGGGTGTTACGTTCAAAACTAACAAAAAACTCGGGAAAGATTTCCCCATGAACCATCTCGTTTCTTCGGGTTTCAATGCAACGTATATTGCGGTAGGATCCAGTGCCGAGAGAAAACTTGGCATACCCGGAGAAGATACCGAAGGTGTAACGTATGGCATTGATTTACTGCGTAAATCGCGTCTGGACAAGAATTCTGCATCTTCAGAAGTGGCAAATAGGAGAGTGTTAATAATCGGGGGCGGCAATGTGGCTGTTGATTGTGCCAGGGTAGCCTTACGTCTCGGAGCTTCCTGCGTAATTCTTTGTTGTCTGGAAGAACGCGATTCGATGCCGGCATTTGCAAGCGAGGTACTCGGAGCCGAGGAAGAGGGGATTATATTCCATTGCGGCTGGGGACCTGAAGAAATAACGATATCTGATGGACATGTCTCGGGAGTGAGATTCGCCAAGTGCCTTTCTCTCTTCGACAATGAGGGCAAATTTGCGCCTGCTTTCGATCATGGTCGGAACGTTGCGATAGAATCTGATTATGTAGTAATAGCAATAGGTCAGACCTTAGACAGAACATTCGCTGATATGGATACTGATAAATTTGAGTTTGGCGGCAATACGGTAAAAGCTTCTTTTCGTTGTATCACCAATACTTCAGGGGTGTATGCTGGTGGTGATTGTGCGACGGGTCCTCAGACTGTGGTAGGAGCAGTGGCGATGGGCAAGGAAGCAGCTTCATCGATCGACAGATACCTCGGAGGGGATGGCAGGATACAAAAAAAGAAAACAACAGCGCGCGCTCTGAGTTTCCCTGTCGACGAAGCACCCAGGGAGCGGATGAAGATACCGTCAGTCGACGCAGGAACGAGGAAAAAAACCTTTGAAGAATCAGTTATGGGATTGACTGAGGAGAGCTGCAAGCAGGAAGTCGGGAGGTGTTTGAGGTGTGACGTTTTAAAAGTAAGTAAGCTTTAATGAGGAGTCGAACCCAAATCACAGAGCGTCACGCGAATAGTTTTGCGATACTTTTTACTGAGAAGTTCGCTGATTGATTAAAATAAATTCACATTATGAGAGCAAGTCACATGTAAGCAGCGGAGATGGTCTTTTGAGCAAAAGGACAGCTATTGTCAGAGGAGGTGGGGATCTTGCTACCGGCGTCATATACAGGCTTTGGCGTATCGGTTTCAGAGTTTTGTGCCTTGAGACGGAATCGCCGCTTGTCGTTCGCAGACCCGTATCTGCGGCACAGGCCGTGTTCAGCGGCGTTCACTCGATAGAAGGCATGAAGGCTGTCCTGATAGGCTCATACAGTGATTGGGAGGAAGGGACGATAGCGGTGAAAGTGGATTCGAACGGTAACGCGATATCAGAAATCTCTCCAGATCTCGTAGTTGACGCCATTATGGCAAAACGTTACACCGGAACCCACAAAAACATGGCTCCGTTGGTACTGGCTATAGGCCCCGGTTTCTCAGCTCCGGATCAAGTCCACGGCGTAATAGAGACTAAGAGGGGGCATTATCTCGGACGCCTCATAACAGAGGGAAACGCAATTCCAAATACGGGAATTCCAGGTATGGAGATGGGTTTTAGTGTGGAGAGATTGTTGCGCGCGCCAGCGGACGGCTTCGTCACCGCGATTGCCCAAATCGGCGACCACGTCGAAGCCGCTGACATCGTCGCCTATGTCGGTGACCACGAAGTCAGGTCTCAGATCAAGGGGGTCGTCCGTGGGCTGATCCATCCATCCGTATTTGTTAAACGCGGGCTGAAAATCGGCGACGTGGATCCGCGAGATGTACGAGAACACTGCTTCAGCATAACGGACAAAGCTTTGGCGATCGCCGGAGGTGTGTTGGAAGCGGTTGCAAGTTTCGGGTTGTTCTCTTTCGCCAAGCCGGGAATTGATACATACGTAAGCGGTAAATAGCGTGGCTGTTTTGACGCAATTTTTGGCCAAGCTGGATCCGCAACTTGTATAATAGGTATCCGGCAGCAATCGACTCCATCTACCTTGGAGACCGCTTTATGTTCAGAGGCGATCGTTTTGTCGAGGAGAGTCCTATGGGTCGATACGTGCCGAGAGGCCTATCCGGGATCGCCGATCCAGGGCGCGGCTGCTAATGCTTGGCGCCTGCATTTTATCCAGTATGGAGGCTCTGGTCTGTTTCGATAGTACGACGCACGCAATAATGGCGGAGCGCGAGCTTATGGCGATTCCATTCCCGGCGACCGTGATGCCCCTACCCTCAGAGATACACGCCGGTTGTGGCTTTTGTCTGCGCCTGCCCTCTTCATGCTTCGAGGAGGCTCTGCGCCTCCTAAGGGAGAGAGGAATTCCCTTCGGCGGGACATACACACGCCGGGAGACTGATGAACAGGACATTTACACGGTATGGACAGGTGACGGGGGAATGATTGATGAGTGAGACGCGCTCCATACTTTCGAACTGCACTAGCGGTGGCTGCGGCGCCAAGATAGGTGCGGGCGAACTCGCGCCCATTCTGGCTGGGTTGGCCAGACTGCAGTCCAGGGTCGACGACCGTCTGATAGTGGGTTTTGACGCCTCAGACGATGCGTCAGTTTATAGGTTGGACGACACTTATTCGCTCATTTCCACTGTGGATTTCTTCTCTCCCATGACAGAAGACGCGAGGAGCTTCGGACGCATCGCGGCGGCGAACGCTATGAGCGACGTTTGGGCCATGGGCGGTAGACCGCTTCTCGCGCTGAATCTCGTCTGTTTTCCAGAGGCGATGGGGGTGGAAATTTTGGGCGAGATATTGGTCGGCGGCGCCGAGAAGATATCAGAGGCTGGCGCTGTTCTCGGTGGCGGACACTCCATCTACGACAAGGAGCCAAAGTACGGGCTGGCCGTGACTGGCATTGTGGAGACAGCCAAGGTGAGGCGCAACAACACCCCCGCCCCTGGACACAGGCTCATCCTGACGAAGCCACTCGGGGTTGGCATCATAATGGCCGCGGCGCGCGGAGGTGTTGCGGATGAGGCTGCTGTGCGGAAAGCTCTGGCTTCGATGGAACGCCTGAATCGCAGCGCTGGCGAACGAATGGCCAGCTTCGATGTTAGTGCCTGCACCGACGTCACCGGCTACGGTCTCCTGACGCACGCTCTCGAGATGGCGGGTGACAGCGCGAGCCTCCTCCTGTTCACAGATGCCATCCCTCTCCTGCCGGAGGCCGTAGACTACGCTAACGAATACCTATTGACAGCGGCGGGGCAGCGCAATAGAAATTTCGCGGGGGAGAGGGCTGAAGTCGACTTCTTACCCTTTGCGCTTCAAGAATTAATGTTCGACCCACAGACCTCCGGGGGGTTGCTGATAGCTGTCTCGCTGGATCAGGCGGAAGAGTTGCTCGCCTCCATCAGAGGGGGTGGCGACGAGAGCGCGGCCATCGTCGGGGAGGTAATGGCAAGAGATGGGTGCGCTGTGGTGTTTGAATGACATTTAAATTGAGCGGGGTGAAATTATGAAGACGATCGACATGAGGGGACAGCCCTGCCCCATTCCGGTCATAAACGCGAAAAAAATTCTTGCTGAGCCGGGGGTGGATGGTGTGGCTGTTCTGGTCGACAACATCGTCGCGGTGCAGAATCTGGAGAAGATGGCGAAAGGCACTGGATGCGAATTCTCCTACAGCGAGGAGAAACCGTCCAGCTACAGGGTCGCTATAACGGGGAGCGTCCCGGCGGGTGTGCCGTCCGAGAGGACTTGCGTAGCGCCGGAGCCGATGCCAAGCGGTCTTGTCGTTCTGATAACGTCCGATCACATGGGGGAGGGCTCAGAGGAGCTCGGCAAGCTGCTTATCAAGGGCTTTATCTTCTCGCTCACTCAGCTCGATCCGCTTCCAGAGGCTGTAATATTTTTAAACGGCGGCGCGTACCTGACAGCGGATGGAGCTAACACCGTGCCTGACCTACTCGCGCTCCAGGAGCGAGGCACCGCAATATTTACCTGCGGAACATGTGCGAACTACTATAAACTGACAGAATCGCTCGCTGTGGGTAGCATCGCGGACATGATGGGTATAGTCGGGCGCCTCGCGGTGACTGGGCGCATCATAACGCTCTGAGCGCGCCCGCAATGCGCGCAAGTGTCATAATGAACGGCTGCGCCGACGCCATCCTCATGGCTTCTGGATTTTCGCGGCGCTTCGGGGCGCGGGACAAGTTGCTCTCGCAGTTCGGGGGCCGCGCCCTTGCTTCTTACACGCTTGAGCTCGCCTGCGGGATGCCCGAGTTCTCGAACGTCATCTTTGTCGTCGCAAACGACGAGGTGGCACGCCTCGCCGACGATCTGCCGGTGACCGTGCTTCGCAACGGCAATCCGGCAAGGGGACAGTGCGAGAGCATTCGTCTCGGCGTCGCCTCGGCGTCGGCTCAACACTACTGCTTCTTCCCGTGCGACCAGCCTCTCCTTGATGAGGGCGCAGTGCGCGCCCTCATCAGCCGCGCCGCGCCCGGTCTCATAGTAGAACCCGTCTTCGACGGGGAGCCATGCTCGCCGTCGGTCTTCTCGGCCAATTTTCGAGGGGAGCTACTCGCCATTCCCAACGGCGAGAGCGGTGCGTACGTGAAAGAGCGCAACCCAGGCCGAGTCGTTCGCGTACGGGTGGAGGACTGGCGCCTCTTGGCAGACGTCGACACTTCTGAGGAGTTGGAGGCGCTGAAGGCGGGGACATTCTACCGAAAGAAGAAAGGGACATGAGACAGATCTATGCCAACTATGCCGCTACATCGCCCCGCGTCTCGCCTGCAGTGGCGGACGCGCTCGTCGCACACCTGCGAGGTACCAACCTGAGTGCTGGACGCAACTTCGAGGGGCTGGACGATTGTGCGGTCGCGTTGCGAGCGAGAAGTGCCCTCGCAGAACTTTTCGGCGTGAGTGACCCGACGCGCGTTCTTTTCACGAGCGGAGCCACAGCTGCGCTCAACATGGCGCTCAACGGCCTGCTGCGCCCCGGCGATCACGTCCTTGCCACGAGTGTGGAGCACAACGCCGTCGCGCGACCGCTCGAACTTCTGTCGCGAGGTGGGATTATCAACGTCGAATGGCTCCCATGCTCACCAGAAGGCTCGCTTGACCCTGCGATCATCCATAGGGCGGTGAGACAAAATACCCGTATGCTCGTGATGCCGCACGCGTCAAATGTCCTCGGTACGATACTGCCTGTCGGCGAATGCTTAGCAATAGCTGAAGAATACGGCCTACTCACGGTGTTAGACGTGGCACAGACAGCAGGGGTTCTGCCGCTCCCAATGGATGCTGATGTTCTCACTTTCGCCGGGCACAAGGGTCTCCGGGGGCTCCCCGGCATCGGAGGATTTGCCGTGAGCGAGCGAGCCGTCGCAGAGATGGAGCCCTGGTTCGTCGGCGGTACCGGCAGCTCTTCGCAGTCCCTGGATATGCCCGATTTTTTACCCGACAGGTTCGAGCCCGGCACACAGAACACCCCAGGTATACTCAGCCTCGCCGTCTCAGCCGCTGAGATACTCGAAACAGGGACAGATTCCATCCGTGAGAGAGAGGCTGCGCTCACGGCACGGTTTATCGATGAATTGCGGCGCATTCCAGGCATCGTGATTCACGGAACCGGCGACGCCTCCCGCTCCGTCGCTGTCGTCTCCGTGAGTGCCCCCGGCCACGACAGCGGCAAACTTGCGAGGCGTCTGCACGAGGAGCACGGCATCATCACTCGCAGCGGTCTCCATTGCTCTCCCCTGGCCCACCGCACCGCCGGCACGTTCCCGGGCGGAACTCTGCGCTTCAGCTTCGGGGCAGAGACGACAGAGGATGAGATAAACGAGATTAAGAGCGCTCTGCGAGAACTCTTAAAGGGGGCTATGTTATTTGGATTGTCATGAATTTCACAGCGTGGCTCTATTATTTACGTTCAGGACGGTCAGCGCTGCGTTGGTGTTCGAGTCTTTTTTGAAAGACTGGGAAATCGCTTGTCAGTTAGTTCCGCCGCCTAGTCAGCTTGGTGACTCGTGCGTTTACGCCGCGCTGATCGATAGCGAGCCTGAATCCTGGGCGGGACTGATAGAAACGCTAGAACTAAGCGGCGTTGCCTACGACAAAGCGTATTGCCGGTCACCCAGCGCGGGCGAAGATATATATACCACACTCGACGCCGCGATAACAACAGAGGAGGAGTAAAATGAACGACGTAAACGCGATGCTAGATAGGATGAGGGACGAGTCAACGAAGGCTCCAATCGTCCTCAAGGAGGCGAAGGAGTCTGGCTGCAAAGTCATAGGCACTTACTGTGTTTTCACCCCTACTGAGGTCATAAGAGCCGCCGGAGCGTGGATAGTCTCGCTCTGCAGCAAGAAAGCAGACCCGATATCCGCGGCTGAGGAGCACTTGCCCCGCAACCTCTGTCCTCTCATCAAGGCGAGCTACGGATACGCTTACACGGATACATGTCCCTACTTCGCAATGTCCGATGCCGTTGTGGGTGAGACGACCTGCGACGGCAAGAAGAAGATGTACGAGTACCTGAACCGCATAAAGCCTGTTCACGTAATGCAGCTTCCGCAAAGGCTGGACGATCGTGCCGTCTCGCACTGGCGCGAGGAGATCGTCGCGTTGAAGGAGTGGCTCGAAAAGTCCTTCGGCGTAAGCGTTACAGACGAGAGCCTGAGAGGCGCCATCCACGACGCCAACGGAGAGAGACGGGCTCTGAACAACTTCTTCGCTCTGTCGCAACTCGATCCTCCGCCGGTGAACGGCCTTGAGATAATGATGGTCACGGACTGGACGCGTGTCACTTTCGACCCAAAAGAGGTCGTCCGCAGAGTCGACGAATTGACGAAAGCTCTGCGCGAGAACTACGAGGCGGGCGAGCGCAGAATAATACCGGGGTTGAAGCGTATACTCGTGACGGGCTGTCCGTTAGGCAAGGCTGTCGAGAAAACCATCATTGCTGTAGAGAACAACGGCGGCGTCATAGTCTGCTTCGAAAACTGCGGACACTACAAGGGCACGGTCGACCTTGTGGACGAGACGAAGCACCCGCTCGACGCGATAGCCGAAAAATATATGAAGACAGCTTGCTCAGTAATCAGCCCCAACGAGGGGCGCATGAAGCTGCTCGTCCGCTTCGCCGACGAGTTCAATATAGACGGCGTTGTAGACATAATCCTCCAGGCTTGCCACACATATGCAGTGGAGACGAAGCGAGTGAGGGATAAGATGAGGGATGAGCGAGACATCCCGTGCATCTCCATTGAGACTGACTACTATCCGGGCGACACTGAACAGATCTCCACTCGGATGGGCGCGTTTATGGAGATGATCCAGTAGGATGGAGCAAGTCACGGTCGGGATCGATATAGGCTCAGCTTCCGTGAAGGCCGTGCTCTTCGACGGAGTGCAGGTGCTCGCTCACAGGGTTACTCCGGCCGGGTGGAACCCCGGTGAGGTTGGAGCTGCAACTCTCGACGAATTGCTCTTTGGCTTCGGTATGGCGCCTGGGGATCTTGCCGGTCTGGTCACGACCGGCTACGGGCGAAATTGTCTCGAATTTGGGGAGCCCGTTACCGAGATAACCTGCCACGCTGTCGGCGCGTCGATCCTCTATCCCAGTGCCCGTACAGTTCTTGACATTGGTGGGCAGGATAGCAAGGCAATATCCGTCGGATCAGGCGGAGTGGTGCTCGATTTTTTGATGAACGACAAGTGTGCGGCCGGAACCGGCAGATTCCTTCAGAACATGGCCGTACTGTTGGGGTATAAAATGAAAGATTTCAGCGGCATATCGGACGTCGAGCCTTGCCCGATATCGAGCATGTGTGCCGTCTTTGCGGAAAGCGAGGTGATTGGTCTGCTCGCGAGGGGGGTTAACAAGAGTGCGCTCGCTCAGGGCCTCATCGACTCCATTGCCTCCAGGGCCGAGAGCATGCTTCGAAAGCTCGGCGGCTTCGGCCCCATCGCTTTTACAGGCGGCCTCTCCCAAAGCACGACTCTCACTTCGTTTCTCGAACGCAAAATGTCGCGCGAGGTCTTCACAAGCGACATGGGACAACTCGCTGGTGCGCTGGGTGCTGCCGCGATAGCCATGAGGCGCATTCATGGCTAATTGTGAATTGCCGCGAATGAGGTCATTAAAACCGCTTCTTCGCGACTGAATAGTTACAGGCGCTTAAGCTTCGTGAGTTCATAGCGGATATTTCTTCTCAACGACACAAAGGCCATAATATCGAACGACACAAGGAGCTTAGATAGATTTCCGGATGCCTCGCACAACGTCTGGGCACCCAATATTTCACATTTATTGAAGAGTAGCATTCGTGTTGCTGTGCTCGGCGAACCCTTCAGGTACTCCGACGGACTCTCCAGAATCTCGGCCAATTTATCGAAGGAAATTCTCTCCCTTTCTCGGACGCCCCAGCGCTCCATCAGCAGGTTCAAACGAAATGTGTTTTCTCTAGAGATAGGAGAGGCGAGGATCTCAGCTCCGACGACGGCTATATGGTGCGTAGTCGAGGAAGGTACGACCGGCTCGTGAGACTCGTATCCCTTGAAGGACATCCCCTTGGCGCCGTCTGCCTCGACAAGGATGTGGCGAGCGACACTCTCGCGAAAAAACGAGTCGACAAGCTTAGGGGGAATGCCGGTCAGCTTTCCACAAGCCACATGGTCGCCGACGAGGACGCTCCCATTGGCGCTCACACTCTCGCGCAGCCCGGACGCGGAGCCACCCCTCACAAAAAAAGGCGCTTCCTCGTGCTGGTATGGCCAGCACAATTTAGTTGTCGTCGTACATATAACGCTACCGTCCCTCGCTAAGGAGTTAGCGAGAGAAAACATGAGCGACGTTTTTCCCCCGCTACCCGTGATCGAAACTAGGGAGGGAGATGATATATATTTTGATATGGTCGCGATAAAATCGGCCGCAGGCACACTGGCCATTTTAAGCCCCCTTCAACAATACATCGTGATTTGAGAGTGTTGACTTATTCTATTTCTAATTCACTAGAGCATTAATAATCCAGGAAACGATACCGAACGTGTGAAAGAACGCGTCAATCATGGAATCAAGGGTATTTTCAAAATCTCCGGTCTGTGTTAATCTGTTCATGGCAAGGGCCTCCTTTGGATTTTAAGCTTTCGTCGAGTTAATTATACCAAAAGAGAGCCCTTGCCACTATTATTTTGCCGGCAATTATTGATTTGTCATGTTGCGAGACCTGTTTTCCATGTGCGAAGTTTGAGTTATTGAGATTGAGGCGGTTCTTTTGGTCAGAGTCAGCGCAGGTCATATCGCGGGAGGTAATGACGATGAGGCGTAATATACCGGAACCAACAATCAGCCCCGAGTTCACCATTGACGACATACACAGGATACGTGAATGGAATTACGAATGCCAGAAGGACATGACGCCTGGCGAACGGGTCGCGGATACGGCGAGTCGCGGAGAGGAGGCGTTAAGACGCTTGGGCCTGGCTGATACGGCGAAAAGATTGGGTAAATAATCATGCGCTCGGCTTTTCTTGTAGGATTGCCGGGTCGATGCGTCACTCTGGGAGCGTTATACATCCGTGATGATCGCTTAAATAGCCCAATACTATTTTCTCCATTGGATGGAGATTCTAACGTCTAGTTATGTGATAATCTAATATAATAACAAAACTCAATGGGCATAACCGGAATCGAGGAAAAAATTTGGAAAATCAACGAAAAAATAACGAGACTGGCACTCAATCTATTGAGAGAGCTATTTCTATACTTAATTGTTTTCTTGGAGAAATGGATTCACTTTCTCTTTCCAATATAGCGAAAAAAACGGGCATACCGATTCCTACGGCCTCCAGAATAACGAGATTTTTAGCTCAAAATGACTATTTGGCGAGGAATGGAGAGGGCCGTTCCTTCAAAGTTGGGCGTAGGCTCTATATGCTTGGCTATAGGGCTAAGAAACTGGATGTTTTGCGAAATGTCATTTATGACACCTTGACAAAGCTGAAAAATGAATTTGGCGAAACCGCGACGGCCTATATCAGAGACGGTTCAATTAGAAGATGTTTCGAAAAAGTGGAGGCAGATCATGATTTTCATTACGCGCCTACAGTGGGGGCGGAATATAATATAGGGGTCGGAGCTGGCGCCAAGGCATTTCTGGCATTTTTAGATACTGAAGAAAGAGAGTCGGCCATTAATTCAATAATCCCTCTTACGCCTTACACAGTTACCGATATAGATAAGATATTGAAAGAACTTGAAGAAATACGGGCCACTATGATAGCCCGCAGTTTCGGCGAGTATTGCCTCGAATTTTCGTCACTGGCTTCCCCCATCTTCGACTCGGATGGAGAGGTGATATGCACTATCGCCATAACTGGCCCCACATCACGATTTACGCCTGAGATGATACAGGAGGCAGAACAGCGTATTGTGTCATATTGCCTCACGATATCCTCGGAATTT
>JAITNX010000164.1 GCA_031290235.1 Synergistaceae bacterium | reverse complement strand
TTTTATTTGACTCAAAATTGGAATGCGCGACACGATGTCGCGCCGCGCAATGCGCAGCATTGCGGCTTTTCCAAGTCAAGCGCGCAGGATGCGCGTTTGACTTGGAATTAGAATAAGAGGGTAAAAAGAGGCCATAGTGTTATACTGACCAAACAAACATAATTCAAGGAGGCGTCGACATGTTGGAAGATTGGAAGGATTTGCTGAAGAGTTATGGCACCGCGCTTGGAAATCTTGGCAAGGGCAACCCCAAATTGACACAAGCTGTGGGCAGCCTAGCCACCGACGGAACAAAGGGAGTTCTGGACGCCAAGACGAGGGAGCTGATCGCTCTGGCTGTGGCTGCCACCACCAGATGCGACGGCTGCATCTCCGTACACGTTCCGGAGGCGATCAAGGCCGGGGCCACCCGCGACGAGATACTGGACACGCTGGCCGTGGCTGTGGCAATGAACGCAGGCCCCGCCGCCATCTACTCGAGTCGCATACTGGAGGCATACGACCAGCACAAGGGCGACGCAAAATAAGCCGTGTCGACGTGGGTTTTGGGACGGCTTTGGCGGCAGACAGAGAACCTCGCGGTTCGCGGGGCTGAAACTGTTGCCTTGACAAACCGCCTCTAAATAAACTTGACTCCGCCGATGGAGGCGGCGCTGAATAAATCGGCCTATGGAGCGCAGGCGGAGTCGAGCCATGACTCGAACGAGAGAGGGGTTCTCGCCGACGGCGGTTCGCCGCGAAGTTCGCGCCTTATGTCGCCAAGCAGACCGCAACGCTCGGCGTAGGCATTGTGGGCATGGATGCTCTCGAAGTTCTCCTGGCGCGCCAGGACGAACGTGTCGTCTCCCAGGTCCGGCAGACGATCTGCCACACCCTTTAGAATCTCCCTCGCGACGTCCTCCGCGAAACGCGGCCTCGTATGCCCCTCAACCACGACGTGCAGCTCGTCGGGGCGCTTCAGCAGCTCGTATGTTCCAGCGCTCATAGACTCCTCCACTATCTCCACGAGCCTCTCGGCCCGGACAAGTTCACTTGTCCCAAGGAGCAGCGTACCAAGCCCCCTCTGGTTGTGAGACGCCAGCGGCAGTATCGCCGTTATCTCGTCAGCCTGTTCGGCGCTGTATCCAGCCTCCAGAAGGAGGACGCGCGAGTGCTCCGACACCATCTCCCTGGCGCACGGACAGACGGTCAGCCCGTTAACCTCGACGCCAGAGGCCCTTTTTGTCCTCTCACCGTCGCTGACCGACACGCCGATGAACGTACAGAGGTTCTCGACCTTCAGGCGAGAGACAGGAGTTACCTTCGTCATCGGGTATTGAGCCCTGATGTGGGCCTCCGCCCTCGACGCGCCCTGGGTATTCGCTATCGCGACGGCAATCCTGTCGGTCAGAGCCTCAAAGGTCGGCGACGGCTCGGACGCTATCTCGAGCGCCACATTTTCGATGTTTTCAATGAAGCGCGACATGTGCACACCGGCCTGTCGCGCATCCAGGTGCGCATACAGCTTCATATCCGCGAAAAAAAGCGTGTTCCTGTCGGACGAATCCCTGAGTCGCAGTATCCGCTTGAGTCCGGTTACTCCCACCCTCGAGAGCGATATCTGAGTGGATGGCACGCTGCTTTGAACATCGTTGCCCAGTGTCCCCGGCGTCTTCCAGCCGCTCGTTCCACCGCGCCGGAACATCGGTCCTCTCATTTCAATCCCTCGCTCTTCAATGTATTTGCGCTCGAGGCGTATACTTTTGCTTGCCACGATTATACCAGCATACGCCTTTCCATGCCTATTTTAGCCAGGATGCAGGTCCTCATGGCAAAAAATGCCGATAATAACCCGTAAACGCTCCACATACGACGTAATCAGATCGGGAGTGAATGAATGTGAAGAACCTTGTAAGAGAAAAGATTTTAAGCGGCGGAAATGTCGTAGGCACGTTTTTTGAGCTTGGCGGCATGACCGCGGTGGAATGCCTTGGACTCTCAGGGCTTGATTTTTTCATTATCGACACTGAGCATGGTCCCTTCGACGTGGAGAGCGCCGGGGGATTTGTCATCGCCGCCGGACAACGCGGGATAATTCCGTTCGCGCGGGTGAAGGACTCCACGAGGCCATCCATACTCAAGATGCTCGACATTGGGGCGAAGGGGCTGATAATCCCCTGCCTGCGCTCTGTCGAGGAGGCAAAACGGCTAGTCGAGTTCGGCAAGTATTACCCGCTGGGGCTGAGAGGGGTGGCGCATTCCAGATCCACAGGTTTCGGATTCGAGCCGTTTGCCAGCGACCTCGTCTCCTACTTCGAGATCGCCAACAGGGAGACTCTGATCATACCTCAGTGCGAGACAAGGGAATGCCTTGAGAATATCGAGGAGATAGCGGCTATTGAAGGCATTGACGGCATATTCGTCGGACCATACGACCTCTCGGTCGCCCTCGGCAAGCCGGCCCAGATAGACGCGCCGGAGATGACATCCGCAATAGCAAGGATCCTCGCTGCCTGCAAAACATTTGGGAAGTTCTCCTTTATATATGTTGGCGGCGTGGACGCGGCCAGGCGGTATCTGACAGACGGGTTCGACGGAGTGGCTTACGCCATGGACAGCATGATCTACGTTGAGGCATATCAGAAAATCATAAAAGAGATAAGATCACAGGGGTGACTGGGATGGCAAAATTCGCTGACAGGATGAAGGGCGTTTCATGGGTGAATGCATGAAGGGAGCAATATAAAACCATTGAGCCGCAAGTACAACCGCATCTTTATAAAGAGACAGCCCCGCCAGCTCTACCGAGCGAACGGGGCTACTCCGCTAAAGTCCCATGAAATACGATCCCCATAACCCACAACTCATACCCACGAGGAATATCGCCGCTATCAGGGCAATTATAATCATAATCTCCTGCACGCTTATGCCCTTTTTGGGTTTGGTCGGTTTGTAGGCCGTCGGATCCCTCGATGGGAAACCTGACTCGTCCGGGTGAATGAAATCAGGCCTCTCATACTCTTTTATCTCAACATCGAGGAGATCGGAAATAAGCGAATCCAGCGTCATGGAGAGGTTACTCAGGGCATCGTCCTGGTCACCAGCCACAACGTCCTCCGTGATTGCCTCCGGCAGAGTGCCCAACCTTGACTGGAGTTCGCGCTCCATCATGTCGAGCTTCGCTATCATGCTCTCGTGGTGGCTCGACTCCTCAGGCTCTAACGGCTCTTGGTCGACGGCATCCTCGATAGCGCTCGGTTCGTTATCAATAGGCCTAGGTTCGTCGTAAATAATGCTCGGTTCGTTATCAATAAGCCTGGATTCGTCATAAATAGCTCTCGGTCTGTCATAAATGGGCGAACTCATGGACGAGATCATATCCAGAGTCGATCCGACCGCCGCCGCCACGATGCTCTGCGACGCCACTGACACTATCATACTCGAACCGCAAAATCTGCAATATGAAATACCTTCGTCATTGAGCGCACTGCAAGAGGGGCAGGAGACTGCTCCAGTCGAATCGTCGGCATATTCCGCGACGTCATACTCCTGCAACTCATGGCCACACATGGCGCAGAACCTCGAGTCGTCTTGATTCAAGAAGTCACATTCAGTGCAGAGCATCACACTCACCCCTCTCCGAAAGCAGATAGCCCTTAAAATTCAATCCAATTATAAACATGGTTTCAGATAAAAGCAATCCTAATTGAGCGGTTTTTTTGGGTCTAGCGACTCATTTCTGAGGATGTCTGGCACGCGGCATAGAATTAATGTTCACATACTTTTATTAATATCAATAACAGTGATCTTGCATAGTTCAAATGGGGAAGACAAGGCCAAAACGGTAGCCGGAGTTTAAAACTTTGGCCTTGTCACGCTCTTGCTGCATAAAAGCACAGGTTTTATTTTAAAAAAACACAGCTTTATTCCTTTATATGAGCCTTTATTTCGTCGAGAGAAACCCTGGTGAGACCCCCTCTCGGCAGTGTCGATAGTATGTCCCACGCCATGTCCAGGGAGTAACCTATCTCTCGGTCCTCGTCCTTGGCCTGCTTCAGGAACTTGTTCTCGAACATGTCGCCGAACGTTAGAGATTGTTTATCGGCCTTCGACAGTTCGTCCTCTCCTACGACGCCAGCGAGCGAGCGGACGTCCTGCACCTTGCTGTAGGAGGCGAAGAGCTGACTGGCCACTCCAGGATGATCTTCCCTTGTGAAGCCTTTGCCTATGCCGTCCTTCATCAGACGAGACAGGCTGGTCAGCACATCTATCGGAGGATATATCCCCTTGCCATCCAGGTCACGGCTCAGGACTATCTGCCCCTCCGTAATAAAACCCGTGAGGTCCGGTATTGGGTGGGTTATGTCGTCGTTGGGCATCGTCAATATGGGAAGCTGTGTCACGCTGCCGTTCAGCCCTCTTACGACGCCGGCGCGCTCATATAGAGACGCCAAATCGCTGTATAGGTATGCGGGATATCCCTTGCGGCTTGGGACCTCGCCGGCGGCTACGCCAAGCTCGCGGATAGCTTCGCAATAGCTCGTCATGTCCGTTATGATGACCAGCACGTGAAGACCCAGCTCATAAGCCATGTACTCAGCTGCCGTCAAAGCCATGCGAGGGGTCGCTATGCGCTCTATTACCGGGTCATCCGCGAGGTTCAGGAACGTCACGACGTTGTTGGTGCGCCCCTTCTCGGACAGCTCGCGAATTAAAAACGCGGCGTCGTCGTGTTTTATGCCGATGCCGGCGAAGACGACCGCAAAGTTCTCGGCCCCCATAAGACGAGCCTGAGTCGCAATCTGAACCGCAAGCTGGTTGTGAGGGAGACCATTGCCCGAGAATATAGGCAGCTTCTGACCCCGAATGAGCGTGGTCAGGGTGTCTATGGCGGATATTCCGGTGTGTATAAAATCCTTTGGATACTGGCGCGCCATAGGATTGAGCGGCATTCCGTTCGAGTCCACCCTCTTGCCGCCAAATACTGGTCCGCAGCCGTCCATCGGCTCGCCGAGCCCATTGAACGTACGCCCCATTATTGTTGGAGAAAGCTGCACCTCCAGCGTCTTTCCCAGAAAGCGGACCCTCGTCTCGTCGGGGATAAGATTGTCCGTACCGGCGAAAACCTGAATCAGAGTAGCCTTCTCTGAGAGAGAGACAATGCGCCCCTTCCTGATATTCCCGCCAGGCACGCGGACATCCACCAGCTCCCCATAGAAGGCATCGCTTCCAACGTTCTCCACAAGGATGAACGGACCGTTCACCTGCGATATCCCTATATATTCAGCCTGAGGCATTATGCTCTACCTCCCTGCTCGCGGGTGCGCTCCGCGCCGACCCTGTTGAGATGATTATCCAGCCTTCTGCGGACTCGCTCGAAGGAGGACTTGTCCTCAGCGTTGAACTCCCTGAGGTGGGTGATGTCCTCCACGGAGTCGTTTTCCCTTATAAGCGATATCGGGACCCCCTGGCGGACCAGTTCGAGCCCCCTATCATAGAAGTGCATTATCATGTCCAGTATTGCGAATCCCTTCTCCGGAGGCGAGTACGAGTCCGAGCCGAACGCCGCCTGCTGCAGATAGCCGTTTTTCACAAGAAACGCGGTGTAAGCCAAGAGGCGTTGATCGTCAGGGAGAACATCCTCCCCCACGAGACGTATGACCTGCTGAACCTTCTCGTCCTCCATGAGTATCGCTCGCGCCTTTTCGCGCAGATCTCCCCACCTCGAGTCAACGTGCCCCTCAAACCACTCCTCCACCTCCTGCGCATATTCGCTGTAGGAGTCGAGCCAGGATATCGCTGGGAAGTGGCGGGCGTTTGCCAGGTTCTTATCCAGTCCCCAGAAGCAGCGAATGAATCTCTTGGTATGCCTGGTGACAGGTTCCGTGAAGTCTCCGCCAGGCGGCGAGACGGCGCCTATGATTGAGACGCTGCCATTCTCTCCGTACTGAGTCACCACACGCCCGGCGCGCTCGTAAAATTCGGCGAGACGCGATGGGAGGTACGCAGGGAAGCCCTCCTCAGCCGGTATCTCCTCGAGTCTGCCCGATATCTCTCGCAACGCTTCCGCCCATCTGCTGGTCGAGTCGGCCATAAGAGCCACGTCGTAACCCATGTCTCGAAAGTACTCGGCTATTGTTATGCCCGTGTAAATCGAAGCCTCGCGGGCCGCCACAGGCATATTGGACGTATTGGCAATTAATATTGTCCGCTCCATCAAGGGACGCCCAGAACGAGGATCCTCCAGCACCGGGAATTGCTCCAGGACATCGGTCATCTCGTTGCCGCGCTCGCCGCAGCCTATGTAGACAACAACCTGGGCCTCGCTCCACTTTGCGAGCTGGTGCTGTGTGACTGTCTTGCCAGTGCCGAATCCACCTGGTATGGCGGCAGTACCGCCCTTGGCGATGGGGAAAAGACCGTCTATGACCCGCTGACCCGTGACAAGGGGCTCGTTTGGAAGGAGGCGGTCGCGATACGGCCTGGGGGTACGGACGGGCCAGCGTTGAGTCAGAGGCACATCGACAATTCGTCCGAATACGTTCTTGACCTTGGCGACGACTCCGCAGCTCGCTATCCTGCCTTCGGACACAACCCAAGTCACCTCGCCCTCCATGTCCGGCGGGCATATCACTCTGTGCAACATCAGCTGTGTTTCCTGTATGCTCGCCAGAAGGCTTCCTGAAGATACCATATCGCCTACAGCCACTACGGGTTTTATTTCCCAGACCCTGTCCGGGTCAATCATGGGCACCTCAAGGCCTGGAGAGATGTACATACCCTCCTTGTCGAGCAGAGCGGACAGCGGTCGGCCTATGCCATCAAAAAAACCTCCGATGAGTCCGGGGCCAAGCGATATAGACAGGGACTCTCCGGTTCCCTCGATAACCTCGCCGACACGCATGCCCTGCGTCTCCTCATAGACCTGAATAGTCGCCTCGTCTCCCTCCATGCGGATTATCTCGCCAAGCAAGCGGCGAGAGCCGACGTGAAGCATCTCTCTCATGCCGAATGAACTCATCCCAACTGCGCGAATGACAGGACCGTTTACCGTATCGACACGGCCAATTCTCGGCTTGTCGCCGGCAGGTCGGTTTTTAATTTCAGCCAAAATATACTCCCCCTCTACAGCAGAACCAGGAGGCGGTCCGCCAGAGCGTCCGCAGCATCCTGGGTTCTGGACTGCCAGTCGGAGTTGACCTGACGGCGTCCGTCCGCCGACTCGACACAACAGCCGCCCAGTATCTGGGCTGGGTCGTGCTCGAAAATCATAGCGGCTTCCGGGAGTTTCGCGTTTACGGCCGAAGCCACCCTGTCGCCCATCGGCGCGTCTATGGCCGCGAGGCGCAGCTTGAGCGGCGCGGAACCCTTGAGGATGCGAGCGGCGTCTATCGCTAGCGCGGCCAATATCCTCTCGTAGTCATTTCTCTCACGAAGGCGGACGAGTCCATCCTGAAACTTTTTCAGCACTTCGTTCAAGAGTCTATTCTGAAGCCTCAGCGCCTCCGTGGACTTCTCGCGCTCCGCGGAGAGTATCTGGCGCCTGTGGATGTCCTCCGCGCGCGACTTGGCATCGACTATCACCGCGGCCGTCTCGCGATCCAGCTTCGCCAGCTCCTTCGCAAGCCACGCCTCGGCCTCTTTCCTCGCGTCGGTGGCAAAGGCCTCCCGCTGTTGGCTTGCTTGCTCCAGTATTATGCGCTGCAACGCGGTTATTTTCTCGTTTGTAACCTCGTTCATTCCATCTTCACCCCAATTGCGTCCCTGACGTATCTGGTAAGAAAATCCGCGCCCCTCTTTGTACCGTGGCGGTCCGGGATTTCCACAACAATCGGAAGATCGCCATGTTCCCTCGCCCTCTGCATAATATCCGGGACAAGCTCGGCCGCCTTTTCCGTCACGGCGAGGATGGCGACATCCTCCATCAGCATAGCCGATGTCATTGCGCGCGATGTCTCGTCCTCGCCGTGAACGACCTCTCCCTCTATCCCAGCCAGCCTCATGCCCACCAGGGTATCGTGGTTGTCGCTGATCAAGTATGCCCGCACGTCAGTAAGCTATCCCAGCCGGCTGAAAATCAGTATTGATATGACTATGCCATAGATCGCGACTCCCTCGGCGAGACCAAGGTAGATAAACGTCGTGCCCATTGCCTCCGGCTTCTCCCCTACCAGTCCCAGAGCGGCGGACCCAACGCCTCCGACCGCGACACCGGCGCCTATGCAGGCAAGTCCTGTGGCGAGCGCCATGCCTACGTAAGCCAACCCATTGTCCGCCCCGCCCGTAGCCCCAACCTCAGCCTCAGCGGCGCCGGCAGGAGAAGTAGCCAAAGTCACCACAGCTCCCGCCAGGATGAGGCAGAACGAAACAACCGCAACGCAGGCGAACATCCTCCTCGATCCGCGGTATCCAATTTTGTGCAGGACGACGCCTAGAATCATCGTACCAACAACTGTCATAACACTCAAAACCAGTCCAAACAACTGCACCATCTCCTTATTGAATAATAATGTACATCACGATTTCATGTGGGATTTTTCGCGACCCCAGCCGACAGGCTTGAATAGGCTTCCGCCTCCTCGGTAGAATTTGCTGAAGAACTCGTAGTACTCGAGCCTGAGAACCTGAATGAAGACGATCAGTCCCTCGAGTCCCACTATAAACAGGTTGCCGACTATGAACATGATCACCTTGAGCACAATTCCCCCTGGCAGCTTCCCAAACAGGTTTGATAGCACCAGGACAGTGAGGGAAAGCGCGAAGTGGTTGAGCGCGAACGCCCCCAGCCTGATGAAGGACGCTGTGTTCGCGAAGTAATTCATCAAGTTGTGGAGCACCTCTATCACCTGCACCGACCTTGGCTCATGGTTCTCTACGTTCTGATGCAGTAACGTACGCGCCAGCGTGTCCCTGAAGAAAGTGAGCAGGAACACGAATCCGACAACGTACCAGAGGTACGCGACAGGAAACGGCGTTTTGAACCCCAGGATAGAAATCACTATGGCGATCGCAGCCCCCCAATAAACGAAAAGACCGGCCAGTCCCTGGCCATCAAAGAGCAGCCGGCCGAAGTCCCTCCTTCTGTAGCACACTATCATGTTCAGTATCATGCCAGTACTGATCAGAAGGACCCCTACGAATATCGCCACCCCGAAGAGGGTTGTGATGTCGTGCATTGGCGAGATCCAAAGCGCCCACTCCTGTTTTTCGATGCCGAACACGCTGCCGTACAATACGCCGAACACCATTGAGCTGCACGACGCGCACTTCATGACGTAGGCCAGCGATTTGTTAAGAATGCCTTTTTTCCCCATATAGAGCGCCGCGAGCCACAGCAGGAATCCATGTCCAACGTCGCCGAACATGAACCCAAAAAAGAGGATAAAAGTTAAGGCCACGAATGGCGACGGGTCCACCTCTCCATAAGACGGGATGCTGTACATTTCGACAACGTACTGGAACGAGCGGACGAGCTTATTGTTGCGGAGCATCGTTGGAATGCGAATGCCCGCGTAGTCCATATTTTGCACCGCTTCGACCAGTACCGACGTCATCGGCGCCTCGGCGTCGAGCGTTTCCTTTACGAGGCCGAAGGTGTCCTCCGGGATCCAACCTGACAACACGTACATGCCGCTGACCTCTCCGCGCCCTTTGCATATATCGTAGACTCTCTGCATCGTATACAGCCTGGAGAACAGGGTTTCGAACTCCTTCCGCCTCTCGTCCAAAACGCTTTTAGACGACGACTCGAGTTCGTTTATTTCTCGCTCGTGACGCCTGATTTCTCCCTCGAGCTGTTTCAAGGGGTCAGCCTGCGAGAGCTGGTTCGATATCTCCTCTATGGAAAATTCCCTGAAATAGACGGCGTCGAGTATTTTTTTCGCGCCATCTTTGTAGCCTGGCACAAAAAATACAAGCGCCCAGACGTTCTCCTGCGTGCGAGACAACTCGACCGCAAGCAGCGGCGCGTCTATAGTTGACTCCACAAGCCGGTTGAAGTTATCTATTGAGAGCCTGCCAAAGCTCGGCAGCGCGAACTGCGCCTCGGAGAGCTCATTCGGTTTCATATCGAGGTTCTTCAGGGCTTCCACAAAATTCTTCGTAGCCTCCAGGCGCTCGAGATCATCGGCGAGCACGTCCCTGCGCTGGCTCCAAGTCTCCAGCTTTTCAGTCACCTGCTCAACTATGACTTTTGTGTCCTTATAATTGAAACCCTGCCCAAGTTGTATGGGTTCTGGTTCTGGGATGCGCTCCCCAGCGCCCTTCCAGATCGTAGCCATTTTGCTCAGAAGATCGTCGTAAGGATTTTCAGACTCCGTTGTAACCCGCGAGCGCAGTCGTCTATCGTTCACGAGAAAATCCAAAGGGATTGGCTGGAATCCACCGGACAGCACCATCTGCCTGGCAACTGGCTCCATCTCCTCATGTGGGCCTACCATAGTCAGGGCAATCATCTTCATTACTGCCATTCAGTCTCACCTCCCGATATGATGGGCCTTATAAGATATGCGGCGGCACGCCGCCTGTCGTATCCGTAACGAACAGCCTCTGTTATGTGGATTATGTCATTTATCTCGTACTCCTTCAGGATGAAATACCCCATTACAGTGTGGAAACCTGGCAGGCCAGAGCTTAAAACTCTCTTGGCCTGATTGTATATATACCTCTTTATGTTGCGTTCGAGGGATAACTGCGGTTCGTCGGAGGCGAGCGCCCCCATGAACAGCTCCGCGTAAGCTGGGAATTCGGAATTGAGCAGTTCGACCGTCTGGCTGAACGATTCAACCCGGACCGCCTCCCTGAGAAACGGCAGCTTTATCCTGTATCTCATCGGCAGGAGTCTGTTCAAAATTTCCTCGGGCGTCATGCTGTAGAACGTCATAGCCCTGTAGAGTGTATATATATTGTATAAATCAGCCCTTACGCCAAATATCTGAAGCATTGTATCTCCTTCTTCAAGCTCTAGCTTCTTCAGCGACTTGAACAATGACAATTCGTTAAAATTGTCAAGCGCCATCTCCAGCGGAAAGAGACTGTGTTCCTCCCCTGACGCAAGGCGTTTCAGCGAGTCCGCGAGCGGAGAAAAATAGAGCGAACCCCGGAGGTTATCGGAGAGTTCGGTGAAATTTCTCGCGGACAAGATATTGTCATAAGATACGTTTGAACTCTTAATCGCGTAAAATCTGCGACGAATCTCATCGCGATCCATCCTGCCGGCTCCTATATAGCGGAAGACACTCTTCAGGTACTCGGATTCGTGCCATCTCACCCATGTGCGGAAGAATTTATCCCTTGGGCTGCTGAGGTGGGGCGCAAAGTTCGCGGCTTCATGCAGGATTGCGTTCTTCAACACAGCCTCGATGTCGTTTCTGTGGGGATCGGCCGACAGAGTCGACAGAGCCTCCCCATACGCGGTTGCGCGGAGTTTTTGGGCTATTTCTCCCACGGTGTCGCTGCCAAGGAGTACCCAGTACTCGTCCGGGGAGAGGAGACGACTGTAGAGGACCTTGGCTTTTACACCTATGGATACTCGTTCACCGCGAGAAGAGTATGACAACTTATTCCCCTCCGGCCAATATCCTGTCAACCGTCTCCGTCAGAACGGAGGCGACTACCGCGTCGGCATTTTCCTCAAATCGTTTCAGGACTCGCTCTCGCTCCTCTTTGCCAAGATCTAGAATTTGTTTGGCCTCGGTCTGGGCCGAGGTTAGCGCGTTCTCCATCATGCTCTTTGCCTGCTCCCTTGCGGAGGACATCTTGACCTCCCTGTCCGGGACAAATATGTCGTGCGTTGTCTTGACCACGTTTGCCGACTCCACCTTGGCATCCTCGACTATTCTCTTGGCCTCCGCTTCGGCCCCAAGGAGAACTGCCAGTACCTCCTGCAATGCGCTCATGTCCTTTCCCCCCTGCGTCTCTGTTTTCCTTATCATTTAAAACCGGCCGTTTCATCCGACCACGAATATTGAAATTTCAAACGGCCCTCTCTTCCTCAGAAGAGGATTGCCTATTTTGTCTATTGCCCTTTGCGATCTTCATCCTCACAAAGTCCTCCCGCTCACCTTCCTCCAGGGCTCCGGTTATGAATATCGATTCGGCCTTCGCGGTCGGTATGACAACTTTCTCCAGGGCGTTGACTCGCCTGTGAGTCTTTCGTATCTGCACAGCCAGCCGGTATACGCTCGTCTCTATCTCTGCCAGCTTGAGAAGTGTCATCAAAACTCTCCGAAAAGAGATGTAGGCGTCATCCATCGCGCTCGTAGAACCCAGGAACGAATAACTGGGCTTTACGGAACAGTCGAACTCGTCTATGTCCGGTATCTCTACCCCCATGACAGACCTGAGACGGACCACGATCTCGTCAGTCATCGGCACGGAGTGAGCTATATCCTCAACCGCATCGATGCCTAGCGACACATTGGCCATCTGAAGGGCGTTATACGCCTCGCCAAAGACGGTCGCGACGTCGGATTGGAGCGTTTTTGCCGCGTCTATGTGCCTGACAAGCTCCATCATGAGAACCTGACGCTTCTGCTCCAGCAGGTCATGCCCGCTCTGTGCCTGAACCATGGACTTTTGCAGTTTAACCAGGTTGCCCCTCGTTGGGGCCATTCTCTTCGCCATTTATGCTCCCCCCACACATGTTGTCGCGCGCCGCTCAAAAAACCATCTGCCGGGCCTTGGCCCTCCAAATGTTTATAAGGGTGATTCTACCCCCCCACATGATAAAAATACAAGGGGGTGTATGATAAGATTATAGTTTTAAGACAAAATAATCACAGCGGAACTCAGATATTAGCCATAACAGCGATGCTTCGTCACATCGGGCCATCCCGGAGGCCGCAGGTAGCGACCACAAAGTACGCAGCACAGGATAAAGCTCGTCATTCAAGGAGCTTGCGTCGACTCTCGGAGTTGAGACATACGTGAACTATTCCCCGGAAATAAAACAGATGGCAGAGATATCAAAATTATGACTACCCACTTGCCGCACGTAAAACTTTAGGACAGTCGGCTGGATCAGAACGAGAAAATGCCATTCTTTATGGCTTGCTCGATGACCTGCCCTCCGACCTGGCCTCCAACATTATCCGATCTTTTTTTTCCGCCGGGTCCCGTCGGGAATTCAAGTTTTATTTTAATTTCACCCTTCTCCCTATCCTTATCCTTGTCGTTATCCGACTCGGTCAATCCGGCAGGCATCATTTCGAGTTTCGGCGGAGTTGTGATCTCCACGTTGTTAAAAGCTATATCGCCAGGGGCGCCCGATACGACAAAGCTCAAATCCTTGAATTCGTTTTTCGAAAAACCAGTTATCGCGCCGCCCAGGAAATTTTGCAAAATCGTCTCCGTGCTGATATTATTATCCGCCATAGCAGCGGATAAAACTCCCTGCACTCCCGCCGCGAATGCGTTGAGCGCCCT
This sequence comes from Synergistaceae bacterium, assembly GCA_031290235.1. Taxonomy (GTDB): domain Bacteria; phylum Synergistota; class Synergistia; order Synergistales; family Synergistaceae; genus JAIRWR01. The sequence goes on along the minus strand of JAITNX010000164.1, from coordinate 7,826 downwards.
TATGTTTACGTTGCCTACGCAGGATAAAAGAATTTCCAGGTCATCCAGCCCGATGCTGCCGTCAGCCATAATATAACGGAAGATGGGATCCTCGCTAGGTGCCTGGACACGACTGCCAGGCAATAGATACAAGGTTTTGCCGTCTATACTGAATGGAATAGTGGCAGACTGAAAACGAAGCGGCCTTCCGCCAATGACCTTGGAAACGGCGGCAACGCCAGGGAAACCGCTCACATCTCCATTAGTTATCTCCAGACTGCCGCTGCCGTCCTGCATGCTGGTGCGGCTCGTGTCGCCGCCAACCGAGAAATTCAGATTGACCTTCCCTGTTATGCTCCCCTCCGAATCAGGCATTAAATCCCTAATGACTGAGGCCATATCCGCGCTTTCAACATTTATTTTTCCACCCCAGTTTGACTGGGCGAGGTCCTTTGCCACCTGTATATTTACAGTGCCGCCATAAGCCATGGCGGAGGAGTCCTCCACCATTACAAATCCATCGGACATCCAAAATGGCGCCTGTATGTCCGTTAGCCTCAGGCCCATGGCGTTGAGGCTGGGGATTTTCGCGGTACCTTTGCCGGTGAACGAATCAAGCCACCCTTCACCCTCGAAGTCGAAGAATAAAGAACCACTGATGAGATCTTGCCTGGGATCGTCTATCGAAAAAACCAGGCTGCGAATGTCCACGCTTCTTCCGCTCGCCTTGACTGCAGCCCGCCATTCTTCGCCCATCGAAATAGAGCCGCCGACATTTATAAATCCCCTTCCGACGGTGGCTCTCACGTTTGGAAACTTTATGCCGTTCATGTCGCCTGCAAGATTGTCCAGACGCACCATCGGCAGAAATAGCCCCATTGCGCGAACGCCTGACAGCGTCGCGTTTCCAGAGAAAGTAGGAGACGCGATGCTGCCTCCGATATCGGCGTTTCCTGTGATTGTTCCCTGGAGACCCTTTGACTCGGGAGCAAACATTCTGGACAGCCGACCGATATCGGCGCTCGATATAGTCGCCTTGACCGAAACTGGCATTTTCCCTGGCGCGGTCTGTGCGCCACTCACGTTGCCCACGCTCCCATCGAGGCTGATATACCCTGAGTTCGCTTTTGTGCGAAGTTTGTTAAACGTGAGGTTACCGCCGCTCAAAGTGACCATGCCGTTCAAGTCAGAAATATACGCCACGTTTGAATAATTGAGGCTTGAATCCTTGAAGAACACACGGACGGAGGGGTTCTCGCCTCTATCGCTCCATACCCGTATATCTCCCGTCAGATCCCCAGAAATATCGCCGGATACAATGCCGATACGGACAAGCTCTGATGGGTCGAACCCTTGAAAGCTTCCTTTTATATTATACGCAACAGGAGAATCTCCGGTAGGGATCGAGACGCTTCCCGCGACGTTCACTGGGGAACCGGCAAATACGGCAGAAGCACTCTTTATCGAGACGGAGGAATTGCCGTACTGTGCGTTGAGTTTAGCATCGCGCAGATCGATATTATTTAAAATTCCGATGTTCGAGGCATTCAGATCGGCCTCGACGAGCGGCTGGTCTTTCCTGCCGGACACCTGCCACGCGCCTGAGACAACGCCATCAAGCGAGTACTCCTTTATCTGCGGCGCGAGAGATTTAAGAGAAGCGAGTCTGAGACCTTTCAAAGTTCCGCTAAAATTCAACTCGTGATCGGAGGATCTCGGATTATTCAGTTGATTTCCTTTTGCCGTTATTAACGCTTCATTCCAAACCGCCTGGGCGGAGGACAACGAAAAACCGTCATTTGAGTACGAGAATTCGGCAAGCACATCGCTGCATGAATGAATCTTTTGTATAGAGATAGATGGGAACGACAGGGCGCCGGAGATCACCAATTTTGAAGGATTTCCTTTGATCTTCAAAGACGTGGTCCCCTCGCCCGAGAGAGCAAGGCTGGAGAGTTCAGGAAATTTTTTGCCTACCTCGTCTAACGCAAGAGAGGACAAAGAGACTCCTAGATCCAAGTCGACATCCGGAAGAAGAAGTATTGCGCCGCTGGCCCTCACTGGAGAACCAATTGTATTGGAGAAAAATTCCAGATCCAGCTTCGAAGAATCGCGCACTACAATTCTTGCTCGCGCGTTGGAGAAGTCGAACCCAGCAAGTGAAAGTTTCGCGCTGCTCAAAATCACAGGTCCAGACATTGAGTCTATCGGTCCGCTGATATCGCAGGACGCGGAATCGATGGCGCCCGAAGATGAGTCCAACCAGGGGAACACGGCTTGCGCCTTAGGTATGTCAAGTGAATCAATAGACATCTTTAGATCCAGTTCTGGAGGTCTCCCAGTTATCAAACGAATAGAGGCGCTTCCGCTGAGGTTCCCTCCGAATATTTTTGCGCTTAATTCGGACAAATGGACATCGCCGCTTGTGTAAAAAACGGCAGATTGAAAAGACTCAAAAGGCAGGAGCCACACCCCCCCCTTTTTTGACGTGACGCTGCCTTCTGCCGTAATCCCGCTGAGTGCGGAGTATCTAGCTCTCATTTCACCTGAATAAACTCCTGACAAAGTGGACGCGCGAACAGACGGAATCAACTCCGCGAGGCGGTCAATGTCCAGGTTGTTTACATTACACATCACATCGAGGCTAGGAGTAATCTCTCCGCCGAGGGTAAGTTTCATCTCTCCCCAGGACAAGCGAAATTCCTTCAACCGCACTTTGTTAGTCTTTAAATCGACCTGCCCGGAGACACCGACGCGATTTTCCATAAACATTCCCGCTAAGTCGACGTCATAGCTCTCGGCGCCCAACCCCAAGTCGGCTCGCTCCATAAAGAAGCCTCCCGCTGGAGTCATTATCGAGGAATTTTTAAGCGTCAGCATGGAAATGGCGGGAGGCGCAGACTGTTCTTGCTTTTCAGCGGGCAGATGATTTTGAATTTCGTTGAAATCAGCCCTGAGATTTGTCAATATCATGCTTGAAAGTTTAGGAGACGATGACAGAAGGGAAGATAAATCGAGGTAGAGATTCATTTCATCAGCTGTGGCTATAACGGCCCCGTCATGCGAAACCACTATGCGTGATGCGCTCACTCCCGTCAGGGGATTACCCCTAATCCCTTGAAGTTGCAAGGCATAGCCTCCCATATCGGCAAAAGCATCCTGTACTCTCTCAGTTACAAGGTTTGCATAAAAGGTTCGGCCCAAGAGAATATTATAACCAGTAGCACAGGCGCCGCCTACCAAAAACAGGAAAAGCAGGAAAAGATATTTTTTTACTTGTCGCAAAACAGTTACCTCCGGAGAGCCAAAGCAAATATTGCTTCTATGTTACCACTAGGTGGCTTTTTTGGATAGTGATTGTACTGAACACATAAAAAAAACATCAAAAACAACCTCGAAACAGAGAGGATGTTAAGGTATTTTAATTACTAAAACAAGCTACATCAACCACAACTCCAAATTCTCCGTGTATACCCCAAAAATATCCTTTGTTTCACGTGGAACACATGATATTTCTCTAAGAATTAGCTATAATTAGACGAAGAGTAAAATTCGGGAGGTGTCGATCTTGAAATTGATAGCCATTGCAAACCAGAAAGGTGGAGTAGGCAAGACTTCTACTTGTGTCAACTTAAGCGCCGCCCTGGGTCTCATGAAGTACAAGACGCTGCTTGTGGATATGGACCCTCAGGGCAACAGCACCAGCGGACTAGGTGTAGAACGTCATAAATTGGCGGCAAGCACGTATGAATTGCTAGTTGACGGAACAAAAGCGGAAGAATGTATAATCCCAACGCAATGGCAGGGAGTATCGTTGTTGCCCGCCACTATAGACCTTGCTGGAGCGGAAATAGAACTCGTCTCGGCTATGAGCCGTGAAAATCGCCTCAAAAAAATGCTGTCGTCCTCAAATCAGTTTGATTACATTATCATAGACTGCCCTCCCTCTCTTGGACTTCTGACTCTCAATTCATTAGTCGCGGCTGACTCTCTCATAATACCGATTCAATGCGAATATTATGCGCTGGAGGGAGTTTCTCAATTGATGAACACCATTGAGCTTGTCAGATCAAACTTGAATGCAACTCTTGAGATAAGTGGGTTATTGCTTACCATGTTCGACTCTCGTACTCGCCTTTCAAGAGACGTGGCTGGAGAAGTGCAAGCTAGATTTGGGGAACACGTTTACAAGACCGCAATACCCAGAAACGTCAGGGTAAGCGAGGCGCCAAGCCATGGTATGCCTATACAATATTATGACCCGTCAAGCCCAGGCACAATTGCCTATAATAATTTTGCAAAGGAGGCTGTTAAGAGATGGCAAAGCAAAGGGGATTAGGGAAAGGTCTGTCGTCGCTTATTCCCACAAATAGCACCGCCAGAGAGGTTGCAGAACAAGTTGTCGTTGAAAGCGCGGATAATCATTCAACCGACAGAGCAAAATGTGATGTTCTATCTCCAAACCCATTTCAGCCAAGGAAAACAATTGATGATGAACAGCTATTTAACCTGGTTGCATCAATAAAAGAACATGGAGTCATACAGCCAATATTAGTCAGGCCATTGCAGGAAGGATTTCAAATAATAGCAGGTGAACGCAGATGGAGAGCCGCAAAACTAGCTGGCCTCGAAGAAGTCCCAATAAGGGTATTGGAGATATCTGATCCTGAGGCGATGGAACTTGCCCTCGTTGAAAATCTTCAACGTGAGGATTTAAGTAGTATAGAAATTGCCCAGGGAATACAAGAACTTATCACAAAGTTGACACTGACACACGAAGAAGTCGCGCAAAAAATTGGCTTTAGCCGTACAGCCGTCACAAACAAGTTGCGGTTACTCCAGCTGCCTGGAGAGGTTTGGGATATGCTCCAAAAGGACGTGATCACTGAGGGACATGCCAGAGCTCTCCTATCACTGCCGACACTCGAAAAAATAATAGAGTACGCTAAATTGACCGTCAACAAGGCTCTCAACGTCAGACAGCTTGAGCAACTAGTCAGAAACGTCGATGTGGCCGCCAAAATAGACGCCGCATTCCCTAGAAAGTCAACTCCTGAATCAGACTTCAAAGATGAAATTGACAAACTTAATAAGCAGTATAGACTTTCAGTAAAAGTCGCTGGAAACAGAAAAGGGATGGCACTCTCTATAAAAGGTCTTAAAAAATGGCAAATTCAACTTCTACTTGAATATATAGAAAGAAATGGTGACGAACTATTTCCACGGGAATAAGATGGAGGGATATCATAATGCATATACTACGCGCGCCTTGGAGAATGGATTATATAAATTCGTCAAACAACGACACGCAAGAACAGTCATGTATATTTTGTGTTTATCCAAAAGAACAAAACGACGCAGAAAACCTCGTGCTTTCAAGAGGCGAACATGTATTCGCAATGCTCAATAGATATCCATATAGCACAGGCCATGTCCTAATTATTCCGTATAGACATACGCCCCTACTTGAATCGCTTACCAATGAGGAAAAGCTTGAATTTATGAGTATAACTCAAATAGCAATAGATGTTACAAAGAGAACAATGAAGCCTGATGGTTTTAACCTTGGAATTAATCTGGGCAAAGTCGCGGGCGCAGGAATAGATTCTCATTTACACCTTCACATTGTGCCTCGTTGGAATGGCGATATAAATTTCATGTCAGTCACTGCGGAAGCAAAAGTTCTCCCAGAAGCCTTGAGTGTCACATGGGAAAAAATGATAGCGTCATGGCCAAAGAACAATTAACCCCACAAGACAGTAGATATATATCGGTATCCTCGAACGTTGATGCAGAGTTAACTGTTAAACGTTCGAGATTTATAGCTTCTATAAGAAGAGCGCTAAATAGGCAAGAATTTGACGAGAAATTTCATGAGATAACCCAAATGTACCCAAAAGCATCCAGCTATTGCTGGGGATATAGATTTAACGCCACAGGAATAATTGAACACTCGTCTGACGCCGGTGAGCCTTCCGGAACTGCAGGAAGGCCAATACTAGGCTCTTTAAAAAAACATTCTCTCTTAAATACCATGGCTGTAGTCACTAGATATTACGGAGGAATAAAGCTCGGAGTAAAAGGGCTAATTGAGGCTTTCGGAGACAGCGTATTAAAAGCAATTGAGGAGTCGGAACTAAAAACCTTTGAACCTTATTCCGAGATAAACCTTCTGTTAGCCTATGATTTATACAACATCCTTTTATCAAGATTAAGCAACTATGGCATAACCGCTTCAGATATCAAGTCATCATTCGAAACCATTATCACCGTGGAAATACCCGTGCCCAGGGCCATTCTAAAAACGGTAATAGATGATATTCAATCCATTTCCCCAAACAAAGAATCTTGCAGTTTTACAATCAGAGACATAGAAGACAGATGATATTTGTTGTTTCACATGAAACCTTCCCAAAACAAGACAGAAGTCTCCTGAGATACGTTTTTTTGCTACACGGGAGCTCTTTCAAGAACACAAGCCGGGAGAGAATTCACCAATAGATGTCCCAGCCACGTTCTGTCGCATCTGTTCGGTGTGAATGCGGCATGGTGGAAGATAGCCGTGCTGGCAATGAACGTGAACAGTTTATTGAAAAGATATTATCTGCCATCAGGCTTGGAGAATTGCCGTATGAAAACGCTGAGAGATGAGAGAAGTATTTTATACGCTGGCCGGCAAGATTATCCGTCATGCCAGGAGTATAAAACCGAAGATATGGTCCCCGGACAGCGTGGCGAAGCTACTGATGTACGCGTTATCAAAATTAGACACGCAAGCAAAGCGATACTTTCATCTCGCACAACCGAACAGCAGAGCAACAAAGCATGTATCGGTCTGTTGAAGATGTCCGACAAATACTCCGTGCCTAGGCTGGAATCGACTTGTAAAGGCGCTACGGCATGACGCTGAGTGGACAAGCCGCAAGAACAACAGGTTGCCCGACTCATAACAAGCTCCGGATTTTTGATCTGCGAAGCGTGTATCGAAAATATCGAATATCATATGGGTAGCGACTGGACAAATGGCGGATAATGCAACCCGCAACCTGTGAATACTTTGTCTGAAATCACAATATCATTATCCACGGAGCTTCCGGAACAGGAAAAAGTTATTTTGAGCTGTGCTTTTTAACATGGTGGCCTGTCGCAAATTCTATCCGTTCAAATATATCAGGTTGCTGGAACTTTTGAATGAGTTGGAAATAGCTAGAGGTCATAATATAAGATGATAGGCAATTTAACATTATGTGCTGTTGGATATATTAGGGTGTGCGGAATAATTGAGCTAAGGAATCTGAGCTATAACATGACATGTCTGGTTTATTTTGTCCAAAAAAACATAAGTATTGAGTGTGTCATAATGTCTCAAATTCGGGGAATATCTCCTATTTTGCAACAATAAAGATCTGCAAGAGGCAATAACAAGCTTCTTTGAGTCTTCGATATACCAGGAAAAGGCACTGATAAGATTTTTAATGGCGGTTTTGAGAAGGTATCTTTTTTTGTTTCACATGAAACACTAGAAGCCTTAATTTTCACAATAGCTGCTATTTTAAAATATGAAAACTGGCACGCGTCGATAAATAACTTCATTGAATTTGCTTACTTGCATTTTTGCTCGACTGCTCTGAAAAACATCATCTCAACTCCAATTAGTACAATACCTGATACTTGTCCGGCATGTCTCAGCGTGGTACTCAGTAAATAAGATAGCAGAAAAATTGCGATTTATATACTGGCCAATAAAGAAAATATCATTGTGGATAACTTCCTTTTATGCAAAAACGCGGCCGGTTTTTGCGTTTTTTCCTGCAAAACATGATTGTTATCAACTATTTGAGGATAAT
>JAITNX010000109.1 GCA_031290235.1 Synergistaceae bacterium | reverse complement strand
CGTGGCGTGGTGGCACATATTCTCCTCGCCCGGCGCCGAGCATTGTTCAAGAATATTTTCGGTTATGTACGGCAAGAGTTATACTTATACCAGTGCAGAAAGAGTATGAAGCGGTAATTGCGTTTACCGCTCCCGCAAAGAAACTACAGGAGGATATCATCGGAGAAAACTTATGGCAAACGCTTACGAACAAATAATGCAGGATATAATATCCGGTCTTGGTGGGGATTGGCGGCTGGGACCTAATAAACAGGTATTAGAAATATTGTATGCTATAGCTCGAAAAGCTGAATTTGTCAAATTTATCGAGTGAAGGCAATGCTTGAATAACACAGTGGCCGATTTTATTTATCCTTATCCTCGTCATCCGGTCGCTCACATTGTCCGGCATGATAACTACGCCAGCTATCTGAAAGGCGACGAGAACCTGGTTAAGACAGCTGGCGTGGGCTTGATCTTCATCACTCTGCCGGCAGTGTTCAAGGCCATACCATTGGGCGAGTTCTTCGCAACGCTGTTCTTCGCTCTCCTGGTGGTGGCCAGCCTCACGTCCTCCATTTCCATTTTGGAAATGCCGGTCGCCTACCTGATTGAAAAGAAGGGCTTCGCAAGGCCTAAAGCCGCCATCTTTGTGGGAGGAATAGGTTTTGTCCTCGGTATCGCGGTCTCCTTCGGCTACGGACTCTGGTCACACATAACCCTTGGAGAAATGACCATGCTAGACGTGTTCGACTACCTCGGATCCAACGTCATCCTGCCCTTTGCGGCTTGATGAGCGCCCTGGTGGTGGGGCTGGGCATGAGTGCTTCTCGCCGTTACCCTGTCGGTGTATCGGAGGAGAAGTTAAAACGAACAATTAACGCAAGCATGACCAGATAAAGCCTAAAGGGGAACAGCCAGGATGTTGCGTACCTGGCTGTTCCCCTTATATCCATATCAGCGCTTTCCCAAATTTTCTAATCTTCTTTTTTTATATAGTGGAATGGGTTCTTTTCGTACCAGGATTCTCTGTAGGGCAGTGGACAGTGCTTCGCTATTTTCTTGTTGAACTGATAGTTCGACATTATCCTGCTAATGCGCCGCGCCACATCGAAGGCGCCTGAATAGCCCATGTAGTTGTAGCTGGGGCCGAATATCGGCAATAGGGGAATGCCCTGCTTTGCGGAGAGGTTGCCGCCGCCGGTGTGCCCGATGTAGAGGTCGGGTTTCAGCCGTTTGACCAGGTTGATCTGCTCGAACGGCTGCTGTGTCGCCACGTTGAATATCACGTCGTCGATGTTCTCCAGGCTGTCATACAGCGGCTCGGCAAATTGATCGTAATGGTGTCCCTTGAAGCCGATCACCCTCATCCCAAGATCCTGCAATATCTCGGCGGTCGCGATGATACGGATCTCCCCGCCGCCCAGAAATACGGTCTTGTCCTTCAGAGCGAGCCGGAATTGAGCAAGAGCCGCATCCAGCTCCCCGCTCTCCTTGTCGGCGAGCTCTCGCGCGTCATCCTCCAGTCCGAAAAACTCCGCTATTTTAAGCAGCCATCTTGCCGTGTTCTTGCGCCCTATCGGCATCGTGTCTATCACGAACGGTATGTCGTAAAGGGTCTTCAGGTGTTCGATGAAATAATCGTCGTGAGTTCCGCAGATGCTGACATTTAACGCCGATTCCAGCGCGTATCGGAAGTCCTCGGCGTTAGAGTAGCAGGGCAGCCACCTCACATTCAGATCTATAGCCCGAAGCAGCCTCTCCAGCTCGTTCTCGTCCTGTTTCGACATCGAGCCGACGTTCAGCAGGTTCACGGTCCGGCTGTCCCGATATTTGCGCTTCAAGTCGTCCACGTCGTCCCGCACGGCCTGTTCGTCGAGGCGTCGCTTGGGTTTTCTTACGAGATTGCGCAGCACGCCGTGGTAGACGTCGTCATAAGCTGTGGCCATCGCCTTGGTCTTGAATCCTGAGCAGTGGATCGGGATCAAAGTTGCCGCCGTCTCTCCACGCAGCTCCGATATCACAGCGTCCACGTCATCGCCTATCAGTGCAGGGACGCAGCTCACTGGGATGCAGATCGTCTCGGGGCGGAACTCCCTGTCGGCGTAGCGGATCGCCTCCTTCAGTTTCTCCTCGCCTCCACCGATGACGTCGGCCTCGTTCAGGTTTGTGTTGAGCCAGATAAGTCCCTCCGCGTTCGGGTCTCGCAGGCGCTTGAATGTCTGGCTCGTGCCGACGGCTCCTATGGAGCATGAGCCGCAGCCTATCGGGCCGTGCATTATGATGACGGCATTCCTCAGCGTGTTGATTATCGCAAGGCTCAACGTGAACTGGCAGCCCTGTGTCTGTGAAAACGAGCGGCTGGCGAGGTTGATGCACCCTTCCTTCTGTGCGTGTCGCAACTCGCATGACGTCCCGCCAAAGGCGATACCGGTCCCAAGCCTGTCCTCCCTGACGGGGGGCGTTTTCTCGGTCATATAATCCATCCTCTGTCACCTCCCAGCGATGAGAACGCTCAGTAAGTCGGCGGTCAGAGTCAGCCCGCCGTTGTAGCCAGCATAAGTCTGGTTTAACACGACCCGGTTCGTCACCGGAAACGACACTGCCAGCAGCGGAATCCCAAGCCTTGCCGCAAGATCCCGCTCGAATACGCTGCCTATTAGAAAAGCGGGGGAGAGTGCGTCGTAGTAGCGCTCATTCCTGTTCCGCGGCCACGCTTCACGGAGATGGCGCTGGAGTGAAGAGGTATCGGTGTCGAACTTGAGCAGTGGATAGGATTCGCTCTCCCATCCGGCGAAGCGCTTTTTGATCGCCGCCATCTCCTCCAGGTCCAGGTCGTCGGTGATAACGGTTAGGCGCGGCAGCCATCCAAGCTCGTCGGCTGCAAAGCGTGAGACCGCCGGAGCATAATTCAGGTCGCCGGCCACGATTGCGTACCTCTGAAGATCCACGTCGTTGTAGATGTCCGCGATCCTCTCCATATAGTCGTAATATCTGGTCTCCTCGTCGGCTATGACCAGCTCGACGATATCATTCCCAATTCCCAGAGCGTCAGAGGCCTCGCGGAGGAATCGCGATGTTTGGTCCGCCCCGATGGGCATCGGTAGTGAAATATACGGGACGCTGTGGGTTTCCTCAAAAACCTGCGCCGCCTTTATCCCGTAGATGTCGGACAGTACGATGTTCAGTGCCGCGTCCGATGAACCGCGCAGGTTTTCGAGAGTCTCTCCCTCGCCGAAGAATGTGTTGACCCGCAGCCCCAGCAGGCGCAGCAACCGCCTCATCTCCGTCAGGTTGCCCTTGTAAAAGGCGTCCTGTCCAGGCACGAGCCCAAGGAGGTTCACCGTGTCAGCGCGTTTCCTCGCGTTGTGTTCCACGTACTTTTTGAACAGCTCGCTCAGGAGCATGTCGTAGCCGTCATAGGAGTCACCCTTGAAACTTGGCGTCGGCGCCGATATGACCGGAACCTTCTCGTTCGCGAACTCCGCGACGACTGCGCCAACATCGTCACCTATCATCTCAACCATGCAACCTGTGACCACTACGAACAGGTCTCCGTCAATGAGTTCCAACGTGGAGCGGATTTGTTCCTCGAGGCGCTGGTTCCCTCCAAAGACGATCTCCTTCTCGACGACGTTCGTGCTGCTCCAGCCAGTTCCACCGCAGTAACCGCCGCCGAGATACCCGGCGCCCGAGTTCGACGCGCTGTACAGGTTATATCCGCAGCCAGCGCTCGCGTGGATGATCGGGATCGCCCTGGGCAGAGCCCTCAACGCGAAGAGAGCGCCGCCGAGCGCGCAACTGTAGCGCGGCCTGTCAATAAATTTACTCATGTCTTCCACCTAACCTCATCATAATAAAGAAACGCAATCAGCCCGGCCGTGAACAGCCCAGTCAACGCTCTTCGTTCAATCACCGTTCAATCTCATCGAACAGCGCCGTCGATAGGTAGCGCTCGCCGGTGTCCGGCAGCAATACGACTACGTTCTTTCCGGCGTGTTCGGAGCGTTTGGCGAGTTGGGTAGCGGCGAACGCGGCGGCCCCCGACGAGATGCCGACCAGCAGCCCCTCATACCGCGCAAGGAGCTGCACCGTCAAAAAAGCGTCCTCAGTTCTAACCTTGTAAACCTCGTCGACCACACTCCCGTCGAAGACGTTTGGCACAAAGCCAGCCCCTATCCCCTGGATCTTGTGAGGCCCCGGCGTTCCGCCGGAGAGCACAGGCGAGTCGTATGGCTCCACGGCGACGATTTTCACGTCTGAGTTCAGCTCCTTCAGTCTCTGACCAACGCCGGTGATCGTGCCTCCGGTGCCTACGCCTCCCACGAATACCGCGACGCTCCCGTCCGTGTCCCGCCATATCTCCTCGGCGGTGGTCGTCCTGTGTATTTCAGGGTTGGCTGGGTTGTCGAACTGCTGCGGGATCCAAGAGTTCGGGATGGACGCCGCCAGCTCCTCCGCGCGCCGCACCGCACCCTTCATCCCCTGCGGTCCCGGCGTCAGGACCAGTTCAGCACCGAGCGCCGCCAGCAGCTTGCGGCGCTCCTCGCTCATGGTTTCGGGCATCGTCAGCACCAACCTGTATCCCTTTACCGCCGCCACAAACGCGAGCCCGATTCCTGTGTTTCCGCTCGTTGGCTCGATAAGTACGGCGCCCGGTTTTATTTTTCCGCTTCTCTCTCCGCTGTCGATCATGGCGAGGGCGATCCGATCCTTGACGCTGCCCAAGGGGTTGAAGTATTCCAGCTTCGCTATGAGTCGGGCCTTGACGCCTGCTTCCCTTCCATAGGCCCCGAGTTCCAGCAATGGAGTATTGCCGATCAGGTCAGTCAGTTTAGCCGCGATTTTTTCCATACAAACCTCCATTCCGCCATGTCATGGCACGTTAATTTTCCACGAAAAATTCCGGTTTTTATCGCTTTTTGCGGCCGGATATCATGGAAGGTTAGGCTTTGTAGTCCTCCACCACTATAAGCTATATTCAAGTTCCGAAACTGAGCTTGCAAGGTGCAGTTTTTCAAGCACTTGTCTGCGCAGGAGCAGAAAATCCTCACTGCCGCGATTGCGCGGTCGCTTCAGTTTTACGGCGATAATTTCGCTGATTTTGCCGGGGCGCGGAGTCATAATGACCACGCGGTCGCTGAGGTAAATTGCTTCGTCAACGTCGTGCGTGACGAGTATCATAGTCGTGCCGTCAGTTTTCCACAGTTCGAGCAATTTATCCTGCAAATCGGCGCGGGTGAAACTGTCGAGCGCGCCCATTGGCTCGTCAAGCAGAAGAACGGCCGGGTGGTTGATCAGAGAACGCGCAATCGCCGCGCGCTGCGCCATGCCTCCGGAGATTTGGTGCGGATATGAACGCTCGAAACCACTCAACCCGACCATATCAATGTACTTTTGAATTTCACCTTGGTTTTGGCGAAACACGCCGCGCGCTTTCAAGCCTGACGCGATGTTATTTTCAACGGTCAACCACGGAAACAGACTGCTTTGCTGGAATACATACCCGCGTTCGGGCGACGGCGCGTGAATTTCCGTACCATCCAGGGAGAGCGTACCTAATTCAGGCGTGTCCAGACCGGCGAGCAGACGCAGAAGCGTGGTTTTGCCGCAGCCGGACGGGCCTATTATTGAGATGAACTCGCCTTTATTGACGCTCAGGCTGACTTCCTGCAAAGCAGTGACTTCGCCGCCGTTCACGTCGGTATATGTGCGGTAAACGCCAGTCACCTCAATCCGAGATTCGTTCATTGACTAATCCCCTTTGCCATATCAGCGCGCGTCCCTGAATGAACGCGATAAGTTTCATAATCAGCGAGAACAGGACAGCCATTATGATGATCGCGGCGTAAACTT
>JAITNX010000150.1 GCA_031290235.1 Synergistaceae bacterium | reverse complement strand
ATGTAGATCGGAGAGAATTTATCATGGGAAAACGTAAGGAATTGCTTTCCATAAGCGAGATTGCCAAAATTTCACGCCTGTCGAGATCGACCCTGATTTATTACGACCGGCTGGGATTGCTCTCGCCGGTAAAGAGGGGGAATAACAAATACAGATACTACTCCTACAGCCAGATCACGTCCATCAATCTGATTGTCACAATGCAGGAGCTGGGAATGCCTCTCAAGGACATAGCGGACCTGGTTCAGCATCGCACGCCGGAGAGCGTCATGGAACTTTTTTCGGCGCAGAGCGGGAGCATCGATCTTGAAATTGAAAGGCGGGCGAGGTCGAGGAAGCTGCTCCTGACGCTCAAGACGATAATCGAGGACGCGATGGGCGTGGACGAGGAAAAGATCGAGGAGCGGTGGATTGGGGCTGAATCCATATTGTTGGGCCCACAGATCAGCTATTCGCGAGGAAAAACGGTAGAACAGGCGACGTACGAGTTTTACAAGCACTGCGAGAAACTGGACAAGGATATGGATATGAACTATCCGGTCTGGGGCGTGTACTCCGAGGAACGCATAAAAAAGCGCGACTGGCGGGGCCCCGACAGGTTTTACTTCAGGATGCCCGACGCTCCGGACCAGAGACCGGAGGGACTGTACCTCATTGGGTACGCCAGAGGCAATTATGGACAGACCGATGGCCTGTACAAAAGAATGATGTCATATATAGAGGAAAACAATCTCGAAATAAGCGGACCTACGTACGAGACGTATCCCCTCAACGAGATATCCATCCTGGATAGCGCCAACTACCTCATCCGGATTTTTATATCTGTCAAGCATAAATAACGATATAAAAGCACTCTCTCCTCAAATAATCCTGAATTATTCCGCACTAATAACCCGGATTTTGCACCCGATCCGCGGCTCTTTTCTCCATAATGGTTTTATTTTCAATTCTAAATTATAATAATTCGTTATATATTTCAATGAAATGGGATCTAAGGACTATCTTTTATTTAAAAAAAACTATATTTCCGAAAATCCCTTGACTGTGTAACGACTTCATAGTTTATAATCCCTACTTGAAATGATTATCACTTAAACAGAACCAAACGAACGAAGGCCAAAGCGCTTGTTCTAGGCTACTGTTGTCGCTTGTTTTGCGAAGAATTAAATAAAAACAAACTGAGAGGCGGGATACACATGAGAATAGTAAAGTTCGCTAAAAGAATCACATCGATATTGTCGCTCGCGATATTGTTATTGCAGTGCGCTGCCCCGTTATACGGGACGAACGGCGCCGCGTTGGCCGCTACTGTGTACGACTTGAGCGAAAGCGCGCCGCTCAAAGGCGACTTTGGCCTGGAGGAGGCCGACAACGCCGACGTTTCCATGAGGAAGCCGAACGTGCTTTTCATGATTGACCTGAGCGACCACATGCTCTACAACTCGAAGGGCGTGCAGCCCCAGGTTGTGCTGAGAAGCGACTACGACGTCGAGAAGTGGAACCCGAATCACGACAGCGAGTCAAACGCCACGAAGGACTCGGCCGACTGGGTCAAAACCAAGGCCCGTTTTGGATACACGCCGGCCGACGTCATCGGCCTCATGAAAAACATGACGTTCGGCGCCGGAACCCTGCCCACGGTGTTTGAGGGAATCGATCGCACCCTCAACAACACATACGGGCGTGACATCGACGAGAGCAACAACTTCAAGGGGCACAGGGCGAGCGTGGAGGAGGACATGAGGTACTACAGGGACTCCTACTACTTCCCGTTCATCACGGCGAGCAACGACGTCAGGAGGGCCTTCGACGCCCAGGTCTCGGGCAGCGTCAACAAATACCCCAGGCGATCGGACCCCGCGCAGGCTTACCCGTACGCCCTAGTCTTCAGGGACCCCAAATACTGGGCCAAGGGGTGGACGGAGGCAAAACCTCCCACAAGCGCCGACCTCGTGCCAAACGACAGCAGAATATACCAGACGAAGCTCGTCCTCTGGCGGCTGCTGAACGAGAGTCCGCTTCTCGATAACATCAAGTTCGGCATGGCGTCCACATACCAGAGCATACCGAGCATGGGCACCGACGCGCCGATGCAGCTCAATTATAAGGTGAAGGGCAAACGCGAATACGGCAGTCTTTTCAACACGACTATCTCGAAAATTTACGAGTACGGGACGGCGGGGCTCAGGACGACCGGTCAGGCTTATTATTACCGCACCATCGACGCGCAGCAGCATATAGGGTGGGATACGCAGGATTTCGGTCCCCTTTACAGCGAGATCAAGGCGGCGGACAAAACGGCGTACAAGCTGCAGCAGCGCGCCTATCTGCACATGCCGATAGCCCCGGCGTCGAGGACGTACGGCCCAAAGAACACTACCCACAGGGAGGGGTTCCTCAAGTGGATAGACGGCATCAACGACGTCACGATGCCGAGCGCCTGGTGGACTGATCCTAACCCCGGCAGGGAGCACGATTATTTCAGCGCCTACAGAAATCCGGAGCTCATGCCGACCGGCAGTTTCCAGACGGCCATGGCGATATATCCGAATCCGGATACAAAGTACGGCATGACCCGCGAGAGTTATATACGGGACGGAATGTACTGGAACGACACGACAGTTGGATTTCCGACCACTTGGTATAGACTAGACCAGTACAGCTACTCTACATTTTTGAATGGTTCCGGCGAGGCGGCGGGTTCTCTGATCGACTTCTTCTCCCCGCCCATATTCAGCAAAAATTTCCATCCTGGCTACGACATGGTGCGTACTATGCATGACGTGACGTTCCCGATAACGAGCGTCTGCGAGGACAACTGGGTCATACTGCTCACCTCCGGCGTCGAGGCATCCGCGGATCAGGGCTCTTATATCTATTACATAAGAGACGCGATCAAGAACCTGTACGATCACGCGGACCCCAAGAACCCTAAGCACGAAAAAGTGACGTTGATGACCAAGGATGAGAGCGGCGCGAGGGCATTCAAAGAGGTCGATCTGCAAAAACCCATCAGGACGATCGTGATAGGCATCGTGGCCAATCCCGACGACGTGGCGGGCGACCCGGTCGCGCATCGCGAGGTCGTTCAGATGCGCAAAAACATCGAAATGATGGCGAAGGCAGGACAGGGCGGCGACCCCGAAGCCCGCGCGTACTTCGCCGACGATGTCCCGTCGCTCATAAGGGCGATGAACGATATCATGATATACATCATCGACCGCCAGGAACAGCCGGACAAGGGGGCATTGCTGGAGGGGGCGAAGTTCGGAAATCCAGACGACGACGAGGACCTGAACCTGTACAGCTCCACGTACCGCGTCCAGCCCTACGACCAGTGGGATGGCAACTTGTCCCGCTTCAAGGCGAACGTGGACGACGCCGGGAACATCACAGTGAGCAGGGCCTGGACGCTGGCAGGCAAGATAAACCAGAAGAGGGGCGTCAGGAACCTTCGCTACTGGCACGACGGAAGTTTCATCGCGCTGGGGGAGAACGATCCCAATTTTCAAAAACTGACCGGCCTGACGGCCGACAAGGTGAACGCGGACAACCTCCCGGGCGGCGCGTTCAACGGCCGCGAACCACACAAGGCCCTCTACGACTGGCTGCAGGGATACGACTACTCCTACGGGGACAGCACGAAGTACGACCGCCACAGCACGCTAGTGGACTTCGGCCAGTCGGGGCTCGTCATGATCGACGACCCCAAATCGAAGGACTCGCTGCCGGGCTACGCGGAATGGGCCAAAAGCATAGCTCAGCAAAACCGCGCTCAGGCGCCAAAAATATATTTCCAGACGAACGACGGAATACTGCACATAGTAAACCCGGAGAACGGAAACGAGGAGTCGGCGATATTGCCGCCCCCTGTCCTGCTGCCCCACAGGCTTCCGACCGTGAAGATGGCGCCATTGGCCGATGGAAAACTTCAATGGTTCGACGCCGAGAGCTCGATAAGCGGCGAGACGAGCAAGAGGTCGAACTCCGTCTACCTCCTGGACGGGCCGCTTCAGAAGAGGCGTTTCGACCTGAACCAGACGGGGAGCGCCGACGGATGGGGAACGTATCTCATAGGAACGAATGGCAGGGCGGGAAGCGGCATATATATGACAGATGTTTCGACTCATGACACTCCAAAGTTCATGTGGTACAGGGAAAAGATAGGGGAGAACCTTCTCTCGATGAACGCCGGGACGATGGTGAATCAAAACGAGCCGGTGATCAGGACGAGAGCGGAACTCTCCGCGGGAAACAATAAGGACATCTCCTTCATGAAGCTAGGTTTGAACAGCCCGAAACCGGCCCTTGGGGTGGCGTCGCTGCCCTCGCCGAGCATGACTCCGAGACAGAACTTCATAGCGCTGGCGGGAGGAACTCAGAGCGTCATAAACCTGGCCGCGAACGGCAATGAGGGCGCGACTCTGCTCCTGCTGGATCCCAAGGACGGGGCACTGCTCAAGGCATTCGACAGTAACGCCCTGGCCAATAAGGCGGACTGGAGGGTGGGCAAAGGAACGACCGGTCCGGCGCCCTATATGGGGATGATGACGTCAATACCGACGCTCGTGAAATCCAAGACCGACAACTACCTCACCGGCAAGATATTCACGGCCGACAACAGGGGAAACATCTTCAAAATCGCGCTCGAGAAAACTGGAGACGACGGCGTGACAGTGGCTCTTTCAGTCAACGAGTGGGATATCGAGACGGTCGCCACTCTTCAGAATAAGTTGACCTCTGGGACGAGCAGCGATAGCTACGCGATCCCGCACGGCATTCAGGCCGGGATGGATGGGAGCGCCATCTGGCTGGCGGGAGGAACCGCCGACGTCGCGGTCAGAAAGACTGACGCGTCTGACACATCCAAAGCAACCTTCGAGAAAAGTGGAGACGTCGGCGGGAGCATACCTTTTCCCAAGGATACCGAGACGATCGCCACTAAGACTGGCACAGGCTTCCTCGTCAACGCGGAACAGCTCATCTTCGCCTTCAGGACCAGCGACCGGCAGCAGAAGGTCCTGTTCAGGGACTCGGACATGATGGAGCTGCGGGCCGACGCAAAAGATCAGGCCCACCCTGAGACGCTCAGTGGATCCAGTACGTCAGGCTGGTATATCACCCTAGAGAATGGCATGTTGCACCGCGAATACGTGTCCGCCGCGCCGAAAATCTACGGCGGCACGCTCTTCGTCCCGACATTTTTGGAGAAGCTCGTCGATCCCACGGACACCAGCGTCTGTGGAAGCAGGAGAATCGGAGGGCAAAGCAGGTTGTACGCCCTCGATCTGACGAGCGGAGGGGGCGACACCTGGGACGGCGGCAAGAAATATATAGAGATAGACGGCGTCAAGATAACCGGGTTGACTCAAATAGCGAAGAATGGCGGAAATACCCTGCTGGCGACCTATGACGAACTCACCACTGAGAATGGCGCCGATGATCTGGATGACAGCCATGTGAAACACATTACGGCGGATGGGTTCGAAGCGCTGGCCATATCTCCCCGTGTCCCCACCAACAAAATAGCCTTGAGGCCGGGGCAAACCATAATCAATTACTGGCTTATCAAATAACGCCCTGCACTCGGCGCCCCCGGCGCGACATCGTGTCGCGCCGGGGGCGCCGAGTGGGTCCTGGCATAAGTCCTTGGCCTCACGGCGCCAGCAGGTTCTTGAACACTCCGTCCCTTGGATTCGCTATCACGGTGGTACCCCGCTTTATACCGGCCTTGTACATCTCCAGCCGCTTCATGTAGGTATATAGATCCACGTTCGTCTGTGTCGCCCTGTTGATGATATCCTGAGCTTCCTTGTCTCCCTCGGCCTTTATCTTGGCGGCCCTTATGTTTGCCTCGCCAACTATGCTGGCGGCGTCCCATTCGGCCTTCGAGCGTATCTGGCTGCTCTCCGCCTCGCCCTCGGCCCTGGTCTGAATGGATACCCTCTCGCGCTCAGTTATCATCGACTTGTAGACCTGCTCCTCATTGGCGGCCAGCAGCAGGACCTTCTTGAATTGGACTGTCTTTATGTATATGCCGTAGTCGCTGGTCTGATCCCTGGTCGATCTCAGTATATCGCTCAAAATCGGCTCGCGGTTGTTGACGATTATGTCCTCGAACGTGCTCTTGCCCGCTATCGACAGCATTACGGAGTAAGTCACGTCGTCAAGCCGCCTTATTGCCCGCTCTATCGTGCGGCTCGTCTGGTAGAATTTCTCCGGGTCCGTTATGATGAATGTCGCCAGGATGTCGACCTGTATAGTCTGCTTGTTCGACGTAATTACGCTCGCCGTGTCACTGTAGTACTCGTAAAGCCTGGACGAATATTTCGTCACCTCGTCGACAAACGGGAGCTTGAAGTGCAGTCCCTCTCCCCTCTGCACGGCGCTCACCTCGCCGAACCTCGTGACGAGCGAGATCTCATATGGGTAGAGCAGATAAATCGACGACAGTGCTAAAGTCAGGACGAAAAGCACGACTACCGCAACCGTAGCCAAGCTCCTCATTGTCAAGTTTTTCATCGCTTCATACCCCCTACTGGGATCCTACGACGGATATCGGGACGTCGCCGAGGAAGATATTGCTGTTCGTCCCGTCCAAGAAAATTATGTTGAGCCGTTCCATTATGTCCTGCATGTTCTCATACCAAAGGTTTGTGCGGACTAGCTCCGGGTTGCTCACGTACATCTCGTTCAGGGATTTGAGGCGGGTAGACATCGCGGTCGCGTCCGCCACCTTGTTTACCTTGTACGCCTCCGCGTTGTTTACGGCGACCTGCGCTATGCCCTTGGCCTCCTCTATCGTCTTGTTCGCGTACGCCTCCGCCTCATTGATGGCGGACGCCTTGGCCTGTTTCGCGGTCTCGACGTCGTTGTACGACGACTGCACAGTCGGAGGCACCTTCACTTCGCTTATCAGGACATCGACAATCGATATGCCAACGCCCAGCTGATCGAACGTGCCCAAAATCCTGGCCTTCGAGTTTGCCGACAGCGTCACCTTACCCGTGGTCAGTATGTCCTCGTACTTCATGCTGGCAACCTCCTTGCGGAAGTCAGCCTCCGCGAGGCCCGAAATCAGCCGGAAGTCATTGTCGTTGTTGATGTTGTTCGTGACGAAATACTGATAAGGATCAGATATCCTCCACTGGGCAACCCAGCTTATGAGCAGTATCTTGCTGTCCGCCGTCACCATCTTCTGCTCGCTCTCGTCCTGAACGTAGCGCCTGCCGGCGACCTCTGTCATCTCGCCGAACTCGAACCGGCGTATCTCCTGCACGTCGAACCTCAGAACCTCCGTCCACGGCGCCTTGAAGTGCAGCCCCTGATCTGTCGTTCCGAGGTAGCTCCCGAATCTGAAGAGCAGCGCCTGCGACCCCAGGGGGACGGTGTAAAACGAATTCATTGCGCAATACGCCGCGATCAGAACCGCAACGATGAGTCCCCACACCCACAGACCCGGCATGGCCGGCATCCTGCGTGGTTCGTCGTCGTCGCCCCCAGCTAATTTCAATAGTTTCTCAAAATCCATGGCCAAAACTCCCTTCCAATGCGATTAAGGTTAACATGAAAAACCGCTGAACGATATAGTATAATGATATTCAGTGCCTTTTGCGGAATTTTTCCAGCCTGTCCTTTATTTCATCATACTCCAGGTCGTTCACTTTTGCGCTTATCCACTCGACCAGTTCTCCGTCCGACTCGTACTCGTACTTTTCGAGCTCGCTGAGAATGCCGTTCATGCCGAGTGTATCGTAGCGCTCGCAGCAATCGAACAGGGTTCCCAATAAATCGTGGCTTGGAGCGGCCAGCCGCTCCTTTTTAGGGAGCGGCGACGTCCCCTTCAGCATGGCGGCGATGTCAGCGAGAAGTTTTTCCACAGTCTTTATGAACTCGCCGTTTTTTACCCAGACCGCGTCGAAATCGCCGCGTTTTGCCGACAATTCGAGCGCCTCCGCCATCTTGGCCGCTCTAAAGGCACAGACGCCTGAACTCGAACCCTTTATGCCATGTACAATGATCGCGTAATTCGTCAGATCGCCCCTCTCCACGGCCCTTATTCTGTCGAGCAGCTTGGGGGTTTGCTCCGCGTAGGTGCGAAGTATGTCTATATAGATTTCCTCGGCACTGAAACTGGATATCCCAGCCGCGATATCCAGCCCGTCGATCACGACCGACGAGATCGAGGCGCCCTCGGCTTGCGCCATCCCGAATTTGCCGGACTCGCGTGATTTATCCCTGACCCGCGCGCTTCGGCGTCTGTCAGGGGACACCCATTTTTCAACGCGCTCTTTCAGCTTCGATATCTCCAAGGGCTTAGGAAGGAAGTCGTCGAAGCCGTTCTCGAGGAACATCTCTCTCATCCCCGAGACGGCGTTGGCCGTGAGGGCGACTATTGTCAGTTCCTTGAATCGCCCGCCAAGCGAACGGATTGCGGCTGTCGCTTCGATCCCGTCCATGTCGGGCATCATGTGATCCATCAGGACGAGGTCGTAATGGTTCTCCTTGACCAAATTTACCGCTTCTTGGCCGCTCAGGCAAGTATCCACCGCCATCATGTAGGGGGCCAGGAGACCCTCGACCACCTTCAGGTTTGTCGCGATGTCGTCCACTATCAGCACGCGAAAATCAGGCGCCGTGAATGGCACTTCGCCGGAGCCGGAGTCGGAATGGGTTTTCCCCAGGATGCCCACCATCGGGGAATAATTGGGGCAGCCTTGCCGCACGGTCGCTGTGAAGACCGATCCCTTCCCATACTCGCTCGTCACAGTGACGTCTCCGCCCATGGCGCGGCAAAGGAGCCTCGTGATCGACAGCCCGAGTCCGGTCCCCTGAATATATTTGTTGCGCTCGATATCGACTCGCGAGAAGTCGCCGAACAAGCTCCCGATGTCCTCGTCCTTGATGCCTATTCCACTGTCCGCGATGGAGAAAATCATGTTCACGGAATCTCCCTCCATGCGTTCGCAGTTCGCGGAGAACCTGATAAAGCCGCTGTTGGTGTATTTCTCGGCGTTCGAGAGAAGGTTTATCAGCACCTGACGGATGCGCACCTCGTCGC
This sequence comes from Synergistaceae bacterium, assembly GCA_031290235.1. GTDB lineage: Bacteria > Synergistota > Synergistia > Synergistales > Synergistaceae > JAIRWR01. The sequence goes on along the minus strand of JAITNX010000150.1, from coordinate 7,469 downwards.
CAATCATGAAGGCCGGGATCGAGGGATCTAAATCAATGAAAAGCTCCACCGGCTTATCGCCGAGGCGGACTCGTATTATCGCGAGCGCGTCGTTCAACAGCGAGGCGGTCTCATACCGCTCATTGGCGATCTGGATGTGTCCGGATTCTATCTTCGAGAAATCGAGAATATCGTTGATGATGGATAGCAGGCTTGCCCCTGCCTGCTTTATGTCCTGTATGTATTCCAACGCCTGCGGGTGATCGCAGTCTCTCTCCACCAGCTCGCTCATTCCGATTATCGCGTTCATCGGGGTGCGTATCTCGTGCGACATTCTGGCCAAAAACGCGCTCTTGGAATCAGAGGCCGCTCTCGCTTTGGCGTTCATCTCGACGAGTTCGCGATTCTGCGCCGTTATAGCTTTAAGCAGCGATACGTACAGGATAAAACCGACAATTATAAAGAACACGACGAAGATTATTTCATGCATAACTCTGGAATACAGACTTTTATATATGCTATCCGCCTCAAAATCACAGCCGATTACTCCAACTATGTCTCCCGAGGAATTGACAATAGGCAGAAAGGTCGATATGAGCCACCCCCACCGCGGGATATAGGACATTTTATCGTATTGTATCGTTTTCGTTTCGTAAGTTCTCAGATACGAAGCCCCGTATCCGGTGATATCCTCCTCCTGACCGAGCGACGCGCCCTCCGCAAGAGACTCCGCGTCCACTATGAAGCGGTGGACGGTATCAGTGTACGGCGCCATTGTATAGAGGTAGAGGCACCCTGTCTCATCCTTCAATTCCAGCAGCTTTACCCTCGTCTCCTCGTAATAAGGGTCGAGGGGATCCAATGATTTCGCCAGCCTTTCGAAGGCGTCGCCGTCAATGAGGGCGGACGCGCGCTCCACAATAGGGGCCCCCAAGCGGTAATTGACAATGGCCGTAATTTCGTTGACCTCCTGAATCGTGTTGATTATAATGACTGAAAATATTACGAGTACAAAGATAACAAAGAACACTGTAAAGCGGGTTTTCAAGAAATACAGTTTTTCTCTTGCCTTGGCGCCGATAAAATAGTTTAAGATGATCATCAACCCACTCTTCCTATAAAAGTAAAAACAATCTTCAACCGTGGAAGGTTATCCACAATAATACATTATAACCGTGTTTGGCTAAAACAACGTCTCGCGATGTCAAATTACCGGATGCCACTCACTGTAAAAGTGTATCACGTTTATTGCAAAGTAGTGAGGGAATTAGAATGAGACATCTTGAAAAGACGGGGTAGCGCGCTCGTCTACAGGAGTCTCGCCAGGGCGATCATCGTGATGTCGTCCGACTGTTCCGTTCCTTCTACGAATTTATCGAGCTCATCCGACACAAGCTCTATAATCTCCCTGGGGCCCTCCCAGGCGTGGGATAGGTTGGCCACGTTCAACAGGCGCTGCTCGGAGAACGCCTCGCCCTCTCCGTTGAAGGCCTCCGTCACGCCGTCAGTGTAGAGCAGGATGTTGTCGCCAGGGTCGAGGCGCGTCTCCTGCGATTCGTAGTCCGTTCCCTCCATCACGGCGAGTACCAGCGACCTGGCGCACGGCAGGAAATCGGCATTCCCGGCGCTGTGCGCGAGTATCGGCGGATTGTGGCCGGCGTTCGCGTATTTTAGGACGCCCGTTCCAATGTCGTATATCCCGAGAAACGACGTCACGAACATGCAGACGCTGTTTCCCTCGCAGAGCCTCTCGTTGACTCGCGCCAGGATATCGCCTGGTTCTTCGTCCGACAAGGCCTCGTTCTTTATGAGCGTGCGCGCGACCATCATCATGAGGGCCGCAGGGACTCCCTTTCCGGAGACGTCGGCTATGACTATCGCGACATGGGAGTCGTCTGTCATGAAGAAATCGTAAAAATCGCCGCCGACCTCCTTGGCCGGCGTCATGTACGCGTATATGTCGAACTCGTCCCTGTCGGGAAATGGCGGGAAGATGGACGGCAGTATGCCGGACTGGATGCTCCTCGCCACCATCAGCTCGCCCTCTATGCGCTCTTTGGCGGCCGTGGCTCTGGTCAGGTCCGAGACGTACCGCGCGAGGTCGCGGGTCATCTTCTCGAAGGAGGACGCCAGGACCTCTATCTCATCTCTCGTCCTTATGTTCAGCTCGATCGGAAGGAGGTCGCCGTCCTCTATGTCCTTGTTCGCGAACTCGCTGGATTTCTCCGCGATGACGCGAATGGGCTCGGTCACGTTCCGGCGGATGAACAGTATGAGCGCCGCTACGAAGGACAGGGCTATGACCGCAGCGCCGGCGGCCACGGTGGAGGCGTAGGACGTCAGCTCACCTTTTATATCGTCCATGTCTACATCGACGCCGAGGAGTCCCGCGACCTCGCCGCGTGAATTTTTCATCGGGGAGTACATGCTCAGCATGTAACCGTACTGGGTCCTCTCCACTATATCGGCGTAGGGCGCCGCTCGCTCCTTTATCTCCAGGAGCTCCCGCGCCGCTTCCTCCGGATACGCCTCCTCGTATCCAAGCGAGTGCACCGGCTCCCCCCGGGCTTCGAGGGCCTTTCTCTCGCCGTCGGTCAGGGCGTTGAGATAGTACACGACCCTGCCCTCCGGCGTCAGGTCGAAGAGGTAGAGGTAGGCTATCTCCATGCTCTCCTTTATCATGTTGAACCTGGACTGCGCTCTCTCGTATGCCGCGCTCCTGACCCCGCTATTTAGGCAGGCCCGCATGTCATCCGCGTCGATCAGGCTCATGGCCAGATTCAGGATGCCCACCGACAGCTCCCTGTGTCTGGCGAACGTGGTGTCCATGTAGGTCTTGTAGCCGATGCCGCCTATCGTCGCGCTCATGATCACGGCGAAGGCAAACAGGATTATCGCCAGCCGTTTCGCGAGGCCGATCTGACGCGTCATCCCCTTCATATCATGTACTCCTTATCCTGGACGCCGGCCTTTGAGACCGCGCAAGCGCCGCTTTTCCCAAGGCTTTCCGGATAGAGCGCGCCATAAAACGAGGCGGCGGCGCCGTGCGCGTACATGCACTTGCTGTGGGAATCCGTCTCGTTCAGCGAGTCGACCTGGAGGATATCGTCGATGCCCCATAAATATTTGGGCAAGGCGGGGTAAAATATGTAATCCACCACCGACTCCATCATGTTGGGCTGTCCGGTTACAGTCTTCAATCCTCTGTAGGACGATACGAACCCTCCCTCTTCCTTGTAAAAGGGCGCTCTCCCGCTGTAAAAGGCGCCGAGCGCCATTTTGTTCCTGTCGTGGACGATCTCCAGCTTAGTCTGTCCGAGGCGGCGGGCCAGATCCTCAATCACTCCGATAAATAGATCCGATACGCGATGCATCTCCAGGACGAAATCCCCCGTCGCCCTCTCCCGAATGGACCGCTCCAGCGGGGCCGTCGCCGCCTCGATGTACTTCATATAAGACACGTCCGGGAGTGGGATGGCGACTGGCGCGTCCAGGACGCGCCCGAACTCCAGCGGTATTCGCAGGGACTCGTAGTCCTGGAGAGTCAGCCTCTCCTTCATGTTTTCAAACGAGACATCCACGACCGTCTCCGCGTTCTCCATGAAGAACTTTCCCATCGCATCAGCGTCGTCGGGCTGGTGGCCGGCTGCCCCCCTCGTGTTGAAGTCGAAGCGGAACGATCTGCCGTCGCGGCGCTTGACATGGATTGTCATCTCTCCGGTTCCCAACAGGCACGGCCCTCCCACGACAGCGATCCTCGCCCCGGCGTCCAGCCTCTCGGTCAATCGCGGAAAGCCGCTCGTAAAAACTGGGATTCTTCCAAGCCTGCCGGCGTCCATTCCCGCAAGCTCCGGCAGCAGGGACTCCATGTTCTTCAGCGTGTTGCACAGCACAGTATTTTTATACGTTATAGCGCGTTTTTCACTTCGCTTGCCGGTCCTCGCGGCGAAGAAGCGTTCGATCTCGCCCTGGAGGCCGTTCTTTTCAGACCTCAGACGCCTCGCCTCGTCCATGAGAGACGACTCCTCTTCGGTAAACTCGCGGCTATGAAACAGGGAGTTGTTCCTGCCGTATTCGTTTATCTCGCGTATCCTGCGTTTGACGGCGTCCAGCCCGGACGAGAGGACTCTGTAGCCTTCGCTCGATCTGACGCCATCGGCCAGCCTCTCCCGGTCGCGGGACTCGGCGAAATCCATGTTATATTTTGCGGCGTCCACCGCATTGAAAAAATTCCCGGCCTCGAAGACGTTGGACAAAATTTCTTCCTGCCCGCTGTAGGGTGAGTCGTCAACTTCCACCCCCTGCTCCGATAATATTTGGGAAATTGTAAAAAGCATAAAATCACCCCGAGAGTCGATCGTATATCCGTTTTTTCAATGTCAATATGTTGTGCCCGTCCTCCCGCGAGTAATCTATCGCGTCTACCGAGTTTCTGACTATATATATGCCGAGTCCGCCTATCGGCCTCTCATCCGCTCCCGCGCCGGTATCCGGGGGAGCTTTCGACAACGGATCGAAGGGGACGCCGTCGTCGCTGAACGTGATTTCCGCCACGCCGTCCCTCACTTCCGAGGATACGTCTATTCGGCCTCCGTCACGCGAGTCGCCGTACCCGTAATTCACTATATTGGAAAAGATCTCGTCTGCCGCCATTTCCAAAAGGCGGGCCGCCGACTCGGGCGCCCCGCTTCCCGCGAGCGAGGACGATATCAGCGAATATACGCCGTCGATCTCGCTCATGTCCGCCTTGTAAGTCCCGGTCATCCTCACGGTTCTCATCTGCCTTTATTTAATTCCAATTTTGAGTCAAAAATGCTTTTATTTGACTCAAAATTGGTATTCATATCAAATTATCGTGAAGATGGATGAGAAGCCGGTCATGTCGAAGACCTCCCTCACCGCGCCGCTCAAATTTTTTATCGTGAGCGTTCCTTGCCCAGCCTGCCCCGCTTGCCCCGCGCCGAGCTTCTTTTGAAGCATGAGCAGCACGCGGAGTCCCGCGCTGCTCACGAAGTCGACCGACTCGAAGTCGATCGTCATCTCCGTTTTTTTCGAATCCTTCAGGATCTCGTCCGCCGCCCTCTGAAGTTCCGGCGAGCTGTTCGTGTCGAGCCTGCCGCGCAATTCGACCAGAACCCGTCCATCCTCTTCGCTCACATTTATATCCATACCGCTCCACCTCCGCGATTATTATAATGGCCTAGCCTCTCGATAGGAACTAATTAGCTGTAAAATTAGCGTTAAAAGCCGGCTGATATAGTTCTATGCCGCGCTCCTTGAAGTGTGCCGCTATCTCATGCCTTATCCGGCCGCTTATCAGGTCGCTGGAGTATCTGTCGTTCATCCAGTAGTAGATCCTGTAACGAAAGACATCCTTATATATATCGACGAGGGCGACGAATGGTTCCTTATTCTTTTGATCGTTCCTGTAATCCTTTATGATCTCCTGAAGTATCGCTTCCACCTCGCCGGGATCTTCGGCGGACGACACGAGGATAGTGAAATTTTTGCGGGTATACAGGCCGGACCTCGTGCGGTTCACCACTTTATTGTCTATGAAGTGGCTGTTGGGCACGGATATGTCTATGCCGTCGGACGTGAAGATGCTTGTGGACCTTGGGCCGATATCGTTCACAGTGCCGCGCAGCCCGTCTACCTCGACGATGTCGTCGCGTTTGAAGGGCCTGTTGAAGAGTATGATCAGGCCGCTTATGAGGTTCCGGCAGAGGTCCTGCGCCCCAAAGCCGACCGCCAGGGCCACGATGCCGCCGAGAAACGCGAACGCGGTCAGCGGAACGTTGACGCTGTGCAGCGCGGCTATTATGAATATCGCCCACAGGAAGTAAAAGCAAATCCGCGTCACGCTTTTCGCGAACGCCTTGTCCCTCGACAGCTTTTCTTCCAGGATCCTGGCTGTGATCCAAGCCGTCAGAGAGCTGACGAAAAAACCGACGATGATGATTATTAAGGCCACAGTGAGGTCATAGGCCGTCAACTCGAAGCCATCCCCCCGCCAGAGGATTTGGCCCATGAACATATCCCTCAGGTCGCTGATCGTCCTTTCGGCCTTCTGCGCGAGCCGAACCGAGTCGGTCCTCTCCGTGGTCTCCTCGATTATGGCGCCGGAGAGCAGTATGCCTTCCTTTATCGTGCGCTCCATGTGCGAGTACGTGTGAAGCTGGATGTCGTCGCAGAGGGCGATTATCTCCATCAGTGCCGCATCCCTCCTGCCGCCGCGTCCCTCATCTGTTTTTATCTGGTCTTCGATGATGGTCCGCATTGCCTGGAAGTCCTCCAGGGAGCGGTCGGTGTAATCCTGATACCTCTTGTGGCTGTCGGCGGCCAACATCGCCTCGGACCTCGCCCTCCAGAAAGTCTCCCCGTCCGCGCTGCCGAGCATGATATCGTATCTGTACCGCCAGAGAGCCGAGTGATTCGTCAGCAGGCTGATTTCGTTGAAAAGGCTCGAGATTTTGAAATTATCCACCAGAAAACGGGCCACCGCGAGGGCGGCCTCCGCCGCCTCGGCGGACGCGCCGGAGGTCCTGTATATCTCCACTCGCCTCTGTCTGCCCGAGGCGAGCCGGATGTTGGCGCCCAGGAGGCCTGACGACGCGGCCAGCGCTTTCTCGGCTTCCTCCAGCAGCGAGGTCGTCTCACTGAGCTCAGCGTGGCGCTCCTTGATCTTCGCGGCGACGCCGTCGAGTATGGAGGCCAGCTCGTCCTCGCGGAAGGACAAGTTTTCGCGCACGTACATGAGAAATTTCTCGTTGCTCTTGCTGACATCGGAGAAGCGCAAGCTGTATTCCTTCGCGTCCTTCAGATCCTGCGCTTTGATCAGGATTTGGGCCATGTCCAGCTCCAGCAGCAGTCTCTGAAATCTCCGCTCCGGCTCTGGGCCGGCTCCGTCGCCCGTCCTCCTCTCGATGGAGTTCACCGTGTTTTGCTGCCGCCTGTAGTTTGTTATCCTGGCCTCGAGCTGATCGGCCCCATTTTTCACCAGGAGCTCGCTGCCCGAGAATCTCAAGGCCGTGCGCTCGCTCTCGTAACGAAAGTCGTCATAGAACCTGACTGAAAATGGCGGAGTTGGGGTTTCATAGGCGGCTGGGCTGTCGCTGGCAATGTTGGACGCGCCTGGCGCGATAATTTTTTCGTACGCCTCATAGACGCTCAGGAGCCATTCGACGAGAATCCTGTATCCGTCAGTGTCGTCAGCTGTCGCGGCGTCGAGCTGCTCCAGCTCCTGACGGAGAGACGCGATCCGCTCGTTCACGCGCTCCGGCGGCCAGTCCTCGCCCGTTATCTCCAGCGCGGCCTTTATCAGCCGCTCGGTCCTCACGATCAAGGCGCTGTCGGAGAAATGGGCGCGCTCGTCTTCGGAGGCCGCCCCGGCGCAGACGGAGGCCGCCGTCAGCAGAAGCGCGACAGAGCAAAGGAGCGCCATGCGATGGATTCGCGCGGCGATTTTCAGAACCCCGTCCCCCCGAACT
>JAITNX010000068.1 GCA_031290235.1 Synergistaceae bacterium | reverse complement strand
GCGATACTCCGCCCCGGCGGCGTGACGCGGGAGATGCTGTCCAGAATCGTGGACATCTGCGTCGATCCCTATGACGAGCTGAAAAAAAGGTCTCCAGGCACAACACACAGACACTACGCTCCTGCAATCCCGCTGAAACTTTGGAGCGGGCCTGATGAGGACGTCTTTATAATGACCGGTGAGGATAAATGGTGCTACATCGGAATGAGGCAGCCCCCAGAGGGTGCGTTCACAGCCAGGCTCTTCCCATCGATGGAAAAATACGCAAAGGGTCTGTTTTCCGCAATGAGGGAAATGGAGACCAGCGGCAGCGACATGATAATCGCCGACCTCCCCGATGACGAGGACCTCGGTTCCGCCGTGCGAAACAGACTGCTGAGGGCAGCTGAAACAAAATAAAAATATACGCGGAACCCGGTTTTATTCTAATTCTAAGTCAAACGCGCATCCTGCGCGTTTGATTTAGAGAAGCCGCAATGCTGCGCATTGCGCGGCGCGACATCGTGTCGCGCATTCCAATTTTGAGTCAAATAAAAGCATATTTGACTCAAAATTGGAATTACTCCTCCAGCAGGGGCCTCATGCTGCTCATGCTGGCGCCTATGGTCGAGGCGTTGTGAAACAGGGCGGACGAGGCGGGGGTTATCACGCCTGATAGGCCCATTGCCAGCAGCGCGGAGTTTACGGCCACTATGAAGACGTAGTTTTTGTGAATCCGCCTCATGACGCCGGTTGAAATTTTCCTCGCTGTCACTATGGATTTCAGGTCGTTGTGAGTCAGCACAACGTCGGATATCTCACGCGCTATGTCGGCGCTCTCCTTCATCGCTATCCCGACATCGGCCACGCTCAGCGCCGGCGAGTCGTTTATCCCGTCGCCTATCATTATTACGCATCTGCCCTCGTCCTTCAGCTTCTGGACGAACTCCGTCTTCTGCTCCGGCAGCAGCTGGGCGCGGAAACAGTCGATGCCCAGCTCCCGCGCAACGTACTCCGCGTTGTTGTAGTTGTCACCGGTGAGCATGACGATATTTTTTATGCCCTCCCCTCGGAGGTCCGCCACGACTCCAGCGGCTTCCTCACGTATTGGGTCCTCTATGCAGATGATGCCGGCGAGCCGGCCTCCGGCCGCGAGATACAGGAGGGAGTAGTGATGAGAGAGGCCGCTTATGATATCCCTCTCCACGTCGCTTATCGGCGTGTGTTCGTCCTCCAGGACAAAGTGATCGCTGCCTATTATCACCCGGACGTCACCTATGTGCGAGACTATCCCGTGAGCCACCGAGTACTCGACCTCGGCGTGATCCTCCCTGTGCTGAAGGTTCTCCTCCTCCGCCTTCCGCACGACGGCGCGCGCTATGGAGTGAGGAAAGTGCTCTTCAAGACATGCGGAGGTCCGCAGCACCTGTTTTCGGGTGAAACCAGCGAAGGGAACGACGTCGGCCACAGTGGGCGACGCCACCGACAGAGTGCCTGTCTTGTCGAAGACGACCGTGTCGGCCTCCGCGATCTTCTCCAGTATGCGGCCGCCCTTGGCGACGATGCCGTGCCTCGTGCCCTCCCTCATAGCGGAGAGTATGGCGAGCGGAGTTGAGAGCTTGATCGCGCAGGAGTAGTCCACCAAAAGGGCCGACGTCGCCTTGACGACATCCCCAGTCACGAGGTACGCCAGCCCCGCCAACAGGAAGCTGTACGGGACTATGCCGTCGGCCATGTTCTCCGCGCGGTCCTGAATCTTCGCCTTCATGTTCTCGGATTCGTCTATCATCTTGACTATTCTGTTGATGCGGGTTTCGCTGTCGAAAGCCGTCACGCGGACTATCAGCTCTCCGTCCTCGACGAGGGTCCCGGCGAACACCGACGTGCCGGGATATCTGTGCAGGGACAGGGGTTCGCCCGTCATTATCGCCTGGTTGACGCTGGCGTTGCCCCTGACCACGCTGCCGTCCACCGGAATGACGGAACCGGCCCGAACCACTACATTGTCGCCAATGGCCAGCTCGCTCGCCGGGATCCGCACCTGGGCGCCGTCCCTCTCTATCCAGAAGAAACTTTCGTTCAACGCAAGCCCCTCCGCGAGACGCCTCTTCGACCTCTCCTTCGTCCAGCTCTCCAGCACGTCCCCAAACGTCAGCAGCGTCATTATCGTGCCGGCCGTCGATACGTCTCCCAACAGCAGGGAAACTCCTATGGCGGAGGCGTCGAGCACCGAGACGTCCAGTTTTCCGGAGATGAGGGATTTTATCCCCCTAAAGAGATACGGCATATAGCGCAGCGTATTTATCGCCAGGCGAATCGGCAGCGGACTCAACCTGTTCAGGACGCTCCTGACGAATAGGACAAACGCGCTGCCAGCGATGCTCTCCTCGCGGGGCCTCGCCGGCAGGGATTCGTTATCGAGATACGACCTGTCTATCAGCCTCACGGCGGAGAGGACTCCGTCCCGCGCGCCATTGGAGAACAGGATCAATATACTGCCGGTCTTGTGAGTCGCCTCGGCGCTCATAACCCCGTCCTGTGATTCGAGCAGATATTCGATTACGCCGGCGTCGTCCCTGGAAAAAGCTCCCCGACCGCATCGCAGACGAATGCGACCGGGGAGCTCATGAGCTATGGCATATTTCATGTATGGGCCTCGTTCCAGAGCTAAGCCCTGGAGTTGCCGGTCTCCTCACAGTCGCAGCAGGATCCGTCGTTCTGCTGCCTTGCCTCCGCCACGATATCGTCTATGTTCTCCTTAGCGGTGACCAGCGAACAGGCTACGCCGTCCTTCAGCTTTAAGCCCTTGCCTACGAGGGACACGCACACCCTGCGCCCAACGCTGCTTGTCACTGCCGCGTAAGCCGCGCCGCCCAGGAAAAAGGTCGCCGCTAAAATTGCCGCTTTCTTTGCATCGATGCCCATCATGTGATCCTCCAGTTTAGTGTATAAGGTTTTTTAGCGTTCCCACAGCCAATAGGACGCCGCGTGGGCTACATCGCCTAACGCCTATTTTACCTCATTGGGATCAGAACGTCACGTAGGTACTCAGGCGGATTATGTTGTCGTCGCCGTTTCTCTCGTTCTGCGCCCCTGTTCCGTAGTCTATCGCGTCGTAGGAGAGTTCGAACTCGACAGCCGGGTTTAGTCGATACCCGACCCCTACGCTCCAGTTAGCGGCGTCGTCGATGCCGTCAGTATCGTGATTGACCGCGAAGTAGCGGAGGTATGTGCGCCATTTGTCGTTCCACTCCTGATCGAGCCTCGCGCCGTATACCTTCGACGAATTGCCGTTGTACGGCATATTGTACAGCAGATTCGTCCCGCTGCCGCTGTATTTGATCGCGCCCAGATTATCGTCTGTATAAAGGCCGAAGCGCTCGTTCGTGAGGAAGTTATTGTCGATCTGCCCGTACTCCAGCCACAGGCTGGTGAACTTGAGCGCGTCCTGCTTGATATCCAGGATAACCTTCCATGCGCTGGCGGAGTCGTCGTAGTTTGCCGCGTATCCGCTCAAGGCCTCGGCCAGGGTGTCGCCCTGGGTCTGGTAATAATAGAGCGCCTTGCCCTCTATATCAGGAGTAAACGCATATCCGGCGTAAGCCCCGAAGACGCCGAGGCCCAGGTCGGTCTCCTTGCCGTCCGGCAGCGAGATCTCATTGTCCGTGATGAAATAGTAGGCCAGCAGGCCGGCGCGGAATTTCTCGCTAAATGTGAAGTTCGCCTGCCCGGCGATGAGGAATTTTTCAAGGCCGGCGAAGTCCTCCAAAGCCGAGTCTTCCTCAAGATCGCCGGGGAAACCGGCGTCGTCGTTCACGCGGCCGACGAGAAACTTGAGGTTGGCGAGTCCCCAGTCCCTCTCGAACTGGAACATGCTGAAGGTCCAGTCTCCGATCATGGCGTCGTTGTCGATGTACAGCCCGAGGTCGCCCTCCCAGTCGATGTCCTGAAGGCCGACGCTCAGCGAGATGTCCCACGGGAGCTTTGTCGTGACGTAGTAGTTGGCCCATACGGTTTCGAGACCGTCGCCGCGCTCCAGCCTGGCGGCGAAGCGGCTGTTCTCGTCGATGCGCTTGCTGATCCACAGTACGTAGTCGGCCAGTTCGAACTCGTTCTCGCCGTCGAAATCGGCGTCGTCCGCATACCAGTCCTTGCCGTTATCCTGACCGAACTTTGCGTTGAAGTTGAGCTCGCCGGTGATGTTCCAGCCGCCGATGTCTGTTTCAAGCGTCGCAACCCTTTCGTCGAGGCCGTCCACCCTGACGCCAAGCACGTCAAGCTCGTCCTTGAACTCGACTACGAGCTTCTTCAGAAGATCGACATCCTCCTTTGAGGCCTTGTCGAGATCGACCTTCGCGAGCGCGCGGGCCACTATGGAGGCCAGCTCGTAGCGCGTCGATGGTTGAGAACCCTTGAACGACCCCTCCGGATATCCGGATATGACCCCACGGGCCGCAAGTTGCGCCACCGCGTCGAATGCCCAGTGGCTGGCCGGAACGTCCATAAATGGATTCGTCGCGGCGAATGCCGGCGCCGCCAGCGCGATAAGCGCCACAATTGCCGCAGCTAAAATAAATTTCTTCATTAGGTACCAACAACTCCTCGTGTTTTGATTTTATACGCAATCTTAAAGCCAAATCCCGTGAATTACCAATCGACGCCTCCATTCCTCTTGGTTAGCAGATACTAACATTCTATACCAGGTATTTCTCTTGTCAAGACTTTACCGATAAATTTTTTTATGATTACCTAGAAATTTTCCGCGCGAATAACAGGGGATAAATTGAGGTATTGACAAATTATTATTTCGTCTGTAATATCTCCATGTTGTTTAACCAAGCGAACATTGGGCCGCCATGTGACGTCCTTATTTTTAGCGCGGGATGAAAGTTAGTAACAACTAACAAGATTGCCCTATGGCCTTTAGGAGGCGCCAATGCCGACACTACAGAGATTCATGATGTTCCTGAGAACGCAGGATGCGGCAAAATTCATAGAGTCCATGATTGTGTGCTTTGCCGCACCCGTCATTGGGGGATTGAAGTGCGGAGCGCTGCTAAATCTGTCACGCGGGGACAGTGATATGATGACGGCATGGATCTCGGTCAGGGAGGAGATAGGGAGAAGATACGGGCTCGAATTTGCTGAGATATCCTGCTCAAAGACTTCGGTGCTGCTGTTAATCTACAGGAGCTGCCTTTTACGCGATCAGCTCCATAATGACGAGACCCGCGAGTTTCTGGCCGAACTCGGGTATGAATTCGAAGAGCGCGGCGCGGTAGCGCCGTACATCCGGAGGCTGGTATCGCGATTTGAGGCGGGGCTGCCGCACGAGGTCGGCATATTCCTCGGTTATCCGCTCGAGGACGTGAAGGGCTTCATGGAAAATGGCGGCAGAAATTCAAAGCTGTCCGGCTACTGGAAGGTTTACGGAGACGAGGCGGCCGCGCAGCGAAAGTTCAAGGAGTACCGGAGGGCGGAGACGGAGAGCGCTGAAATATTGATGTCATGTCAATTTGAATAAAAAGCCTGAAGGGTAAAGCGTAAAACAATGCTTCGCATCAGAGATCCGCTATTAAAAAGCACGTAATGCGCTCTTGAGTAGGAATTTGGAATTACGTAGTTTAGTATAATAAACAGCATAAAATACGTAGTTAAAGATAAAAATTTTGTACTAAAATTACGAGGAGGTCAGGACATGGCAAGAATTGGAATTATCTACTGGTCCGGAACAGGAAACACTGAGAAGATGGCCGAGCTTATAGCAAAAGGCGCTGGCGACGCCGGCGCCGAGGTCGTCTCGAAAAACGTTGCATCCGCCTCACCCGACGAGGTCGGCGGGTATGACATCGTTGTTTTGGGTTCTCCCTCGATGGGGGCGGAGGCAGTCGAGGAGAGCGAGATGGCGCCTTTTGTGGAGTCGATCACGCCAAAGCTGAAAGGCCGCCGCGCCGCGCTCTTCGGTTCGTTCGGCTGGGGCGACGGGGAATGGATGCGGACCTGGTCCTCTCAACTGAAGGAAGCCGGCGTGAAACTGCTGGACGACGGCCTGATAGTCCAGGAGACCCCGGACGGGGAGAGCGCCGATAATTGCGTGGCCTACGGAAAGAGGATCGCGGCCTTCTGATCCAGATTGATAAATTAATTTTGCTTATGTATAACTAAATTATACATTTGAACCTTCCAAAACTTCCTTTCACAGATCCACGCACCTTCACCACCCACGTTTGCTGTCAATTAAAGCAGGGGCCCGTTCAAGACGGGAGCCCCTGTTTTTTCATGAGGCAAGCTCCATGCCTGGATTTTCGGACGAAAGCCGATGAATGGCCACGTCCGCTCCGCAAAATCGCCTGAGAAGTTCCGCTGTTTCCTCCGCGGCAGTCCTGCCCTCGTCCGGGGAAACCGGCGGCAGGGCTTCGAGGTTTATCGCGACCCGCCTGGTTGACTCCTCTATGCGGCTCGGGTTGCCATTCTTCCAGCACCAGGCCCGGCAGAACACGTCGAGGTTTCCGGTATCATACAGTATCACCTCGCCTGGTTTCGGACGTTCGACCTTGTCCGGCGATCCCAGGGGCACATAAGTCTCCTCGCCAGAGGCTAAACCAAGGAGAACGCCGCCCTTTACCTTGTCCATGTCGTCGCCCCCGGCCGGTATGACATACCTCATGCTTATTATGTTGAATATGCAGACGAGCTTGTTGATGTAAGGCAGATTTTTACCAGACCTGACCCGCTTTATGAGATTCGCTATAGACGGCGGGCACTGATTGGGGTTTATCCCGAACTTCTCAAACGCGCTCCTCCACGAGGCGAGCCTCGGATGTGCCTTGATGTCGGCGAACGCCGCGTCCGCGCGCACCGCCTCCTCCGCCTCCCGCAGCATGGCCACGAGATCCTCCGGCTCGCCGGAGTTGTCCGCGCCCGACGTGATCAACACATGTCTGGCATACCCTGGGAACATAGCAAAAACCTCTGGCGCTACCTCGATCCTCAACCGGATTCCTCCCATTTAAACTGAACCGCGTCGCGTGTAGAACGCGAAGCGATATGAAGATGTTAAAAAAATTTTCAAGAAGCCTAAAGTATCCGGCAAAAAGGCCCGATATTACAATAACAGCGTTGTAAGATGTAATTATAGATTAGCGAGAACCTCCCTTGGGTAAGGGGGTTCTCGCGCTTTTTAAGGTATCGGTTGAAATTGTCACGCGGTCACGCGCCAGGCATATAGGCGTAGAACAGCACGGATTGTCCCATAGACGGCTCTTTGCTGAACATGACTCTCACCTCGGTGAATCGCCATATATAATCGCCATCCATCTCCAGCGTCTCATCGCCGTAAATCGCCTTGGCCTCGTCGAGAAGGGCTTTCTCGTCCGCCTCGCCCTTTGCTATCATCGACACTCTCGATAGCTTGCCATCGATGAATACATATTCAATGGCGTGAAGACGGGCCGCCCCGTAGGTCAGGTCGTCGCCATTCCTCTTGCATATTACCTCGCTGCCGTCCTCCTGGCGATATGTCTCTACAAGATCAGAAATTGTGGACATCTCCTGTCCCCACTTCAATCCCCTGAAGTCCGCCGGCTCTGCCTCCGGGTCAGTCAAGCGCTCCTCGGCCGCCATACAGGAACCCGCTGTCATCAGGGTCAACAGGACTGCCAGAAAAATCTTTTTCACCACTGCAAATCACTCCTCGCGCAATATTTCTCAATATCTATATGGCGAGTGCAGTATCAGAGTATCTTCTTAGGCGCGTCCGTGAACGAGTAGAGAGTAGCGGTCGGGTTCTTGAGGTAGAAGACCTCGAACACCGGATTCTCCGGCGTCTGGTACATGTCCTTGAAATTCGGGAACACATCGAACGCCTGCCTCTTTGCCGCTGCGTTTCCGTCAAAGACGGCCTCGCCCGACAATCGCAGCCATCTGCGCCCCTCAAGCATGGCGGATATCTCCACCTTGGGGTTGGCCTTGGCCTGCTTGTAGAAATCCTTCTTGTTGCCGGTCGTGAAATACATCTTGCCCTCGAACTCCATAATGAACCCAAACGGGCGCACGCGCGCCTGATCCCCGTCCACTGTCGCGATGTGGAACACTCCCGCTTCTTTTATCAAGGCTACTGTTTCCTTCACTATATCCATTCCTCCCTAGTATATGGTATGTCATTCCGGTTCGAGACGCAAACTGGCGAATCGACCACTGACTCTGGTCAGTATAACGTCAGCCGCACATTTTTCAACCACTGCCGATAAATATTGCCGGAAGACGAGTTCTCCAGCTCAATGCTATAATCACTCTCATAATGATTAACTTTCTCGTGTTGACCCTACTCTTGCTGTTTTGGTTGGTTTTTCTGGGGCGGGCGGCGTGTCTGACGTTGCAAGGCATTAAAGTTTTTACCCTCGTTCGGGGCAAAAAACTAATCCCCCGGCTGCTGGAAGGCCTCCTCATGCCCGCACTGGTTTTTTGGACAATGCAAGTCGCTGCCACTGCCCTCGGGCAGCCCCGGCTCTCTGCCCCACTCTGTTGGGATCTCCCCGCTCTGAGCTGGTTCGGCCTCGCCCTTTCTCTTGCCGGAAATATTATCTTTATCGCCGCCACCATCTCTTTTGGCACCGCCTGGCGGGTTGGTATTGACGAGCGCGGCAGCAACCACCTTGTCACCACGGGCGCGTTCGCCCTCAGCCGTAACCCCGTCTTTGTCTTCATGAACCTTTATTTCTGCGGGATTTTCCTGATCTATCCCACTTGGTTTTTCCTGGTTTTTTTCCTAATCGCCGCCGCCTGTATCCACCTCCAAATCCTCAATGAAGAAAAGTTCCTCCACGCCCGCTTCGGGCAAACTTACGAAAAATATCAGCACCAAGTCCGCCGGTATTTGTGAATACTATTCCTGCGACAGCTATCGTTTGCAGGAAATTCCGGCACTTTGGGGAAATATGTGGGATACAATATTTATGACTGCCATGTTGGCTCAGGATCGAGCTCAGGCATTAGCCACGCTGGATCATCGAATAAAGGGCCGCCGCTTCGTTAGCGAACGCGCCTCACTTACTGGCCTCCTTCAGCAGCCGATAAGCATCGGTGCCCTTTACTTCCGGATTCTCGTCCGCGTAATCCATCACGCTCTTGCCGTCTTTATCCCGCGCCTTCGCGTCAGCTCCCGCCTTGAGCAAAATGGGGAGCACTTTTTGATCGTTTTCGTCAAAACTGAAAAACTCCTCTTTAAGCACGCACAACATCAAGGCTGTCCTGCCAGATTTACTGGCGGCGTTGATATCGGCGCCCGCCGCCAGTAAAACGGGTAACATCTCATATTTCCCACACCATGCCGCCCTCATCAGAGCCGTTTCCCCCGCATTATTCAGCGCGTTCACGTCGGCGCCGCCTTCAATCAGGGCCGTAACTACCTCGGGGCTGCATTTGTAGATACCGAGCGTCAGCGCGGTTTCTCCTTCATTGTCCCGTGCGTCCACGTCGGCGCCAGCCTCCAGCAGAGTCGCGACTATCTCGGGCGAGATAGGCCCTCCCCAGATCGTGGCACAAGCCAAAACGCCCCTCCCGTCATCATCCCGTGCGTTCACGTCGGCGCCAGCCCTGAGCAGAATGGACAATATTTCCAGATCTCCTCCCCAAGCAGACGCCATCATCAAAGGAGTCCATTCTTCTCCTCCCTCTTCATCTAGCGCTTTAATTCGCGCGTTTACATTCGCTCCCGCCTCGATCGCCGCCTTTATCTCCCGAGGGTTCCAGTTTTGAAAAAGCATTATGAACTCCTGATCGCTCATGGCTGCCCCCGTGATCCGTGCGCCCAGGAAAATGCTTAGCAGCAAAATGCCAGCCCCAAATATTTTATATTTCATAAAATCTTCACCTCCTCATGGGAATATAAGACAAACATCAGGAAATGAAAAGAGGGCGATTTGCGTCACCCCCAAAGTGTTTTTCATGTGACATCGGCGCAGCGCCATTTTAGGGGTGTCGCACGCCGAATGAGAAACGCTTCGTAAAAAAAATCGTCGTCGTCCCAGCCTGGCGGTTGGGACGACGACGGTAGAGATTTTGAGAGGAATTTCAGTTACCCTAAGAAGTAGAAATTCATAATGGGAAGTTCAATTTCTGTCCTCTTGTGCGCCTGAAAATCGAATCTGTCGGTTCCGCGTTTAAATCATCCTGCATCGCATCACCTCCGGAATCGTTGGACCAGCTTATCCTCTCTGATCCGTAATTTCTACTATAGCTCAGCCGTCAGAATTGCGGATTGTATGAATATACAATTTTGGACGCTCTATAATCCTCTGATTGCCGCTACCAACGAACCGTTTCTCAAGGGTCTTTTTGCTCATCTCGAATTTCCCGTCTACGAGTACGTCCGCGGCGTACACGAGGGACAGTTCTTCCCGATTCTGGCTCATGGCTATCTCCTCTATGGTATAGCCGGTGTAGAGCCATACGCTGAACCCCATGGCCCGAACCGCCTCCGCGAATCGCGCGAGTTCCGCCGACTGTGTCAACGGCTCGCCGCCCGATATCGTCACTCCATCCAGGAGAGGGTTCTCCTCCGTCTCCCTCTCGAAGTCGGCGATCAGCTCCTGTGCCGTCATCTCACTGCCCCCCGCCGGGTCGTGGGTCTGGGGATTGTGGCAGCCGGGACAGTTATGAGGGCAGCCCTGGGCGAACACGACGTATCTTATGCCAGGGCCGTCCACTATGGATTCCCGTACTATGGACTGTATCCTCATTTTAATATTTTATTTTTTACAAGCCGTGCTTCTTCCTGTCCCTCTCCTCGGCGCGCTTGGCGTTGTTGAACCGCTCAATAGTGCCCACGAGATATCCGGTGATGCGCCTTATGCGCTCGAAGCTCCTCTCCCCGTCCCCCTCGGATCTGCCGCACTTAGGGCACCTGTCGCCTATTATCCCGTTGTAGCCGCAGACGGGGTCGCGGTCCACCGGATGATTTATCGACCCGTAACCGACGCCGCACTTCGCCATGTGGCGGACGACGCGTTCAAAAGCCTCCAGGTTCTGCGACGCGTCGCCGTCAAGCTCCACGTACGTGATGTGCCCTGCGTTGGTCAGCTCGTGATACGGTGCCTCGAGGGAGATTTTTTTTGCCGCCGTTATGCTGTGATAGACGGGAACGTGAAAGCTGTTCGTGTAGTACTCCCTGTCCGTCACGCCTGGGATGGCCCCGAACTCCCTCGCGTCTATCCGGACGAACCGCCCCGACAGTCCCTCCGCTGGCGTGGCGAGAAGCGTGAAGTTCATCCCAGTGGACTCGGTCTCGCGGTCGAGCCTCTGCCTCATGAACCTGACTATGTCGAGTCCCAGCGATTGAGACTCCGCGCTCTCCCCGTGGTGAGCCCCCGTGAGTGATTTCAGCGCCTCCGCCAGCCCGATGAAGCCCATCGACAGAGTCCCATGGAGAAGCACTGATCCCACCTCGTCGTCCAGCCCGAGCTTTTCGCTGTCCAGCCAGATGCCCTGCCCCATAAGAAAAGGGTAGTTCCTCACCCTGCGTGAGCTTTGTATTTTAAACCGCTCCATCAGCTGCTGAATCGCCAGGTCCATCTTTGCGTCCAGGTCGGAGAAGAAGGCCGCGACGCTGCCGCGCGACTTTATCGCGAGCCTCGGCAGATTTATCGTGGTGAAACTCAGGTTGCCGCGCCCGTTGCTTATCTCCCGGGACGGGTCGTGGGCGTTGCCTATGACCCTTGTGCGGCACCCCATGTAGGCTATCTCGGTTTCAGGCCGCCCCGGCACGTAGTACCTGGCGTTGAACGGCGCGTCCATGAATGAGAAGTTTGGAAAGAGCCTCTTGGCAGAGACGCGGCAGGCGAGTTGGAAGAGGTCGTAGTTGACGTCTCCGGGATTGAAGCTGACACCCTCCTTGACGCGGAATATCTGTATGGGAAATATGGGCGTCTCCCCTCCGCCAAGTCCCGCCTCAGTGGCGAGCAGGACGGACCGGACAGCCATGCGCCCCTCCGGCGATGTGTCCATGCCGTAATTTATCGACGAGAACGGCGTCTGTGCCCCAGCGCGCGAGTGCATGGTGTTGAGGTTGTGGATCAGCCCCTCCATGGCCTGGTACGAGGCCCTCTCCGTGTCCTCTTTCGCCCTCGTCGCGGCGAACTTTTGAGCCCGCTCGGCTTCTTCCTCGCTAAACCCCGACGAGATCAGCGCCTCCAGCTCGGCCGCCATATAACCCCCGTTTTCGAGGCCGGGGACGAACCCGTTCTCCTTCAGCGTCTTTTGGACTTCCTTTATTTTTTCGTAGCTCCCCTGGCCGCTCAGAAGAGAAAAGGCCGTCGTCAGAAGCTCGCGGTACTTTCGCGTATAAGTCTTTGCCACGCCTCGCGCCATTGCGTAGTCGAAGTTGACCACGCTCTGCCCTCCGTGCTGGTCGTTCTGGTTGCTCTGGACAGCTATGCAGGCGAGCGCGGAGTACGAGGCGATATCGTTCGGCTCGCGAAGGACGCCGTGCCCCGTTGAAAATCCGCCTTCGAATAGCTTTAGGAGATCGATCTGGCAGCACGTCGTCGTCAGTGTATAGAAGTCGAGGTCGTGAATGTGTATGTCCCCCGCCTTGTGTGCCGCCGCGAATCTGGGGTCTATTACGAACATCTCGTAGAATTTTTTCGCGCCCTCCGAACCATACTTGAGCATTGTCCCCATCGGCGTATCCGCGTCGATATTCGCGTTCTCCCTCTTGTTGTCGCACTCGATGGCGCTCTTGAAAGCTATTTCCTCGTACGTCTTCATGAGCGAGGTATTCATCTCGCGCACCTTGCTGCGCTCCGCCCTGTAGAGGATGTAGGCGCGCGCGGTCTTTACATATCCGCAGTCGATCAGCGCCCCCTCGACGACGTCCTGAATCTGTTCCACAGACGGCGATATGAGCCCGGTCCCCTCGATCCTTTCCTCAACAACCTTGGCCACCCGCTCCGCCGCCGACTCGTCGCGAGCCGCGTAGTTCTCCTCCCCGGTGGCGGCGAAGGACTTCGCTATGGCTGTAGCTATCTTTCCCCGGTCGTAGCCGACCTGTCTTCCATCTCTCTTGCGTATCGTACGTATCAACCTCGCATCCCTCCCGCGTTTGACTTTTATCAAAAAAATACCGCGCTCCACGCACGGCAGGACCAACGACATATCAGCAGGAACCGCGCCGGCTATAGCAAATCAATCCGGCTTCCCGATCACCCCTTGGTCAAAATGATTATAATTACGTCGGATACTATATAACCTCCGAGGGAAAAGTTCAACCGTCGGGAAAAAGTTCAACGGGCGTCTCTAAACAGGGCTGCGCCATATAAAATACACTAGGGAAGGATATGTCAAATGGCCGCCGGTCAGTTGTTTATCTGAAAACTTGGCAGAAATATGTACACGAAAACCAAAAGTACCGTTGAAAAAACGCGTCCGATCATTTAGATTATGCTGATACCGGCCATGGAATGGCTGGAGAGGGGGTAAAATGATGTTGTTAGCGGCAATTGGTTTCGTCATGGTTCTATTACTGGTTTTTTGTCTTGTAACAAAAAGACTGCTTCCTCCAGTGGCTTTTATCCTGTTGCCTGTTTTGGCCTCCCTCGCCGCTGGATTTGGCATGACGGAGATCGGCAAGTTCGCCTCGGAAGGGATAAAAAGCATGATCGGGACTGTGTCCCTATTCGTATTCTCGATATCGTTTTTTTCTCTGATGAGCGATGTTGGCGTGTTCGACGCGATTGTGAGCAAGCTGATGAAAGTCGCCGGAAACAGCGTCACAGCCGTGATGCTGGCGACCGCTGCCATTGCCGCCATAATCCATCTCGATGGCGCTGGGGCCGCGACGTTCCTCATCACAATATCGGCCATGGCGCCGGTCTTTAAAAAAATGAAGCTGGACAGAAGGAACCTGATGCTCATAGTCTGCATATCGATCGGGGTGATGAACGTGCTTCCGTGGGCGGGGCCAACCATCCGGTCGGCGTCCGTGATGGGGGTCGAAGCCGCGTCCCTTTGGCGGCCGCTGATTCCAATGCAGGTGATCAATCTCGGCATCGTTTTCATAATCACTTATTTTCTGAGCAAGATGCAAAAAAAGCGGCTGGAGGCGCTAGGCTCCGCCGGTAATTTCGCGGTCGGCGCCGACGGCGATGCGGAGACGACCGGTGGAAAAGGGGTTTCGGAAGCGGGCGGGCGGTTGATCGATCCGTCGCGGAGCGGGCTTATGATTTTCAATTACTTCCTTACCGCGGCAGTCATCGTTATCCTGGTGCTTGACGCGCTGCCAGCCCCCTTTACGTTCATGATCGCACTCGCCGTTGGGCTTGTTGCCAATATCAGGGATCTCGGAGTGCAGAGCCGCCAGTTGAAAAAATACGGCGTCGCGGCGATGACTATGGTAGTAACGCTGTTCGCGGCCGGGGTTTTCACAGGGGTGCTTTCCAACACCGGAATGCTCGATAAAATGGCCCTGGCCATAGTTGGAGTCATACCCCCATCCATTGGCCGCTTCACACACATACTTTTAGCTTTCCTGGCAGTGCCTCTCATCATGTGCCTCGGCACTGACGCGTTTTACTACGGCCTCCTGCCTGTCGTGATAGGCGTGTGTGGAAATTTCGGAGTGCCAGCGGAGAACGTGGCGCGGGTTCTCATAATAGCCGAGAACATCGGCATAATGGTCAGCCCGATGACGCCGGCTGTATACATAGGGCTTGGGCTGATAAACCTCGATCTTGGGGATCACATAAGATATTCTCTGCCATGGATATGGGCTTTCAGCATAACCTCCGTCATATTGTCCCTGCTGGTGGGCGTCGTCCCGATCTGACGTATATGAGTCATATATATCATAATATCGGTGAGAGAGGGCCGATATGGACCGCATACGCATAACCCAACGGGCAGCTCGTGTTTTTATGATCAGCTATCACCATCTGACCGACAGCGCCAGCATCAGGGTGGACGATATAGCTGAGTACATTCGCAGCGTTGGGTGCATCCAGTTCGATCCGCTCGACATCGTTGGGCGCAACCCGGACCTTGTCCTTCAGTCGAGGTGTCCCGACTACAGGAGGGGGGGTGTCGAGAGGCTGCTCTATTCGGAGCGGAGGCTCTTCGACGTATGGGACAAGAACATGTCGATCAGCGCGGTGGAGGACTGGCCATATTTCTCGCGCAACAGGGACTTCATCATGCCGCACTACAAAAAATTCGAGGGAGCGGTCTCGGTCATACTGGATTATTTGGGCGAGAACGAGTTCGCCTGTTCCTCCGACTTCGACATGGACGAGAAGGTAGACTGGTACTGGGGCAATCAGCGCCTCGCCAAGGCCGCGCTCGAATGTATGCTGCTGGCTGGAGTGGTCGTAGTGCACCACAGGAAAGGAACCCGCAGATATTATTGTCTCGCGGGTAATTTTATCCCAAAGGACATATACGGCATGGCTGACCCGAACACCGAGGAGGAGGATTACCGACGCTGGCTCGTGCTGCGAAGGATTCGCGGTATAGGACTGTTGTGGAACAGGGGCGGTGACGCCTGGCTCGGGACGCTGAGTTGGAACGGGGGATGCAGAAACGAGGCGTTCGCATCGCTGGAGAGCGATGGAACGATAACGGGGGTCGAGGTCGAGGGATCGCAATACCCGTTTTACATCGCGAGCGAATATATACAGCTGCTGTCGTCATGCGCCGAGGACTCGATACCGGAGGACAATGTCCGCATAATAGCGCCGCTCGACAACATTATGTGGGATCGTCGGCTGATTCAGGAGATCTTTGGCTTCCACTACAAGTGGGAGGTGTACGTCCCGGCGGATAAACGGAAATATGGCTACTACGTGCTGCCTGTCATCTGCGGAGACAGGTTCGTGGGGAGGATCGAGATGCGAACCGACAAGCGCGAGAGCGTGCTGCACGCCGACTCGTTCTGGTGGGAGGAGGGGGCGGCGAACCGCCGTTCCCTCTCAACGCACATAAAAAAGTGTCTTCGCAGATTCGCGAAGTACAACCTCTGCGACTCAGTCTCGATTAATTTTAAATTAATGGTATAGCCTGGTTTATGTCTACTTTGCCTTGCCCTGGTTCGCGACCGCGGCCGCAGCTGCCGCTATGGCCGCCTGGTCGCCGAGATACGAGTGAGAAACCGGGCGCAGCTCACTGTCGAGTTCGTATACGAGAGGGACGCCTGTCGGTATATTCAGCTCCAGGATGTCGGCCTCAGGTATATTGTCGAGATGCTTCACAAGGGCGCGCAGGCTATTGCCGTGCGCGGCTATCACTATTTTTTTGCCGGCCTTTATCTCCGGCGCAATGACTCCCTTCCAGTAGGGCACGACCCTGGCAACTGTGTCGGCGAGGCACTCTCCAGCCGGTATCTCGTCGGGGGCGAGGCTCGCGTACCTCGGATCACGTGCCGGATAACGCTCATCGCTCTTATCGAGGAGCGGCGGGCGGACGTCGTAGCTGCGGCGCCAGATCTTGACCTGATCGTCGCCGTACTTCTCAGCTGTCTCCGCTTTGTTGAGTCCCTGCAGCGATCCGTAGTGGCGCTCGTTGAGCCTCCAGGTGAATGTCGTTGGAATCCACATCTCGTCCATTTCCTCAAGCGCAAGCCAAAGCGTCTTGATCGCCCGCTTCAGCACCGATGTAAATGCCGCGTCAAACGACATCCCCTCTTTTTTGAGCAGCGCGCCTGCCGACTTTGCCTCGGAAATACCCTTTTCCGACAGCGGCACGTCCGTCCACCCCGTGAAGCGGTTCTCCTTATTCCAATCGCTCTCTCCATGACGCAGCAGAA
The DNA here is from genome assembly GCA_031290235.1 of Synergistaceae bacterium. GTDB lineage: Bacteria > Synergistota > Synergistia > Synergistales > Synergistaceae > JAIRWR01. Next base: position 1,607 of record JAITNX010000068.1, on the reverse strand, counting down.
CTATTTTATACATTTATGACACTCTCCCTTCTGAATTGGCGCAGCGTCCCCGATCTGCGAGCCGACGCGGCAGCACAGATTTAGTATATCGTTTGCCGGATATTATTCAACAGGACGCATTGAAAAAACCTTTTTTTGATTTTAAAATTTGATTTGCCTGAATAATGATATAACCTGGTTTTTACGCTTCACCCTTCAGGCCTTTGATTCAAATTGGTATAATCCGCGACGAACGCGAGAGACTGGAGGGCTTTGAATTGGCTGATTCGGCTGGAGGCACTGGAATAGACTGGAGTTTGGCCGGGAAAAAATCATCAGGCGGACTCGGGACGATAATCCACTCGGCACTGGAGATGACATCCACACAGACGGCGGCAAAGGATGCCGCAAGGCGAGGCGAGCCTGACGGAGCCGTATTCGTCGCCGACTCCCAGAGCGCGGGGCACGGCAGGCGCGACCGCGTGTGGAGGACGGTCCCGGGGAGAGACTTGACGTTCTCCGTTGTAATGAGGCCCGAAGTCAGCCCCAGGCACGTTGCGATGCTTGGCCTCGCCGCTGCCGTCGCCGCGGCGCGTTCCCTCAAAAAAATCGACGGCATCGACGCGTCACGCGTCGCCATCAAATGGCCGAACGACGTTCTTGTGGGAGAAAAAAAGATCTGCGGGATAATCTGCGATTGTACAGGCGCCGAGAGCGCGATTGAATACGCGGTATTGGGCATTGGGATAAACGTAAATGGGACGGAGGATGAACTGGTCACGCCGGATTCTCCCGACAGGCCGGGCGCGACGTCCCTTCGCGCCGAAACCGGAGGCAAATACGACCTGCCGTCGCTCCTGGCCTCCGTACTGGCTGAGCTGGATGGCGCGGCTCGCCTCGTTTCGACCGTGGAGGGCAGGCGCGAGCTTGCCGCTGTTTATGAGTCGCTATGCGGCACCATAGGGCGTGGAGTGAGGATAATAACCGCGGACGGCGAATTTGCCGGAACCGCGACAGGAATAACGGAGGACGGCGCGATAATCGTATCCGGCGACTGGGGCGAGAGAGTCTTCTACGTAGGAGACGTGGTCCATGCGCGAAGAATTTAAAATAAGAAAACATCTCGCCAGGGACAATACTCCGCGGAGGCTTGTTCTATTTCTAATTCACTAGAGCATTAATAATCCATGGCCACGCAGTAATTGATAACTAACCTCTGGGTGGTTTTCGAGTCTGAAAAGTTCGTCGACTAAATGATCCTCTAATGCGTCGAGACTCGAAAATACCCGATTATGAAAACCCTTTTCCCTCAATTCATCCCATATGTGCTCGACAGGGTTCAATTCAGGAGAGTACGGCGGCAAAATCAGCATACGCATATTTTCCGGAATCATTAGCGAGTGCGACTTATGCCAGCCGGCGCCATCCGCAACCATTATTATCTTTTCACCCATATGGCGCGAGGATATTGTATCCAAAAAAATCTGCATACAGTCTGTGTCGCAATGAGGCAAAACAAGACTTTCAAATTGACCATCTGAAATATTCACTGCTCCATAAGCATACGTATTTTCCTGGCTGACCAAAGTCGGACATACGGGCCTTTCGGGTTTGGGGCACCAACAAGG
>JAITNX010000040.1 GCA_031290235.1 Synergistaceae bacterium | reverse complement strand
AGAACGCGACGGGTGTTGTCACGGCGGAGGTGGCGCCCCGGATGGCGGTGATCGGGAATAACGCCAACTTCAAAGTCACATTTTCGTCCCCTGTAAAGAGCGCTTTTATCAATATCACAGGGCCGGACGGCTTCAACTCCCTTTGCCAGATCGACGCGTCGGGGGCCGATGGAGAGTTCATCACCGTTCTTCCTAATGCGGGGAAATACGATTTTGCCATAGTAGCGGACGATAACGATGGCCAGACTTCCGTCAATCGCGTTGAGGTCGATGCGGTGAATCTGGTGACGAACATCACGCCGGATACGATTTATTTGGAGGACTTTTACACGCAAATCAGGCTCGATCTTGCGATATACGCGCAGAAGAATGTCTACGTTGATTACAACGGAATGGGACTCGCGTACGGCCTACTCCACGAAATCACCGAAAAAGTCTGTTATATCAACTTGTTTACTGATACTGGTATTATGCAGGAGGGCGAAGCGTCTCTGAACTTCAAGTTGACTGAACTAGAGACAAATACAATGTTTACAGGCGCCAATACGATTACGGTGAAGAAAAGGGGTGACCCAGTGCCGACGCCGGAACCGACGCCCACGCCAACTCCGGATAATCCGTCCAACCCAGCACAGGACGGCGCCAAACCAGCCGTCCCAGGCGGCTCGTCGAGTTGGGGCGCGAACGACGGAACAGGCGGATGCAACGCGGGGGCCGTCTGCGCCGCCGTACTCGCTGGAGTCGGGATGATCTGCTTCGCCGCGACGAGGCGAAGGAAGCGCAAATAGCCTTTGTCATATCTGTGATCCGTGAACCGGCTGTCCTGGCCGCCCTCCGGTTTTGGGGGGGGGCGGCCAGGACAAACTACTCCACGGTCACGCTCTTCGCCAGGTTCCTCGGCATGTCGATGTCTCGTTTCAGTGTCCTCGCCACGTGATACGCGAAGAGCTGAAGCGGGATGACGGCCAGGAAGGGGAACAGCTCGCGCTCGACACTGGGGAGGTAGATGACGTCGTCGGCGTGTTCACGCGCCTCAGCGTCGCCTTCGGTGGAGATCAGGAGTATGGGCGCGTTGCGGGCGCGGCACTCCGCGACGTTCGAGAGCGTCTTCTCGCGGAGGTCTGTGTTCGGGACAAGCGCGACCACTAGGAGATGTTCGTCCAGCATAGCTATCGGCCCGTGCTTCATCTCGCCGGCGGCATAGGCCTCTGACGGAAGGTAAGCTATCTCCTTCAGCTTTAAAGCGCCCTCCATCGTCAATGGTACGCATTCCCTCCGGCCTATGAAGAAAAAACCGCGAGAGCCGGCGTACTTCTCCGCCAGCGCCCTGATCTCGCCCTCGCGCTCCAGAATCGAGTCCATGTGGGCCGGGAGCGTCCTCATGCTCCCTATGATACGGGCCTCGTCATTGGCCGACAGGACGCCGCGATCCTTGAGGATTTGCATCACCAGCAGGGCGAGAAGGCCTATCTGGCCCATGAAGGTTTTGGTGGCCGCGACGCCTATCTCCGGTCCGGCGAGGGAGAGAAGGGTGTTCTCAACCTCCCGGTCTATTGTGGAACCCCTCACGTTTGTTATCGCTATGCAATGGGTTCCTTTAGAGCGGGCGAGACGGGCCGCGGCCAACGTGTCGGCGGTCTCGCCGCTCTGAGAGACGAATATGGCGAGGGTGTCGTCCCCGCCGTGGACATTGCGGTATCTGTACTCTGATGCGACGTCGACACTAGCTTCGATCTCGCAGTCGAGCGATTCCATGATGTTCCAGGCCAAGAGCGTCGCGTAATGTGACGTGCCGCACGCCACAAGGTGTATCCTGCGAATCCGCTTTATGATATCCTTGGGCAGATTGAGGCTTTTCTCCATGCTGACGCTCGTTACATCGGTGTGGGCGTCGATCGTGAGGCGCATTACGTCCGGCTGTTCCCCTATCTCCTTGCGCATGAAGTGCTCGTATTGCCCCTTGTCCGCCATAATGCTGTCCCAGCTCAGATGAATGGGCGCCTTATCGCGCGGCACGCCGTCGAAGCCGAAGAAACTGACGCCTCCAGGCTTCAGCACGGCCATCTCTCCCTCCTCCAGGAAAAAAAGATCATGGGTGAACTCCAGCAGCGCGGTTGGATCCGAAGCACAGTAACTAGCCTCGTCCGAGTTAGCCACGACGAGCGGAGAACCTCTCCTGGCGCACCATATCTCGTCCGGCCTGTCGCGGAACATTATGACGAGCGCGAACGCCCCAGCCAGAGAGCGGGCCAGCTCGGTCATCGCGGCGAGCGCATCGCCCTTGTACAGATGAGCCAGAAGCTGACATGCGGCCTCCGTGTCAGTCTCGGTTTTGAACTTTATTCCTCGTCCTTCGAGATCCGCCCTTATCTCCCGCGAATTTTCTATGATGCCGTTGTGGACGAGGATCACCATGCCGTCCTCGCTTTCGTGCGGGTGAGCGTTCGTCACGGTAACTCCGCCGTGAGTGGCCCACCTGGTGTGCCCGATACCGGATCTCGCCTCCAGATACTCGCGCGGCATTTTCTCGACAAGTTTGACGAGTTCGGACACCCGGCCGACTATCTTGGCGTTTTTTATCTCCTTGTCACAGCGGAGCGCTATGCCGGTGGAGTCATACCCTCTATACTCCTGCCGCGCCAGCCCGTTCAGGATTATCCCGGACGCCTTTCCGCTTCCGACGTAACCCATTATTCCACACATGCACAACACCTCGTCTTTGAGATCAATTTTAATCATGCTATCAAAATTATAGCCGATATATGATTATCACGGGATATTTCGTCTGAGTCTCCGGTTTTTCTGTTATAGTATCACGCGAGGTGGTTTATATGGGGATAATAGCGATAATCGGACGCCCTAACGTTGGGAAGTCCTCTATATTTAACAGGCTGCTGGGAAGGCGCGAGTCCATAGTCGACGACTTTCCCGGCGTCACGAGAGATCGCCTGTACGGGGAGATCTCCTGGGATGGGAAGGATTTTTACATCGTCGATACAGGGGGAATAATGGGGGATACCGATGGGGCGACCAGGGAGATAGCCGATAGGATAGAACTCCAGGTCAGGCAGGCCCTGAATGAGTGCGACGGCGCGGTCTTCGTCCTTGACGGGAAGGACGGGCTGACCACATCGGACGAGGAGATAGCCGGTATGCTCAGGAGGAGCGGCCGCCGGGTCGTCGTCGTTGTGAACAAGATCGATAACCCGGCGAAACTTGACGCCGCTTACGAGGCCTCTGCCCTGGGCTTTGAGAAGGTACTCCCATTGAGCGCCGAACACAACTTCAACATGGGCGAGCTGCTCGACGAGATGAAGGCGATGCTGCGCGACGACAGCGGCTTCGAGGAGAGCGAGGATATACCTGTCGCGATAGTGGGACGCCCAAACGTTGGAAAATCGAGTCTGCTCAACGCTCTGGCCCGAGAGGAGCGCTCCCTTGTCTCCGAGACGCCAGGGACCACGAGGGACGTAGTGGACTCTATCGCGGAGATAGAGGGGACACGCTTCCGCTTCCTCGACACCGCGGGGCTGAGGCGCAAGGCCCGAATCAACACAAACGTGGAATACTACTCGAACGTCAGGACGTACCAGGCGATAGACAAGTGCAGGGTGGCTCTCCTGATGCTGGACGCCTCTGAACTGGTGACGGATCAGGACAAGAGGCTCGCCGGGCAGATTCTGGAGAGGGGCAAGGGCCTCGTCATCGTCGTAAACAAATGGGACTTGGTTCCAAACGACGTCAAAGCCGGCGACAAGATGCGCGCCCTCCTAAAGGATGAACTTCCTTTCGCGTCGCATGCTCCGGCGGTATTTGCCTCCGCTCTGACTAAACGCGGTATTTCAAGGCTGAACCAGCGCATCAAGACGGTCGACGAGAACAGGCGAAGGAGAATATCGACGTCCGAGCTGAACAGTCTCGTGCGGGAGGTGCTTGCGTTTGAGCGGATGCCCGGCGACGGGCGGGGAAGGTATTTGAAGATCTCATTCTGCACGCAGGCGAATGGAACCCCGCCGGCGTATGTCTTCTTCGTGAACGACGAAAAATTAGTTTCAAAACCGTTCGAGCGCAGACTGGAGAACATTTTACGGCGTATGGCGGATTTTTCTGGGTCGCCGATGAGGGTTTTTTTCAGGAATAAGCACGAAAAGGAGTCATAATTCCAAAAAAAGCTTGACCAGCGCCGGGTTTATATGCATAATTACTACACGTTTGAGAGACGCGTCGCGCGAAGTCTTAGGCAGTAAGGCTTTTCCACAGGGATGGGCCATAAAAAACGGAGGTGAAGTGAGAGTGACAAAGGCGGAATTAGCAAACGAGGTCGCAACGGCTGTAGAGGGTTTGACGAAGAAGAAGGCAGCGGAGGTTGTTGACGCGGTTTTCAACGCAATCCAGGCGGGTCTTGCGAAAGGCGACAAGATTCAGGCTGTTGGTTTCGGAACGTTCGAGGTTCAGCAGCGTTCGGCGCGCAAGGGCCGTAACCCTCAGAACCCGACGGAGGAGATCGACATTCCGGCGAAGAAGGTACCGGTTTTTCGCGCGGGAAAGGCGCTGAAGGATGCGGTCAACACGGGGAAAAAGAAGTAATCCGTATATTGAGACATGATCATTGTAGAAGGATGATGCGACTTGCTGAAAGGCGAGTCGCTTTTATTTAAGCTGTCACCGATCTTGAGGCGTATTTTCGCCGTCCTTCTTCAGCGCCGTCTCCGGAAGCGTCACTACCTCTCCCTCTTGGGTGGACTGGTACCAGCCGCCCGAATTATCGCCGGCGCTCTCCTCCTCGAAGTTGAAATGGCGCTCGACCCGGCCTTTGTAAGTGCGGCCCCTCTTCGTGCTTTTCGTGCTGAAGGTATATGTCCTCGTGCGTGGCATCCCGCCCAACAGGCCGAATCTTACCAGAAGAATGAATATGGATGCCGCTATGATGGCGAAGACGGCAAACCACAGTATGAATGGCACCAAGAATACAATCATCGCGAGGATGAGGAATAACGCAAAAAACCCCTGCATAACGACACCCCCAGCGCGCCTGGTAAGGACAGAGGCGCTAATACATTATAGCAGAGATCGGTGTGCGGTGTACCTTAAAAAGAATCCCCCATGCTCGCGCACAGGGGACTAATAATAAGGGCGATTTGTCGATGGTCGACGACGACACCGTTGCCCTCAACGGACGCAAAGTAATTGTGGCTGGACAGCTTCGAAACTATACTCTTGCCGATCTGAAAAGTCAATATTTCATAAATATCCAAAAAAACACTTGGGTTAAATTTGATTATCGCCCTCTGAGCGCGGTCTCATTCAACTCCTCGTAAATGTTATACAGGGAGAAGACCCTTCTTATCGCGTTTATCTGATCGTAGGACAGGCGGAAAGCGTGACGCGAGTCGTCCCCTTTGATATTGACCAGCGCCCTTCGGCTATCGCAGACGCGCCTCACGATATCGCGGCAGTCGTCGATACGGAGATCGACGAACTCATACGTCATGCCTATGCGGGTCAGATGCGCGAGGTCAACTTGCGCGACGCGATCATTCCCAATGTCGAGCGAGCGTTCCTCTCCGGGATCGACCTCTACGTCAATCCCATCCGCCAGCAAGCCGCGGTCGACTACTCCGCCTATGACCAGTCTCGCTGTTATCTCCTCGCCCTTTCGGATCAAATACAGATAGAATTCGCCGCTCGTTAAACCGCGGGGAGTCGTCTTGTCGACTATCCTCACCCCGTCTCCATCCCTGTACTGCCGCATGTTAGACAGGATCGAGGCGGCCTCGCCGTTCAACCTGCGTATCTTGCGCATTGCCTCGATATCCGGCAGTTTGGGCGGCGGCGTTGGAGCGCTCAGTGTCTTTGCCGAGAACCTCACGCAGAACACGCCGACCGACATCCCTGAGATCAATAACAAGATCAGGCTCAACGCCAGCGCTAGACGCTTTTTTAGACTCGGTTTGATTGGGGCTGTCTGTTCCTCGGCGGCTTTCGCCTCCGGAGCTTTTTTCTCCTGCGCCAAGGTAAAAAACCTCCTGCACGGTCTGATTGCGAGCCGCTCTGTTTATAGCGGCAGCACATGACTCTCTTGTATTTTGCACCATCCCGCGGATTTATGCAAATTACTCTGATTTTTTTATGAAAATTTTTTTAAAACGAGATAAACTCGCCCGGTCGTGATATCCTTGAGTCTGGTCAGAACATAATCAGCGCTGCTGTTATACCAAGTTGCGATCAATGGCGTAGCCTGTTTTTTACGCTTTACACTTCAGGCCTTTGATTTCAAATTGGTATCGAGCGCCGGAGGTGAATTCCATGGAAGATCATCCCGAGGCGGAGTATGACGACTTTGACGACCGTTATGAGGAGATGTTTTACGACCAGGTCGCGTTCGACGTCGAGGACAGGCCCATAGGGCAGTACGGCAGACTCAGAAAAAAATTTCTGGAGGAGAGCAAGAGAGCCTCCTACGACGCACTGCTGATAAAGGGCATGCTGAACTCCCATCTTGTAGCTTGGGACCGGAGGGCGAGGGCCATGAAGGCAAAGCTTGTAGCCGAACTGTCGAAGAGATATCCGCCGCCAGACAGAGCGCGGAACAGGGAGGAATGGAAGAGCCACATGGAAATACTGGAGGACAGGGCGGAGAAGATAGTACTCTCCAGATTCCTGTACAAATAAGTTATGTTATAATTGATTAAATTTGTCGAAAAGGGGAGCAGCCAATGATTATCTATCTCCTTGTGATGGCCGTGTCGGTATTGGTTTCAGCGATATACTCGATTCAAAACCCAACGGATATCACTGTAAGGTTTATAGTGTTTGAGCGGACATTCCGACAGGGCCTCTGGGAGGCTGGCATCTTCTCCGCCGGAGTAGTCCTGATGTGGCTATTCTCCCTCATAGCGAGGTTCTCGATCTATTCCAAAAGCAGGAAGGAGATCAAGGAGTGCAACAAGAGGATATTGCAGCTGGAGGATGAGAAAAAATCCCTGATGGAGGTTTTAAAGCAGCAATCCCCGCAGACCGATGCTTCAACCGCCTCTCTGCCGCTGAATATAGGGACTCCGGAGGAGAAAACTGGGGGCGACTTCGCGGATGGACTGGAACCTGAAGCCGAATCCAAACTCGATTCAGAGTTCCACCCAGAGCAGAAGGAGACGGATGCGGAGTGATTCCATCGTGTTCTGAAGACCATATCCGCGTCTGGGAGCCGGATGGCGTTGCCGGCGGCATAGCCAGGGAGTGCGGGTGTTCTCCTTTTGCCGCGTCCCTGCTCTGGATGAGAGGTGTCGGCAGCGATTCTGTCCGAGAGGACAGCAAAAGATGGATCTCCCCTGACTTGAGTTACTGGCTGTCCAACGTGGATCTAGGGGCCGGCTCCGAGAAAGCCCGTGATCTCTGGTCGTCGGTGGGGGAGGGAAGCAGCGTCGTGGTGTACGGAGACTACGACGTCGACGGCATAGCATCGACAACCTTCATGATGGAGCTGGCGCTGCTCCGAGGGGCGCGCGTGCGCTACTACATACCGCACAGGTACAATCAGGGGTACGGTTTTCACCCAGGGGTGGTCGAGACGATAGCGAAGTCAAACTGTAAATGCGACCTCCTGGTAGTTGTTGACTGCGGCACTCAGAACATCGACGCATCCGAGATGGCCCGGTCCTACGGAATCCCAGTCATAATATTCGACCATCATCTGGCCAGGGGCGATCTAGCTACGAGCGACGCTCTGATAAATCCGCATGTCGACGGCAACGACCTGGGGCGGCAGCTCTGCGCCGCGGGCGTGGTGTGGAGCTGGGCATGGAAGAACGAGATAGCGCCGAGCGACTGGCTTATACGTAATCTCGACGTTGCCGCTCTTGCCACGATAGCGGACTGCGTGCCGATGTCCTCGCCAGTGAACAGGGCAATTGTCAGGGAGGGAATAAATCAAATCCGAACCAGCCCCAGAAATGGATTGCAGGCGCTCATGAAGGGCATGGAACTCGACGCGGCGTCGCTTGACAGCGACTCCCTCTCCATGAGAATAATACCTTGCTTGAACGCGGCCGGGCGGCTCGAGTTCGCCGACCTCTCGATGAAAATATTCTTCCCCAGCCATGACGTGGAGGACCACGCACAAAAGCTGATAGACCTCAACAGAAGGCGCAGGGACATGTCTACTAAGATAATAAGCGACGTGGAGAATGGGACTGCCGGGGATTCGAAATACAAGCACGTCCTCTTTGGAGAGGATTGGCCGGCCGGCGTGTTGAGCAGCGTCGCCAGCCACGTCTGCGCCCTGAGGGACGCCCCTGTGGTGCTAGCGGCGCCGGCTCAGTCCCCGCTTGTCAGGGGGACGCTGCGGGTGCCTCAAGGAGTTGACGCGGAGGCTATATTATCCTCCATATCCGACGACCTCGTAAGCTGGGGAGGACACCGGATGGCGGCGGGATTCAGCGTAAATGTCAGCGATTGGGCCAGAGTGCGCGACAGGCTGGAGGAACTTCTGGCCAACACGGAGTCCATGGTCGAAAAAGAGGACATACTTCGATGGTCGCCGGCAGAACTAAACCTTGCGGAGTGGAGAGACGCCGAGCGCCTTGGTCCATTCGGCATAGGCAACCCCCACCCGAGGCTCTTCTGCTCGTACAACGGAGAGATATGCGCCGAGCCTCTTGGCAGAAAGGGAAACCATGTCAAGGTGTTCGTAGAGGGCCGCGAGCTTTTGGGCTTCACCGGCGATCATCTGCTGCACTCCAATTGTACGCCATCCGGCCTCGTGTACAAGCCAAGGATAAATTTTTGGAGAGATCTGGAGAGCCTCCAGCTCATTCTTGAAAAAATAATAATCAGCGACACGCAGGGACAGATCCAATGAAGGACGAGGGCGCTGGAGACGGCACTGGCATTAGTGCGACTGGAATAGAGACGGTGCGCCAACAGCGGACCGCCGACGCTCCAGCCGTCGCGAAGATTGGGGTGGACCGGTCGCTTCGCGCCCTGATGGAGAGCTACATCGGGAGAATTTCCGAGGAACAGAGGGTAGTCAGCGTCCGCATAGCCTGGCAGGAGCTATGGTCCAGAGCGTCGAGGTATCTGCCTAAGGACGAGCTTATGCAGCTGGGCGACGCGTTCGTATACGCGGCTAACGCTCACTCCAAACAGCTCAGATACAGCGGCGACCCGTATATAATCCACGCGCTCGGCGCCGCCTCCGTGCTGTCGGATATGCAGCTCGACATACAGACTCTCGTGGCGGCCCTTTTGCACGACATCATAGAGGACACTAATATCACCCTTGACGAACTGAAGGACCTGTTCGGCGAGGAGATCCTGACGCTCGTCGACGGCGTCACAAAGCTGGGAAAGCTCCCATTCAAGAATGTGGCCGACTATCAGGCCGAGAACCTGCGAAAAATGTTCCTCGTCATGGCGAAGGACATCAGGGTAGTCCTGATAAAACTGGCCGACAGGACGCACAACATGAGCACAATCACGGCCCACAGGCGCGAAAAGCAGATCGCTATCGCGACCGAGACGATGGAGATATACGCTCCGCTCGCCCACCGCCTGGGCATATACCACATGAAGCGCGAACTGGAGGACCTCTCCTTCAAGGTTATAGACCCAGAGATGTACTATGATATCAAAAGACGCGTCCGGAAGAAGATGCCGGAGAGCGAAAACGCCATAAAAAAGGCCATGGAGACGCTTACCGAGCGGCTGAGGCAGGACGGCGTCAAGGCTCAGACGAGCGGCCGGATGAAGCACTACTACAGCATATACGAGAAGATGAAGCGCAAGAACCTGGCCCTCGACCAGGTATACGATCTGATGGCCCTTCGCGTGATAGTTGGCAGTCTGGCCGAGTGCTATCAGGTACTCGGGATAGTTCACACCCTCTGGAAACCGATACCGGGCCAGTTCGACGACTACATAGCCAACCCCAAGGGGAACATGTACCAGTCGTTGCATTCCACAGTGGTGGGTCCGGAGGGAGAACCACTGGAGGTCCAGATTCGAACCTGGGAGATGCACCGCCTCGCCGAATACGGCATCGCGGCGCACTGGCAGTACAAGGAAAATAAGAAAAAAACGAACGAGATGGACGTAAAACTCTCGTGGATACGCAAGGCGCTCGAAGCGCAGGGCGAATCATCTGAGCCGTCTGATTTTCTGGAACACATAAAGACTGACGTCCTCTCGACCGAGGTCTTTGTCTTCACTCCTCAAGGCAAGGTCATATCGATGCCAAACGGCTCGACGCCCATAGACTTCGCGTACTCCGTTCACACGGAGGTTGGGCACAAGTGCGTGGGGGCAATGGTCAACGGGCGCATAGTCCCGATGGACTACGCCCTGCAGAACGGCGACATAGTCAGGATATTGACCTCGCCGCAGGGAAAACCGTCCAGGGACTGGCTGAAGATCGCCAAGTCGAACAGGACGCGCAACAAAATACGCTCGTACTTCCGCCAGATGGACAGGGCCGACAAGGAGGACAAGATAGAGCGCGGGAGGGATCTCCTCGACAGGGAGATACAGAGGCGCTACCCGGGGGAGGGGCGCACCGTGGATTCGTTCACGCACATGTTGAGTCAGGTGTCCAACGACCTCGGATACGCCGGCGTCGAGGACCTCATAGTATCGGTAGGGAACGCGCACCAGACGCCATCGGGCGTGATGTCGCGCGTTGACGCGCACAGGCAGAGGGAGGACGTGGGTTCCCCTGTTCAACTGAAGCCGCCGGCAAAGGCGACGAAGGAGGTTGACTCCGTCGTAGAGGTGGAGGGCGCCGACGGGGTACTCGTCTCGCTGGCGATGTGCTGTTGTCCGGTTCCTGGGGACAAGATCATTGGCAGCGTCACCCAGAGCAGAGGCATAACGATTCACAGGGCCGACTGCGCAAACCTGGAGCGCACGCAAGAGGATAAGAAGGTACGCGTCAGATGGGGCAAGAAACGGGACATACGATACACAGCGAGGATAAAGGTCGAGGCCAACGACCGCGTCGGGGTATTTGCCGACGTCGGGCAGGCCATAAGCCAGACGGACGGACTTATAGTGAATATTAGGGGCAACGTGGTAAACGGAACGAGGACCAGGTTTGTCATAGAGCTTCAGCTGTGGGACCTGGAGCACTTATACAGGATAATAGCGAGGATAAACCTGATAAAGGGCATGATGGAGATAACGAGAGGGTGACGGAATGAGGCTTGTTCTGCAGCGAGTCTCGCGGGCGTCGGTCTCGGTCGGCGGCACCGTAATAGGCGAGATCGGCGCTGGGTTGTGCATATTGATTGGCGTTTCACAGTCGGACTCCGAGGCGGACGCGTCGCTTTTGGCCGAAAAGGTTGTGAATCTGCGAATATTCGAGGACGATCGGGGCAAGATGAACAAATCCCTGCTGGACGTCGGCGGAGAGGTTTTGGCGGTCTCCCAGTTCACTCTTTACGCGGACTGCGGGAAGGGGCGCAGGCCGTCCTTCTTGGGCGCGGCGCTCCCAGAGCCAGCGAACGTCCTGTATCGTTTTTTTGTCGATCGCCTTGGGAGCATGGGCATTGCTGTCAGGACCGGTGAGTTCGGCGCTTTCATGAGCGTGGAGATAATAAATGACGGGCCGGTGACGATCATACTGGACAGTTGTGACTTCAACCGTCCGCTTACCACACATTAGGAGGTATTTCCATGATGATAAAACATTTTCCCCTTGGTTCGCTGTGGACCAACTGTTACGTGATAAGCGGGGGCGGCGAGGCCGTGGTCGTGGATCCTGGCGGGCCTGCTGGCGAGGTGAGCGAGTATCTGGATAAGAACGAGCTGAAACTTCGGAGGATACTGCTGACTCACGGGCACGCGGATCACATCATGGGTCTTGGAGAGCTTCGTTCTCTGGCCCCCGACGGGGTCGCGATTCACGCCGGCGACGCGGGCTGTCTCACGAGCGCCAATGAGAACTTATCCGCGCACATGGGGAACAGCGCCTCGTTCGAACCTGCGGAGCATCTGCTGCGAGACGGCGAGATCCTGACGGCGGGGGATATGAAGATCGAGGTAATTCACACGCCTGGCCACACGAGGGGCGGCTGTTGTTTTTACGTCAAGGGGGGTTCGGACGAGCTTTTGATCTCAGGCGACACCCTCTTCGCGCGCAGCGTAGGCAGGACGGATTTACCGGGGGGCGACGGGGGAGTCCTGATCGAGTCGCTCGCTAAACTGGCTGGTTTCAATGACTCGCTGAAAGTCTATCCTGGACATGGCCCGTCTACTACCATCGGCGACGAGAGACGGCTCAATCCATTCTGGCCCAGATAGTCGGAATAAAACAAACCGCCGTGGCGGCAAAAACGAAGGATATATCGCTGGATCTGTATATCACCGCGAACTCTCCGGGCGAGATAGCTGGGTGGGTCGTTCCGGTGGTGCGTGAGATCAGGGCAAAGGTCTGGAAGTGCAGGACGACGCTGGTGATACTGCCATGTCAATACGCGAGCGGGGCGGAAATGTCGATAGGCGCAAGCTCCGGCGTGGACAGATGCGTTCGCCTGGGCGCTTTCGGAGATCTGATGAGCGGAGATTCAATGACCAAAGCCAGGAAGAGGCTCGTCCTTCACATGGGAGGGGATCTTTTTTTCTCCGTATACCTCTCAAAGCGCCTTGGGGCCGCTCTTTGGGCTTATTCGTCGCGCCCGCGCTGGGGAAGGTTCGTTAAATTCTTCTTCGTGCCCGACGAGATGGCGGAGCGGAGATTTGCGCTGCTCAACTTTAAACAGGACAGATATGAGAGAATAGGGGCCCTCGCGCTGGACAGCGTCGTCCTGAGGGAGACGGAGGAGGAGACGATGGAATCGCTTAGGCTGTCGCCCGACGAGCCTGTCATAGCGATTCTGGCCGGCAGCCGTCCGGTGGAGTACTGCTTCGGGGTTCCGTATTTCGCTGGCATAGCCTCCAGGATAACGGAAAAATTTCCTGATCACAGGGTCTTCTTTCTTTTAGCGGCGACGGTGAACGAGGAAGCGCTCAAGAAATCGCTCGAATCTTCCGGCATAGCCTTCAAGGGCGTAAACCGCGTACACGAAATAGACATAGGCGGCGGAAGGTGGGCTTCGGTAGTCAGGGACAGGACGCTGGAGATATTGAACTGCGCAAAGCTGGCGATCACGGTCCCCGGGACGAACAACCTCCAGGCGGCGGCGCTGTACGTTCCATATATAATGGTACTCCCGCTCGACAGGGCAGACGAATATCCGGTTGACGGCATATTCGGCGTGCTGCCCCTTTGGATCCCTGGATTCCGAAGGCTCAAGAAGAACTACATAATGAAGCTGAACGCCAGGACCGAGTTTGTGAGCCTTCCGAATAAAATGGCCGGCAGGATGATCGCCCCTGAGCTGAGGGGGCTGTTTCCGCCGGAGGAAGTGGCAAACAAGGCAATCGAGCTGCTGGAGTCGCCGCAAAGTCTTCAGGAGATGTCAAGGCGATTCTGGGACTTGACCCACGAGCGCGGCGCCGCGTCAAAATTAGCCGAGAAGCTGGCGAAATGGGCAAAGGACCCGGACGCGAAGTAGAATAATAAAGAATAAAAAGGGTGATAAACCATGGACATGAATGAAATAGCAGAGCGTATAAGGCTGACCGCGAGGAACACCGACTCCCTCATAGTCAAGCTCGATACTCTTACGAACCGGATAAACACGGCCCGGGACAACGAGAACGCGGAGCTGGTGGAGTATTACGAGGGGCAGTTCGCCGAGGCGTCTGTCGAGTTCATGGACGGCGTGGAGACGATACTGGACAACTGGTACGCGTTGAATGGCGTTGAGCGCCCGCCGGCGGATCAGGAGATAATAGAGAGCGATCTGCTGGACGAAATTCATAAAACTGTTGTGAACATAGTTCAGAGCGCGCCGGTCTCCCCGAACACAGCGGCCGTAACCACCCAGCCCGCTGTCGAAAAGGAAGCTCTGCCGCCGGCTGTTATGATCGCGGAGGGGATATCGGAGCGAAAACCCGCCGCTGCCAGGCTGTCCAGAAAGGGGCCGGACAACAAGGTCGATATCACAGGCTGACGCTGACAGAACCAGCTACGACGAGAGCTATTCCGACGCACTGGAGGTTCGACAGCCTCTCTCTGAGAAAGATCCGGGACAGTATGACCGTTATGAGGGGACTCGAAGCGGTTATCGGCGTGACGACTGAAACGGGGAGGACCTCGATGCAGGTGGCGAACAAGATGCCGCCGACTCCAAGCCCGAACACTCCGCTGACCAGAAGCGCCCTCAGGCTTTTGCGCGGTATTTTGTCGAGCGCCCTTATCGAGTGCCTGAATTTTTTGTACTGTACAGCGCGGATGCCCCATGACATCAGGAACAGGGCGATGCTCCTGAGGAAGTAAGCCTCCGTGCCGCTCCACCCGGCAGCTGTCATCAACACCTTGAGGTATGGCATATTCACGCCCCAGAGAATCGCGGCGGCAAGGGCGAACATCAGGCCCTTCAGCTTTTCCTCCCTGCTCTTCATGTAGTTGACGTCATACTCTCTGTTTGTACTTTTTTTGCTCGTGGTGTCGGACTTTATCACCAACAGGCCAAGTATTATGAGTATTGTCCCAATCCAGATGAGGATAGTTATCTTCTCTCCCAGCATCAGGATGGAGAAGACCGTCGTTATCAGGGGATACCCGCAGCCAATTGATACGGCGAGGCTCACTCCTATTTTTTTGATGGAGTATATCTGACACTGATCGCCTAAGACATTGGAGATGATGACGTTCAAAAAAACGCCCATCACCAAAACAGGCGTCACCGTCGGCCATTTGCCCGGCTGCAGCAGCAGCATGGCGATGAGCATGGTGAAGATGAACCCAATGGACTTTATCGGATTCACATCCCACGCCCTTGCGCCTCTCAGTCCTTCTTTTATCAGCATCGGCGAAACTGCCCACATAGCCGCTGTCATGATGGACAACATCAATCCCCACACAGGCATTGCAACGACCTCCAGGAGTCAAAAATTCACCATAGCCTACCACTCTCGAGCCGTGGACGCATCTGTCATTTTCCCGATCTCTTTCGCGCCGTTTCCTTAGGAGCATAATCCCGCATTTCGGGGATTGCCCCACCGGCTACAGCCCAAATATAAAGGCTTGCGACCGTACCGTAAGGGCTGTACCGCCGCCGATATTTTTCAAACAGCTTTTTATCGATATTTTTGTGGTGGTACAGCATACGCAGTCCTCTGTGAATAGCAAGGTCGCCATAACTGAAAATGTCAGGGCGTTGCATACAAAACGTCATAATCATTTCGGCTGTCCATGTGCCAATGCCTTTTAGCCTGGAAAGTTCCGAGATCACTTCATAATCGCTTTTATCAGGCAAGGATTCGATGTCAAATTCGCCGGACGACACCTTATGAGCAAAATCTTTTATATATTCAGCCTTGCGGAAAGTCATGCCAAATTTCTGCAGCCCGTCAATCCCGCTTGCGTTGATTTTTTCTGAGGTCACTTCGCCTAAAGCGTCATTTATTCTTCTCCAAACAGTCGCGTGCGCGGCAGTGGATATTTGCTGTCCGATGATAGTGTAAATCACCGAAGAAAACAAATCAGTGTCGGTAGGACGGTCAATGTGTCCTATTTTTTCGATTGCGTGTCCGAGCGTTTTGTCCTTTGCGCTCAGATACGCTATCTCTTTTTCGCCATATTCAAAATACATAGAAACAGCTCACAATTTTCGCCAAGCCTTTATATCAGCCGCCCCTTCTGGCTGGCCTCTCGTTTCGCCATGTATAATGGGTCGTAGATCTCGGCCCTGTCCAGGGCGAGGACGCTCCGCATCCGGTCGCTCAACAGGCCGTCGTCCCATAACCGACTCAAAACCCGCGTGAAGAATCCCTCCCGCTTATAGCGAAAATGCATTCCTATACGCATCACTCGCCCTCCTTCCTTACTTTACCGGCTTTACCGGAACTGAAACCGCATAAACCCCATAGGATATTATCGGCTCCAGGATTTTCCACCCACACCCCAAAACGCACTTTTTTTCAGCTATTTAAACCGATGACCGAAGGGGGATAAAATCCCAGCTTGGATCAGTATTGTCGGATCAACTATCATCCTCAACGTCGAGCAGAATGTTTATGGCGTGCTGCAGTTCTGGTTTGAGACGATATTGCGTGATAACGCTGCGCTCATGGCCTGTGATTTCGCATGGAGAAATATGAATGTCAAGCAACTCGCTCGGCGATACGCTCAGGACGTTGCATATATTGGCCAGCATGTCGACGTCCGGCCGGTTGAGTCCTTGTTCCCAATTTGAAACACGACTGTTGCTCACGCCAATTTTACTAGCGAGTTCCATCTGACTCATTTTTTGAGCTGTGCGGTATTTCCGCAATTTATGCCCAAAGCTATATCCCATCCAATCGCCTCCG
>JAITNX010000031.1 GCA_031290235.1 Synergistaceae bacterium | reverse complement strand
AATATCACTATATCCGAACCAGACGCGTCCGCGTACTCCCCGGAGTAGATCTTGAAGGGACTCAGAAACGGAGCGCCCTGAATGATGTCATCCGCCTCTCCTGTCGCCTTGTTCTTCGCAATGTCGATAAGGACGATTTCCGATGCTATTCCCTGTACCGCCAATGTGTACGCTATTGTTGCTCCTACGCTGCCTGCGCCAAGTATCGATATCTTACGACCTCTTCCCATTTATTACTCCTCCTCTTCCTTTTGGTTTGAGTGCTGTAACGTGATCCTTAAACCGTGCTGAAAACTTTTGTATGCATATCAGGCGATGGAAAGAAGGGCGTCACCCGTGTTTACGGAGTCGCCCTCTTTGCAGTTGACATTCACAACCGTGCCCGCCTTCGGCGCGTAGAGTTCGTTCTCCATCTTCATCGCCTCCAGTATGAGTACGAGCTGCCCCTCGTTAACTTTATCACCTTCTTTGACATGTAGCTTCCATATTTTGCCAGGCATAGGGGAATTTACCGGCGTAGCGTCAGCAGTCGACGCGACAGGGACCGGCGCCGGAGCTGGGGTTGGCGCCTGGGCAGTGACTGGGGCTAGGGTCGTGACTGGGGCAGGAGCCGCGGCTTGCACCACGACGGGCGCCGCCGCTGTGAGAAGCTGCGCCGCGGGAATCTGGGGGGGCACGGCTGATCCTCTCTCCTCTACAACTACGTCGTAAGGTTTTCCATTAACGGTCACCAAGTAATTACGAGCCATCTTAAAAAAGACCTCCTCATTAGAAAGAGCGCAACGCTTCGCGTTGGAACGCGACAGCCAGGCCGCATCTCACAATCAACAAGAATACTCCGCAAAACCCTCGCTGTTCTGAAGCCATCCTGTCGTCCTCCAGGTTGTGGATTTAGGCTGCGTCCTCACCGGAGAATCGATTTGAGCGGGAACTGGCCGCTCCGGCGCCGACGATGGAACACAATTTAAGACCTGAACTTCGGCGCCGCTGGCCGCGGAAATGGCTGCGGTTATAGCCGCAACCACTTCGTCGTCGGACTCTGCGGAGGGCGCCGGCGACAGGGTCCAACCTAACGTTCCGAGGGTAGATTGCCCTGTATCGGCCACCCCTTCTATTGTTATAGTGAACTTCTTCAATTCAATAATCATAGCCTAACCGGGCATGACGCCGTGCTTACGCCGTGGACGCAGTTCTTTCTTCTCCTCCGTCATTAAAAGCGCCTGATGGAGGGCCATCCTTGTCTCCTCCGGAAGGATAACCCTGTCCACAAACCCACGAGCCGCGGCGGCGTATGGGTTGGCGAACGCCTCTCGGTATTCCTCTATCTTCTCCGAGCGGGTCGCGGCCTTATTATCGGAGGACTCTATCTCCTTGCGAAATATGATATTCGCGGCGCCCTCCGCGCCCATGACGGCGATCTCCGCCTGCGGCCAAGCCAGGACGACATCAGCCCCAAGGTCCTTGCTGCACATTCCGAGATACGATCCGCCGTATGCCTTGCGCAGCACAATCGTTATCTTCGGGGTGGTGGCCTCGCTGTAAGCGTACAGGAGCTTCGCTCCGTGCTTTATTATGCCGCCCATCTCCTGGCTGAGGCCTGGGAGATAACCTGGGACGTCCTCGAACGTCACGATAGGAATGTTGAACGAATCACATATCCTGATATGACGCGCGGCCTTGCATGACGCGTCGATATCGAGGCATCCCGCCATGATCTTGGGCTGGTTGGCTATGATCCCGATAGCCATGCCGCCCACGCGGGCAAAACCTGTCACGATGTTCTGGGCGTACAGAGGCTGGATCTCGAAGAAATCCGCGTCATCCGCGATCTTCCTGATGACGTCGCGCACGTCATAACCTCTGTTCGTATTTGTCGGCACGATCTCGCGAAGCGTCATGTCCATGCGCGCCGGGTCGTCTTTTGTCTCCTTCAACGGAGGTGCCTCCAGATTATTCGAGGGAAGATACGAGAGGGTCCTGCGCACCTGTTCATAGCATTCGTTCTCATCCTTGGCGAAGAAATGAGCGACGCCGGAGGTCTTGTTGTGCGCTTGAGCGCCGCCTATCTGCTCGGACGTCACGTCTTCTCCAGTAACCGCCTTGATTACCTGCGGGCCTGTGATGTGCATGATCCCTATCTTGTCGACCATGTAGACGAAGTCTGTCAGAGCTGGACTGTAGACAGCCCCGCCGGCGCACGGCCCGGCTATGACTGATAGCTGCGGGACAACTCCGGACGCCTTTACGTTGCGGAAGAATATATTGCCATAGCCGGAAAGGGCGTCAACAGCCTCCTGAATGCGCGCGCCGCCAGAGTCGTTGATGCCGACGCATGGCGCGCCGTTTTGAATCGCCAAGTCCAGGACCTTGCAGATTTTCTTGGCGTGCGCTTCGCCAAGCGACCCTCCGATGACCGTGAAGTCCTGGCTGAAGACGTAAACCATACGGCCTTCCACGGTCCCGTAGCCTGTCACTACCCCGTCACCGTCGAAAACAGTCTTCTCCATGCCGAAGTTGGAGCAGCGATGCTGCACCAGTTCGTCAAGTTCCACAAAGCTGCCCGGATCGAGTATTTTGGTTATCCTCTCCCTGGCGGTCAGCTTGCCCTTTTCGTGCTGCTTTGCGACAGCCTTTTCCCCACCGCCGCGCGACGCCTTATCACGTTTCGCGATCAGATTCTCACAGAGTTGGTCGATATGCGATCCGCTATCCATCACAAACCTCCTAAAATATTCTCTCGCCGGCTCAGTTCCAGCATAATCATGTCCGACGCCTTATCAGGTCTCCAACAATAAATCAGCCCTTCCTGAACGCAACCTCACACAGGATAAGCTCCCTCATATATGGGGGTATCCAATCCTACGTTTATCACTGTCTCCCTCACGTACTTTCTCTTGAGAAACTCAATCGCGACCTGAGGAAACATGGCGTAGGAGAGAACATCCTCAACCTGCGTAGCCCACTCCCCCGCTTCGGCGCGCAATTTTTCCAGCTCCTCCGGGATTTTCTCGCCGGGCCTGCAAGTTATCGGCTCCGCGCCTTCTATGGCCTTGGCCTGTATTTCTGGATCGACCGGCGCGGGCGTACGGCCGTAATAACCCAGAAAATACTGACGGACCTCTTTGGGTATCACTTTCCAGCGCTCTCCTACCATGACGTTCATGGCAGCCTGGGTGCCGACGATCTGGCTAGTCGGCGTTACGAGCGGCGGGTACCCCATTTCCCTGCGGACACGAGGGACTTCCTCGAGTACATCCTTCAGCTTATCGAGCGCGTTGCCCTCCTTGAGCTGGCTTTGCAGATTCGAGTACATCCCTCCGGGGATCTGATAGAGCAGGATGTTTATGTCGACCCCGGATACGCCCATTATGATGCTGCTGTATTTCTTCTTTAGAGTCTCGAAATGGTTCGCCACCGGCAGCAGCTTTTCGAGAGAGAGGCCCGTGTCCAGCGGACCATTGGCGAGGGCGGCGACAAGAGTCTCTGTAGCGGGCTGACTCGTCCCCATCGCGAATGGAGAGATCGCGCAGTCGCATACGTCCGCGCCGGCCTCCAAGCCGGAGAGATACGCCATGGCGGCGAGTCCGGTAGTATAGTGGCTGTGTATCTGCACCGGCAGATTGACCTTCTCCTTTATAGCCTTCACGAGCGAGTGAGCGGAGACTGGATTTAGAAGCCCAGCCATGTCCTTGATACATATCGAGTCCGCGCCCATATCGGCCATGTCGCAGGCCTGCTGCGCAAAAAGCTCCAGCGTGTGAACAGGAGAGATTGTATATGAGATGGCGAGCTGAAGGTGCGCACCTTCGCGCTTGACCTGGGCGGCTGCCACCTCTGTGTTTCTTAGGTCGTTCAGAGCGTCGAATATCCTTACTATGTCGATTCCATTGCCGATCATTCGTTTTACAAATTCCCGGACCACGTCGTCTCCGTAGTGGCGGTAGCCCAGGAGGTTCTGACCGCGAAGGAGCATCTGGAGCTTCGTCTTCTTGACCCGCTTTCTTATCTCGCGGAGACGCTCCCACGGATCCTCGTCGAGAAACCTCATGGCGGTGTCGAACGTAGCGCCGCCCCACATTTCGAGCGAGTGATAACCGACCTCGTCCATCGCCTCGCATATGGGGAGCATATCGGACGTGCGCATGCGCGTAGCCATTATCGACTGATGGGCGTCTCGCAATCCTGTCTCTGTTATACCCACAGCTCTCTTTTTCACTTCATGATTATGCTGCGCACTGTCGTCGGACTTCGGAATCTTATCTCCCATGTTATTATCACCTCCAGAATGAATGTAGCTCCGCTCTTTGCCCAGGAACAAGCCGCGCGAGGGAGGCCGCTCAATTACCAGAGTAGTCCATAGCCGCGAGGTGTTGGTAATAACGCCACTTGAGCTTGAGTTCTTTCTCTTCCTCCGCCAGCAGTTCAGCGGCGGTTGTCGGATCCGTCGCCTGGAGAGCCTTGTAGCGAACTTCTTGGTATATGTAGTCTGCAAGCGGGAGCGTCGGGGCCTTGCTGTCGATAGAAAGCGGGTTCTTGCCCTCGGCGGCCAGAGCTGGATTGTAGCGCATCAGAATCCAGTGGCCGGACTCTACCGCTTTTTTCTGCTGCTCCAGACCCTTGTGCATCTCAATGCCATGCGCGATGCAGTGGCTGTAAGCGATAATTATGGATGGGCCATTGTATGCCTCGGCCTCGAGGAACGTCTTTACAGTATGGGCGTCATTAGAACCGATTGCCACGCGGCCGACGTACACGGAACCGTAAGCCATCGCCATGAGCGCTAGGTCCTTCTTGCCCTGGCGTTTGCCGCCGGCCGCGAACTTCGCGATGGCACCGCGAGGGGTAGACTTTGACATTTGGCCGCCTGTGTTGGAGTAGACTTCTGTGTCTAGGACCAATATGTTGATGTCACGGCCGGAGGCCAGCACATGGTCAAGCCCGCCGTAGCCTATATCATAAGCCCATCCGTCTCCGCCGATGGACCAGACGCTCTTCTTAGTGAGGTTGTCCGCCAGAGTGGCAAGCTCGCGAGCCTCTGGGACGCAGCACAGCTCAGAGAGTTTCTCCTTCAGCTTCTCAACCCTCGCCCGCTGCTCCAGTATTTCCTTCTCGTTGTTCTGACTGGCTTCGAGTATCTGCCTCACAAGCTCCGGTCCGACATCGCCGGAGAGCTTGCTCAGCAGCTCCGCCGCGTACTCGCGATGCTTGTCGAGCGACAGACGGAAGCCAAGACCGAACTCGGCGCAGTCCTCGAAAAGAGAATTCGACCATGCCGGACCTCTGCCCTCGTTGTTGCGGGCCCACGGAGTCGTCGGAAGGTTGCCGCCGTAGAACGAGCTGCAGCCGGTTGCGTTTGCTATAAGAGCTCTGTCGCCGAAGAGAGAGGATAGAAGCTTGAGATACGGAGTCTCGCCACAGCCGCCGCAGGCGCCGGAAAACTCGAAGAGCGGGTGGAGCAGCTGGACGTCCTTTACCGAGGAGTGATTCAACTCGCCGCGGTCGACATCCGGGATGCTCTGGAAGAAATTCCAATTGGCCCTTTCTGGCTCACGGAGTCCGAGCTGCTCAGCCATGTTGATCGCCTTCCTGCCCTCCTCCTTGCTTTTAGCTGGGCAGTTCTGGACGCACAGCGCACAGCCGATGCAATCCTCAGGGGCTACCTGAACAGTGTACTTCTTGCCGGCGAAGTTCTTCCAGTTCGCGTTCGTCGACTTGAAGGTCGGCGGCGCGTTCTTGAGGAGCGCCTCGTCGTATACCTTCGCCCTGATCGTCGCGTGAGGACAGACCAGCGCGCACTTGCCGCACTGGATACAGACACTCGGGTCCCAAACGGGGATGTCGATCGCCACGCCGCGTTTCTCGTATTGCGTCGTCCCTGTGGGATATGTGCCGTCCTCCGGCATGGCGGAAACCTTCAATGAATCGCCCGCGTTTATCATCATCGGGGCGAGCACTCCTTTGACGAACTCAGGTGAACTCGCGTCAACAGCATCCCTGACGTCGAACGAACTAGTCGGCTCGCCCGGGATCTTTATCTCGAACAGGCCGGCCAGGGTCGAGTCGACAGCCTCGATGTTCTTTTTCACTACATCTTCACCCTTGCGGCCATAAGTCTTCTTGATCGATTTTTTTATCGCGCCTATGGCCTCGTCCTTAGGCAGAACTCCGCTGATCGCGAAGAAGCACGTCTGCATTATCGTGTTGATGCGGCCGCCCATGCCGGTATCCCTGGCGATCGCCACAGCGTCTATCGTGTAGAGCTTTATCTTCTTGTCGATGATCTGTTTCTGCACCGTGAATGGCAGCTTACCCCAGACTTCATCCTTGCCGTAAGGGCTGTTCAGGAGGAAAGTTGCGCCGTCGAGAGCGTTCCTGAGCATGTTGTAGCGCTCCAGGAATGAGAACTGGTGGCAGGCTATGAAGTTAGCCTTGCTTATGAAGTACGACGCGTATATAGGGTTTGGACCGAACCTGAGATGGCTCGTCGTTATGCCGCCGGACTTCTTGGAGTCGTACTCGAAATAGCCTTGGGCGAAGTTCTCGGTGTCCTCTCCGATTATCTTGATCGAGTTTTTATTGGCGCCTACGGTTCCGTCCGCGCCCAGCCCGTAGAAGAGGCAGCGCACGCACTTGGGATCCTCTGTCGTGTAGTGAGGATCGTACTCCAGGCTGCTGAAGGAAACATCGTCGTCGATGCCGACGGTGAAGCCGCGCTTAGGCGCCATCTTGTTCAGCTCATCGTAAACCGCCTTCACCATGGCGGGCGTAAAATCCTTGGATGATAGCCCGTAACGGCCGCCTGTCACAGTGACTTCATGCCTGCATGACAGCGCCTCTACGACATCCATGTAGAGCGGCTCGCCGGGAGCGGTGGGCTCCTTGCAGCGATCGAGCACCGCCACGGAACGCGCGGTCGCTGGTAGCGCGCCCAGGAACGCGGATACGTCGAACGGTCTGTAAAGGCGGACTATCAGGAGGCCGACCTTCTCGCCCCGTGCGATGAGATGCTCGACGGCCTCGCGCGCTACATATGCACCGCTTCCCATCACCACGATGACGCGCTCGGCGTCTGCCGCTCCGACGTAGTCGAAGAGGTGATACTGGCGCCCCATAAGGGCCGCGAAACTATTCATCGCTTTCTGAACGATTCCGGGCATCGCCTCGAAGTATGGCGAACACGCCTCCCGCGACTGGAAGAAGGTATCAGGATTCTGCGC
>JAITNX010000136.1 GCA_031290235.1 Synergistaceae bacterium | reverse complement strand
GCCGCCTCCTTCGCGATATGCGCGAAATTTGTCTATGAACGACACTATTTGTTCGGTGGCCGGTCGAGTTCGGCCGCGAAAAAAACCGACGCCGCCCTCAGAATAGCGTTCGCCCGCCTTAGCGCTCCTCGTTATTTTTCAAAAGGACGTCCATTGGCACAGCGCCCATACCGCCCAAACGCACTCTCGTACGCCGCTCGCTTCCCGCTCTCTCTGGCTTGCTCCGCCTTCGCCGTGCGTTCGTGAAGCGCCTTCAGAGCTTCGGGATGTATGCCAGCGCCAACAGGCGCGACCGGCGCGGCTGGTGTAACGGCAGGCTTGACGGGAGAAGCGGCCGGCGCGCCGCTCCTCATGATCTCGTCGAGAGGAGGGCGCTCTAACGTGGCGGTCGCGATGTCGGTCTGCCCGAGCATAATTTCATCGAGAGGCCGCCGCGTTTGCGCACTTGCGGGTAATCTCATTATCTCGTCTAACGAACGTCGCGCCATGTCCTACCTCCATTAAAAAAGCCGTCCCCCGAAAGGGACGGCTCTATCTCAAAATTAGAATGTTATAATGCCCACAGGAGAGCCCTGGCGTTTGCCGGGTTGTTTCACCGACCGTTGACCCCCCACGGAGAAAGGGGGTGATTGGAATGAGAGAGCGAAGGGCACGAAAAAAGGGCCTGAGTCTATCTTGCGATAAACTGGCCCTTCTCTCGGCGCTGCTTGCAGCCATCACGCTGCTCGCGGCCCTCTTGTTCCGGCGCACCTAGCCGTGTTTGACATCTGGCCGGGTAGCCGCCCGGTCAAATGCTTGAAGTCCGTCCGCTCTCCGGCGGACTTCTTTTCACTGGCATTATATCACTTCTACTTGCCTTTTGCATTCCGCCGCTGTTCCGCAATCCATTGCATAACCTCTTCCGGCGTCCACCCTTCGGCAATGGCCGCCGCCGCTTGAGCCCCATATTCCGGGTCTTGCGTGGGGTCGACCGTCTCCGGCAGCGGCTGCTGTATCGGCGGCGTCGCGGTTTGAGCGGGAGATGCCCCTCTATTGATCCCAACCAAACCGAGAAGCTTATCCACTACGCCACCACCCTGCTGCTGAGGTTCGGGGTCACCGAGAAGACCAAGACCGCGTAGTATTTCTTCGTCATTACCGCTCCCGCCTTTTGCCGGCGCTTTATAGTCGGTTGAAGTTATTTGTCCGGTCTTGGGGTCAAGAAGTACTATTCCCTGATCCGTCTGCATCGATTTAAGATTCGTTTGCGCCGCCCGCTCTCGCGCCGCCGCGACTGTTGCGCCAGCCGTGGCCTGATTTCCGCGCAAAACCTGATCCGCCACGTACCGATGCGTCGCGTTTGTGTCGGCCACTCCGGGATTCAAGCCAATCGCCGCTTCCTGCAAATTCTGTTGTCCGCTTGACGGATCGAGCGTCCCATACATCTTGCGGTTCTCGAAGTCAAACTCCTGCGGCTGCATTGGCGCGTTCAGATTATTGATAATATTGCCGAGCTGGCCCATGAATTGTTCCGGCATATATGGCGACGCGCCTATGATTCTCGAAAAAGTGTCGTCCGGATTGCCCCGCAGGGCTATCTCGTTCATGATCCCGCCCTGAGCGCCGCCACTGCCAATCATGCCCGGTATCTGCGGCATTTGATTTGGCTGCGGTTGTTGGCCGCCGCCGTACATCCTACCTGACTGAAAATCCATCATGCCCTGTTTCCTCTGCATCTCTTGATCCGCCGCTTGCTGCTGTCTCATGGCCTCTTCCTGCGCCGTCCGCTGGCTCAGCTCATACTGCTTCGCCATGTTCGTGCGCTCTATGATTGTTTTTTCCACGGATTTTGTTGTCCAGGGTTTTGATAAGCTTTCATCAGAGCGTCGGTCTCCCGCGCGTAATCCAGCGTGTTCGCGCTTTGCCCGATAAGCCCGCTTGCGATATCATACGCGCCCATCGCCTTGTCATACCACGGATCGCCCGCCGTGTCTGCGCCTGGCCGAGAACGTCATGTATCTGGCCCGTGATTCCAGGCGCCTGTGACAGCAGGTCGTCATAACGCGCGTTCGAGGCGTAGGTCTTCTGCGTCGCGTCGTTCATGAGCTGGCCCATGAGAGTATTGCTGTCATAAGGCTGTGGCACAGTTGTGCTGCCCGAAGAAGACGTGCTGCCGCCCTTGCCCGCGCTGACTGCCCCATTATTCACTGTCGTCGCCTGAGGCGCGGCGGCTCGCGTTTGCCAGATTCCCAGCGCGCTAATGTGATTCGTGATGTTCCAATTTTTAACGCCAATTCCTGTTGTGTTAGATCTAATTTTTTCACGGAATATCTTTATTTCAAGATTTTTCATCTCTCACGTCCCAGGCGCTTCTCCGCCATCCTCGCCCTGCTCTCGAAACCCTCGACGAGCTTGAACCGTATCTCTTCTAGCACGTCCTCTATGTCGTTCAGCTCCACAAACCGCTTTCCGCCCGACACCCCGATAAATCCATCGTCCGCCACTGTCAAATCCACCGGGGTCTTGTCGAGAACAACCGTAAAATGATTACCATGAAGGCGCACAATAAGGACTACGACGATATAGTAGTCACCCCAGACGATAACTTCAGCGTCTGCGGCCGCGTCGTCAGAGTTTTCTCATCGAGAGAACCAAGGTCGGTACTGTGAATACGCCAGACGCCGTCGTCTCACGCGGTAAAGGTGATACACTAAAGTCAAGGGAGGAGTTAACTATGCCTATTGACGACAAGCTGTTCAACTCCGAGGTCAGGCGTCTGGATTCTGATATCTCCAATGTGAAAAAGTCACAGGAAAAATTTGAAACGAAAGTCGAAACCGCCATATACGACCTGCGGCAGGACATGAAAGACCTTCGAGCGGAGTTCAACGTGAAAATATGAGATACTGAAACTTCAAGCGGATGTAGTGAGTGGCGCAGAGAAAAAAGAACTCGAAACCAAAATAAAGAATGCCGAGAAATCGGTCGAGGCAATAAAAATCGCAAGGAAGATCTTGCTGAAATTCAAGAGTTCATTTGAAGAGGGATATGCCAAAATGTAAAGTGGCTTTCCAGCATGTAAGTGGAATTAGGAGGCTGAACCTATGCCCTTTACCGTAGTCAGAAACGACATCACAAAAATGAAAGTTGACGCTATCGTCAACACCGCGAACACCGAACTGCAAATGGGCGGCGGCGTGTGTGGTTCTATCTTCAAGGCTGCGGGCGTTTCCCAACTTCAAGCGGCTTGCGATCATCTGTCGCCGATTAAGACGGGCGAGGCGGCTATTACACCCGGATTCGCTCTGCCTGCCAAGTTCGTCGTTCACGCCGCCGGCCCCGTTTACCGCGA
>JAITNX010000129.1 GCA_031290235.1 Synergistaceae bacterium | reverse complement strand
CACACCCGGGCGAGATTTTCGGTTCAGCTCTTTCACATCCCATAATCATCACTGTTCCCTCTGGCTCAGGCCCATCATATACTGCCGATGCCTATTTTGCCGCGATAATAGCACAATATCCTACTTTGGTCAGAATCCAAGAAGTCCCCCCGGCCACGGACGCCACCGAGGAGATTTTCGAGCCGACAGTGACCAAGGTCGCCACGCCGGTCGCGAACCCGCCGGGCGGGACTTTCACGACGGGGCAGCTCGTGTCGCTCGACACGACGACGGCCGGCGCGAAGATCTATTTCACGCTGATTTCCACGGATGTTATTGGCACGCCCAGTTTCGGGCTGCTTTCCGCAGGCGTTGACACGCCCACGAAGGATAGCACACTCTATATTGATCCGATCTACCTGCCTCTGGGGACCAGTGCCACGCTGAAGGCCATAGCGGTCTTGTCCGGCTGGGACGACAGCGATGTCATGAAAGAGGATTACGTGGTGTCGGCGGCGCCCGTGCCCCCGGTGATCACGACGACGGCGCTTCCGAGCGGCACGGTCGGGGTGGCTTACAGCGCCGATCTGACGGCGACTGGCACAGCGCCGATAACCTGGACAGTCACGAGCGGAGACCTGCCCGACGGCCTGACGCTGGACACGGCCACCGGAGCTATCTCCGGCAAACCGACGACCGCCGAAACTTTAACCTTCACGGTCCAAGCGGAGAACGACGCGGGCAGCGACGAGAAGGAGTTCACGGTCATAATCGCGGCGCTCGAGCCCCCTGTGATCACGACGACGGCGCTTCCGAGCGGCGTGGTCGACAAATATTACAGCGCCACTCTGGCGGCGACGGGCACAGCGCCGATAACCTGGACAATCACGAGCGGGGGACTGCCAGTCGGCGCGAAGCTGAACCCGGCCACCGGAAATATCTCCAGCACGTCGTTGTTTAACGGGAACAGCGTTTATTATGATAAGAATTATGACTTCAGTGTGACCGCTACGAACATCGCGGGCAGCGACACGAAGGCGTTCACCATCACAGTCTACGATCCCGACAATAGCGACGGCAACGATGCCAGCGGCTGCCTCAACAGCGGCGTCGGCTCGGCCGCGATGTTCTTCGTCTCGCTCGGGGCGATCCTCGCGCCGCGCCTGCGGAGAAGCAAGAAGTAGCAACGCGGAATTGAAGGACAAAAGCGAAAGCAGCGGCGGTACTTCACGCCGGCTTTCGCTTTTGTAGAGGTCTACTCGCGTCTTGCCATCTGCTCCAGCGATATGTTCCTGGTGTGTTCCGTCTTGGCCCAATCGCCCTGCTTGCCGGCCATGAACGGGGCCTTGAACAGGATCGGTATCCAAGTCAGCCCAAACCAGAAGTAGGCGGCTGTGTTGCGCATATAGCGCAGCGTCAGCTTGCCGAATCGCAATGACGGGCCTACTATCGAGCAGAAGGCGCAGAACAGGGCCATCGTAGCTACAGGCGTTCCCAAAAATATCGCCCATTCCAACGGAGTTTGGGGGATCTTCTGAATGAGAGTCGGAAAAAGCAGGGCGTTGTTGACGAGGGTGAACGCCATGCCGCCGAGCATGGCTATGACCGCGATACAGCACTTTGCCGGCGCCAGCAGATATAGCAGCAGGTCGAGGTACTGGATTTGCCTCGTCTGGATAAACATCTTGAGAGCGCTGGCGCCGTAACGCATGAATACCCAATAGTGTCCCTGCATCCATCTGGTTCTCTGCTTCGTGGACATGGACAGTTTCTGCGGTTTCTCGTCATATATCACGGCGTGATTGTTCCAGTGAACCCTGCTGCCTGAGAGGATCAGGCGGGTGGACATCTCCAGGTCCTCGGTCAGGCTCTCCAGGTTCCAGCCCAGCCGGCGCAGAGTCGAAGCGCATATCACCAGCCCCGTCCCTCCAAGCGTGCAGGAGAGTCCCCACAGGCCGCGCGCCATCTGCCAGAATCTATTGGTGAACCAGTATGCCACAGCGTACGACCTCGTAAGCCAGTTATCGTCCGGGTTTTTGACGTCCAAAACCCCCTGGATCGCGTCGGCGTCGGGATGTGCCTCCATGTAGTCGTTCATGCTCGACAGGAAGTCGGCCTCTACGAGGTTGTCCGCGTCGAACATGGCCAGGGCGTCGAACTCATCCATTGGGATTCTGGTCAAGGCCCAGCGGACGTTCCACGTCTTGCCGCGGCGCGTCGTGTCGGTGCGCAGCAGCGCCTCGGCCCCTCCGGATATCGCCACTCCCGCAGTGTCGTCCTCGCAGTTGTCGCACGAGACGAACACGCGAAAGCGATCGGCGGGGTATGTCTGATCCCTCAAACTGGAGAGCAGTGGTTCTAAGACCGCCGCTTCGTCATGAGCTGGAATCAGTATCGCAAATCGTCTGTATTCCTTTGCCGGCGACGGGGCCCTCTGGCCAAACAACCCTCTGATGCCTATCACGAACTGATAGACAGCGTCGGCGAAGAGCAGCGCAAATACCGTATAAAGACTGGCTTGAAGGGCCAGCCAGCCCCACCAAATGGCGAGGTAGTACAGCTCCTCGGATCTGCTCATTGGTTTTGAGCCCGCAGCTTCGAATGGACTGGGTTGCGGGCCATGTCGCCCTCCAACATCATGTCGCTCAGCATAAGCTGTCTTTTAGCCTCCGCGGCGAGCAGTGACATATCGTCCGTGTATTCCACCGGATCTGACGTCCTGAGATCGAATGCCCTTACCTCCGCCGGTTCCACCCATGTGTCTCCGACTATGTAAGACCCGTTTCGGAAGACGACAAGTTTTTTATCCCGGTTCAGGGCTGGATCCATCAGATTTTTACCGAGCGCGGTCGGCATGGAGACGCCCATCAGGGAGGCTACCGACGGGGCGATATCCACCTGCCCGGCCGGAACGTCCCTTCTCCCGGCGAATTTGCCATGAGGCAGACGTATGATGAGAGGGATAGACTGAGTCAGGCGCCACGCGGCCTGGCTTGAAAGGTTCCGCCCCAGCAGCTCGGAGAGTATGCCGTGGTCTCCTCTAGGAATGGCCGGGTGGTCTCCATATAGCACTATCACGCTCTCGTCCAGCAGATTCTCGTCCTTGAGGCTGTCGAGAAATATGCCTAACTGGGCGTCCACGTAGGTAATCGAACGAATGTAATCGCCGGGCAGGGTGCCCTCGAAGTCGCCAAGCGGGAGTTCCGCCGACTGTTCGAGCAATTTTTTGAAGTTGAAGGGATAATGGCTCGACAGCGTCACGAGAAACGCGAAAAAGGGCCTTCCCTCGTCGCGCATCAACCGCAAGTATCCGAGCGATTGCTCGAAGAAACTTCGGTCGCTCATGCCAAGCCCCATGCTCTCCGCCGGCGCAAAGTCAATTTTGCTGACGTAGCGCTCGAAACCGAGCGACGGATACATGTGGTTCCTGTTCCAGAAGCCAGGCCTGTCCCCATGGAAAGCCACAGTCTTGTAGCCCATCGACGCAAGTTCGGAACCCAGGGAGACGTAGCTGTTGCGGGCGAACCTCATGAATGCCGCCCCCTTTGCAGTCGGGTAGAGCGAGGCGTTTGCCATCAGCTCCGAGTCGGAACTGTTGCCTGACGCGGTCTGGTTGTAAACTACCGGGAAGTAGACGCTTTCGGATATAAGCCGGTTGAGGTTCGGCGTGACAGAGATTTTTCCGACCTTCATCCCTACGACGAAAGACTGAAGCGATTCGACCTGTATCATTATAAGATTTTTACCGTGGGATACGCCGAAAATACCCTTAGGTTCGCTGTCGCCTCCGCGAGAGAGGAGCCATTCTTCCAGGACGAGTCCGTCCGCGGTATTGAATCGGGTCCTCGATATCGCGTCGTCTATGATGTTCCAGGCGTCCGCGGCATGGTATACGAGCGTCCCGGCGCCTATAGCGACAGCCGGACGGTCCCAGAGCGACGATAACGCGCCGCTCACCGTCCTGTCGTAGTCGGAGATCTCCCACGAGAGTCCGCACACTCCGGCCATCGCAATAGTGCAGATAAAAGCCGTGCGCAGATACGACGACAAGACCCAGCCTCTTTTTTTTGTTATGAACCTGGCAACGAGCGCGAATATCGGAATGTCGGCGAAGTATAATAGATCGCGAGGCTTTAACAGCGCCGCGACCGAGGACGCGATCTCCCATATCTGGGAAGAGAGTCCGAGGTTTCTCAGTGAGAAGAGGTCGGCGTAAAATCGCAGATGCAATATATCAGCCAGGAGCAGCAGGGACATGACGACGTCGAACAGGATGAGCGACGCTCCTCTAATCCGCCTTGGAAACAGCAGCGGAGGGGTCATGGCTATCAGGAGGGCGCCCACGCCCCCGGCAAATGTAATGAAAGTCAGAGAGTGCCAAGGGGACAAGCCAGCGTCAAAGTTGTTGAACTTGAACCATATTACCGCCAGCATGGCTGCCGCCATAGCGTTCTCGATCGAGAAAATAGCGCCCTCGCCCCTTGCCTCAGCATAAGTTGGTAGATGCGAGAAAAAATTTCTGCCGCTCATGAGATACCTCCATTGCGCATCGACCGCGCGTACTGGTTCATTATATTATAGAGGCGCGATCATGTCACAGAAGTTGTGAATACTCGTTGTGTTTACGGTATATTTCTGCGATAATTAATAATCGCATGAGGTGTGATTTATGCCAAGCAGCGATCAAATGTTTGTTTTTGATTTGCCTGAACAATGGTATAGCCTGACTGGAGTGAACGTTATGGGCGTGGATAGTGTCTCGAAATTTGTCAACTTCGAAATCGACTGGCTCGGCATACTGGCGTTCTGGGCCAAACCCGTCATAGCTATCGCAATCTGGTACGTCATCGACCACATGATCTTGAAGCTCGATCAGAAGAGCAAGTTCATAGAGCGCATCTTTGCGAGGTACGCCAGCGACTCGAAACGGCAGGTTGTGAAGCAGAGGGTAAAGACTTTCCGCGGGCTCCTGACCCAGGTCGTGAGGATATTGAGCGCAATCTTCTTTCTTTTTATAGTGCTCGACAGCATTCGGATCGACTTAAAGCCACTGTTGGCTGGTATCGGGGTGGTTGGTATCGGATTGTCCCTCGCGGCCCAGAACATACTGCGCGATTTTCTGAACGGCCTTTTCATTATAATAGAAGATCAGTTCAATGTGGGCGACTGGGTGACCATCGGTTCGTACTCCGGAACCGTCGAGATATTTACGATGCGGGCCACGCGCCTCCGCGCAACTGACGGCAAGCTCATAATAATCCCGAACGGCACGATTCAGCAGGTCGTCAACAGCACGAAAGACTTCGGAGTGTGCTGTGTCGAGGTAGGCGTGTCGTACGATTCGGACATCTCGCGGGTCATCGGGGTTCTGGAGAGCTGCGGAGAGGAACTGGCGGGCATGTACACCAACATCATAATAGACCGGCCGAGGGCGCAGGGGATTCTCGACTTCCGGGAGAACGACATCCTTTTGCGCGTTCTGGCGAAAACTATGCCTGGCGAACAGTGGGGCGTCGAGAGGGCTCTGCGTATGATCATAAAGGACCGTTTCGACAAGGAGGGCATAACGATACCCTTCCCTCAGATCGTAACCCATCTGCCTCCCATGGAGGAATCATCGCAGAACGGCGCGGGACAGGATCCACAGTAACACGCTGGGCTGCCATGTCCTGGCGCATAGCGTCATATATCACATTCCCAAAGTCAAAAATTTGGGTTATTATGCTGATTACTCGATTAGTATCTTTTAGTAGTATAAGACTGCCGATCATGACGGCAAAAATAATTATTTGAAGGAGGCAAGGCCGATGAGAATAATTCGAGCATTGGCAGCGTCTGTTCTAACGTTTGCCATATTCGCGTCCGGCGCAATGGGCGCGCAAAAGACGGTTACGATAGTCGCCACTGATAACGGATGGGACAGCCAAATGTTTCACAACGCGATTGCGAAGTTCATCGTCGAGCACGCGTACGACGGATATGATTTTGAGGTCTCGACGGCGTCGTCGACAATGAACTGGCAGTCCATCATTGCGGGAGACGTGGACCTGGACATCGAGAGCTGGACGGACAACAATGTCACGTATTTGGATGATTTAAAGAGGGGAGACGTCGTCGACATAGGAATTCTCGTCCCGGACAGCGCACAGGGTATATATGTGCCGAGATACGTCCTGGAAGGCGACGCGGCGAGGGGCATCGAGCCCACGGCGCCGGATCTCAAAACCGTTCAGGACATAAAAAAATACCCCGGCGTCTTTCCCGACGAGGAGGACCGTGGCAAGGGAAGGCTGTACGGCGCGATACCTGGCTGGATGGTTGACGAGATTTTGTATAAAAAATATGAATTTTACGGGCTGAACGAAACCTTCAATTACGTCCGCCTGGGCAGTGAAGCGTCGCTGTTCGCGTCGTTGGCGTACTCCTACAATCTCGGCGAGCCGTGGGTGGGTTACTGCTACGAGCCCACCTGGATAGTGGGCAAGCTTGACCTCGTCAGGCTGGAGGATGCGCCATTCGACTCGGCTGTATACGCGGAGGGTAAGTGCGCGTTCCCGTCGACGGAGCTGAGGATAATAAGCGGCAAGGGGTTCGCTCAAAAAGCCCCCGATCTGCTGGAGTTCTTCAAAAAATACCGAACTGGCAGCGTCCTTATATCGAAGGCGCTCGCATATCTGGACGAAACGAAATCTTCGCACGGGGACGCGGCGGTTTGGCTTCTAAAAAACAACGACTTGCTCATAGACGAGTGGCTTCCCAAAAAAAACGCGGAGAAACTGAGGGCATATCTGGCGGCGTTTAAGCCATAAGAACGTGGATTTGCCCGCGCATCGACAAAGGGGAGATAACCCCCTTTGTTATTTCACTTACGTTCTCAAAACGGTAAAAATTTCGGACAGGCGGGGCTATCATGAGGCTCCGTCAAATAAAGCGGAAGAGATCCGCTCTGGAAGGAGGGGGATAATGGACGGTTTTTTGGACAGCTATATATTCAATTTTCCGGCAGCGTGGCAATTTGAGGCAGGCAGCGTGATAGACGACGCGGTGAAGGCGTTTTCCCGCGACAATCAATTTGTGCTGAGGGGGATTCGCAGCCTGGTCATTTCGTGCATCGCGCTGATTCGCGGACTGTTGCAGTCGGTCCCGTGGGTGGTTCTGGTCCTTTTGGTGGCAGTTATGGCCTGGAGGTTCACAAAAAAATGGTACACTGGAGCCCTGTACGGACTCATGGTCACGTTCATCGGATGCTTCGGTTTCTGGCCTGAAATGCTGGAGACGCTGTCCATCGTAATCGCCGGGGTTATCCTGAGCGTTATGATGGGATTTCCGCTTGGGGTCCTGCTGGCCATGAACACGTCCGCGAACAAAATAGTACGTCCAATACTGGATACCATGCAGACGATGCCGTCGTGGGTCTATCTCGTGCCGGCCGTTATGCTCTTTAGCGTCGGCACGACACCGGCCCTGCTCGCGACTACGATATACGCCATCGTCCCGATGGTGAGGCTGACGAGCCACGGGCTGCTTTACGTTGACCCCGAGATGATAGAAGCCGCCTATGCCTTTGGCTCCACGAGAATGCAGACTCTCGTCAAGATACAGATACCGCAGGCGATTCCTACGATAATGACAGGGGTGAACCAGACGATAATGATGGCCATGTCGATGGTCGTCACCTGCGCCCTGATAGGGGCCAAGGGCCTTGGCATGGAGATACTCGTGGCGACGAACAGAGTGGAGATGGGCAAATCCCTCTTTCCTGGAATATGCATAGTCATAGTGGCGATAATCCTGGACAGGCTCACTCAGGCCGCGGTCAAGAGAAGCGAAGTGCTCTCCGATGGGTGAACGAGGGGTACTTCTCGAATCGTCCCACGTCACAAAAATATACGGACACAACAAATCCTCCGCCGCCCACATGATGGAGGATGGGGGCGACAAGACGTCCGTATACAAAAAAACCGGCGCGACAGTTGCGCTTTGGGACGTCTCGTTTCCGGTTAAAAAGGGAGAGATATTCGTCATTATAGGGCTGTCCGGTTCCGGAAAATCGACGATAATCAGGTGTTTCAACCAGATCGTCAAGCCGACCTCCGGTCACGCGATCTGCGGCGGAAGGAACATTGATGAGATGGAGAAGGGCGAGCTTCTCGAATTCAGACGCAGCATGATCTCAATGGTCTTTCAGCACTTCGGGCTCTTCACTCACAGAAATGTGATCGACAACGTCTCCTACGGTCTGGAAATTCGGGGAATTTCCAGACCCCAGCGCGAGGAGAAGGCGATGAGCCTGATTAAGATGGTTGGCTTGGACGGTTGGGAGAAAAAGAGAATATCGAGCCTCTCCGGCGGCATGAAGCAGCGCGTGGGAATCGCCCGCGCGCTCGCCAACGACCCCGAGGTCCTCCTGATGGACGAGCCCTTCTCTGCCCTCGATCCGTTGGTCAGACGGGACATGCAGTTCGAGCTTCTCTCCATACAGAGGAGACTGGACAAGACTATCCTCTTCATCACGCATGACATCAACGAGGCCTTCAAACTCGGCGACACTGTGGCGATCATGCGAGACGGCAGAATAGTCCAGATCGGCACGCCGGAACGAATATCGACGAGCCCGGCAAATGAGTACGTCAGGCAGTTCGTGGACGGCGCGGACAAGGCGCGGGTATTCACGACGAAACATGTCATGCTGGTGCCGACGTGCCTCGTGCGCGAGTGGGAGGATCCGGCGAACGCCATACGCGAGATGAGGAGGGCCGAGTTTTCGAGCGCTTTTGTCGTGGACGATAGGATGCGTCTTCGTGGCATACTTGCCATAGATGACGCCCTATTGGCGTGGCGGTCCGGCCAGCCTATTTTCGGCTACATAGACAGGGATCCCGTCACTGCCACGGAGGATGTGCTGATCAGCGAAATAATGCCGATAGCGGTGGAGTCGCGATACCCCATAGCGATTGTCGACGACTATGGAGTGCTCAAGGGAATAGTCAGCAAGGCGGCAGTGATCGCGTCGCTTATATGAATATTATCTTTATGTGTTTTCAGGCCGCGCTTTAGGGTTTAAAATGCCGATAACGATGGATTGTTGATTTGTGCCAATTTGCGTTCAAACGTTTTTACGGTTCACCCTTTATGTCTTTGATTTCAAATCGGTATCGAGCGAGGTGGTCAGATGAACAAGAAACTGAAGGAGAAAATACTCGAATCATTGTCCTCCGTGATGCCCATTACCGCAATTGTCTTTATCTTGAGCATCTATGCCGTGCCGATACCTATAGGGACTACGATAATGTTCCTGGCTGGCGCGGCGCTGCTCATTGTGGGCATGGGTTTCTTCTCGCTTGGGGCGGATATCGCGATGATGCCGATGGGCGAGGCCGTCGGGGCTCAGTTCACAAAGACCGGCAAGTTGTCGATCGTTGTATTCGTCAGCCTTTTGATGGGTTTTATCATCACTGTGGCCGAGCCGGACCTTCAGGTCCTCGCGGATCAAGTTCCGGCCATACCGGATATTGTGCTCATCGGGACAGTCGCCCTGGGCGTCGGGATCTTTCTGGTCGTGGCGATGCTTCGCATCCTCTTCAAAGTCAGCCTGAGCCGTCTTTTGATAATATTTTACATTTTTTTGTTCGTTGTGTCGGCGTTCGCTCCTCGGGACTTTTTGGCCGTGGCGTTTGATTCAGGAGGCGTGACCACTGGACCGATGACGGTGCCATTCGTAATGGCCCTGGGCATTGGACTCTCCGCCGCCAGGGGCGGCGCGAGTTCGCAGGAGAACAGTTTCGGTCTGGTAGCGATATGCAGCATAGGACCGGTATTGGCAGTGCTGCTGCTCGGCATAGGATATAACCCGTCGGACGCGACATACACGCCAGTCGAACTTCTGGATATAGTCACCACCAAGGATGTAGCGGAGCAATACGCAAGGGAGCTGCCCAGGTATTTCCAGGAAGTGATCATGGCGCTGATACCAGTTTGTATTTTTTTTGCTATATTCCAGGCGACGTCGAAGCGATTTTCGCGAAAGAAACTGATGACTATCGGGGTCGGCCTCGTCTATACGCTGATAGGCCTCGTGCTGTTCCTGACGGGGGTCAACGTCGGATTCATCCCGGTTGGACACCTCCTGGGATCTCAGATAGCGGCCAGCGATTACGAATGGACCCTCATCCCCTTGGGCATGATCATCGGCTACTACATCGTTGTAGCCGAGCCCGCCGTTCACGTCCTGAACAAACAGGTCGAGGAGATCTCCGGCGGAACGGTATCCCAGAAGGCCATGAAACTGTCGCTGTCGCTTGGCGTCGCCATATCGCTCGCCCTCTCGATGGTTAGGATATTGACCGGAATTTCGATATTCTGGCTGCTGATACCTGGCTATTCCATCGCGCTCGTCCTGACGTTCTTCGTTCCAAAGATATTCACCGGTATAGCGTTCGACTCGGGCGGCGTGGCGAGCGGGCCGATGACGTCTACGTTCCTGCTGCCGTTTGCCATGGGGGCCTGTGAGAGCCTCGGCGGCAACGTGCTCACTGACGCGTTCGGCGTCGTCGCAATGGTCGCGATGACGCCGCTTGTCACAATACAGCTGATGGGCCTCATCTACGCGCGCCAGACGAAGGCCGTGGAGGATATCGGAGTTCTCGATATAGCTGGCGCCGATGAGATCATCGACTACGAGGAGGAGTCCTCCCATGAATGAGAACACTAAGCCACTTACCCTGAAGCTGTTGGGGGTGATCGTCGACAGGGCTCGGACGAAGAAAGTCACTGACATATTGCGTGGAGAACACGTGCGTTTTCACTTCATCACGCTAGGAGAGGGGACTGCCGGAACCGAGTTAATGTCGTTGCTGGGCCTGAACTCCATCGACAAGTCGCTGATATGCTGCATCGAACCGGATTTTATAGTGAAGGGACTGATGGCGGCGATATCGGAGAGCCTGCAGCTTCGCAAACCCGGAAAGGGCATCGCGTTTATCATGCCGCTATCGGGGGTGAACAGCGCGGCTCTCCAGCTGATCACGAAGGATGTTGTAAGAAAGGGGGATGAGGAAAAGATGGAGGTCGTCAAAAGCACTTCGAAGTACGATATGGTGCTGGCAGTAATAAATCAGGGACACGTGAACGAGCTTATGGAGGCCGCGAGAGGGGCGGGAGCGAGGGGAGGAACTGTGCTTCACGGCCGTAAGGTAGGAGTCGAGGAGGAGGCCAAGTTCCTTGGAATATCCGTTCAGCTCGAGAAGGACATAGTTTCGATACTGGTCAACCACGAACAAAAGAATGATGTAATGCGCGCGATCACCCAGGCCTGCGGCATTAGCACCGAGTCGCAGGGGGTTGTGATAGCTCTGCCCGTGGACGAGATAGACGGGCTTGGCTCTGTAAAAGTGGATTTAGAGGCGCAACAGGCGTGAGCTTGCCAGTGTCTGCGTGGCCGACTCGCACAAAAGACGCGGTGTGGGCCGCATGCTGCTGGAGGAGATGATGGAGAAGCGAGATGGTATAGCCATTCTACATCATCATCGTTAATACCTAAACTTCCGCTCAAAATTTAACCTATGAATCAACATTGTTGATTCATAGGTTAAATTTTGAGCGGGAATTTAGGATGTACCTGTACCCAGCCGGATTCGAATCTTAATCTGATGCCATCTAATCTAATTTATTGCGTTGCTTTGTTGTAAATATTTATCAAAAAAATTCTGTATCACAATAATCTCAAAACTGTTCAGTGTGCCCCGAGGATAGCAAAAAGCGCTCAACCCTATGTATCGTGTTTGGTCTAC
>JAITNX010000006.1 GCA_031290235.1 Synergistaceae bacterium | reverse complement strand
CTGCAGGTTATCGAGACATTGAAGGCGAACGGCAACGAGTCCGATTTTTTCGCGAAGTGGGCCGGTTATTCCTCCAAAAGCTACGAGGGCGCGCAGCAGATAGGCATGGCCGCTCAGATGATGTCGCTGGCGCCGGCGCTTCTGGGCGGCATCAACACGGCCCTCATCATGATAGTCGGCGGTTTCGGCATAATGGACGGGCTGATGTCGACCGGCGTGTTTATCGCGTTCCGCAGCCTGATGGGAAATTTTCAGGAGCCTGTGACTAAGCTGCTGGGGTTGATGCAGTCGCTCCAGTCGACCGAGATGCAGATGCAGAAGCTGAACGATGTAAAACGGTACGACATAGACAGGCTCAACTACCCCGAGCATCCTCCGGCGCCGATCGGCCGGAATAAGCTGACGGGCATGATGGAGTTTCGGGACGTATCGTTCGGCTACAGTCCCCTCGAACCTCCGCTCATAGAGAACTTCAACCTGACGCTGAAACCCGGCAGATGGGTGGCGCTGGTTGGCGGGTCTGGCAGCGGGAAATCCACGGTCGCCCGGATCGCCACGGGCCTGTATCACGAGTGGAGCGGACAGGTTCTCTTCGACGGCATGGAGAGATCGCGTTTGCCAAAAGAAGTCCTGGTGGCTTCCATAGCCTGCGTCGACCAGGAGATATATCTCTTTTCGGGTTCCGTAAAAGAGAACCTCTCTCTGTTCGACCCATCGGTCCCGGACAGCGATATCATGCTGGGCGCGCGGGACGCGGTGATCAGCGACGACATATTGAGCCTCGAAGGCGGATTCGGATATATGATAAACGAAGGCGGCGCCAATTTCAGCGGAGGTCAGCGACAGAGGCTAGAGATAGCCAGGGCGCTCGCGGTCAACCCATCGCTCCTGATTTTCGACGAAGCCACGAGCGCGCTCGACCCAGTGACGGAGGAGCGCCTCCTCACCAACATCAGGCAAAGAGGGTGTTCCTGTCTCATGGTGGCTCACAGGCTTTCGGCCTTTCGGGATTGCGACGAGATTATAGTGCTCGAAAACGGCAAAGTTGCGCAGAGGGGCACTCACAGCGACATGATATCGGTCGACGGGCCATACCGCAGATTGGTAGCGCAGACGGACGCTCCTGAGAACGAGGCTGAACATGCGGAGTGACGCCGTCGCTTTGAAACAGAGCCAGTATCTCCAGATACGATGCGGCGACGACGCGTGGTATACGCTCACCGCCGGGCGCGTGGAGGTTTATGCCTGCACTCCTGAGGACGCGCCGGACTATCACAAGATGTTCCTCATGGAGCTGCGCCCCGGAGAGGCCTTTTATCCTCCCGTAGAGATGCACGCCCCTATGGAGTTTTCGATATTCGCCACGTTGGACTCCGAACTGTCGAGGTCGGAATCGTCCGGCATCGGCCCCGAAATTTTTAAAGACAACGCGAGCGCCTGGTTCAAGAAACTCACCGAACTGCCGTGTATAAGATATCTCGTCGGAATGGACGACGATGTCGTGTCCCGATGGGACGACATGAGCGTTTTCGCGGATGTCGGCGCCGGTTCGGCGGAGGACGTCAAAGAGGCGTTCCTCTACAACCAGGAAGTGCTGTCCATGCTCATTACGGCTCAATTCCGGGCTGTCGAGGCGCATTCGAACGAGCGCGCGTCCAAACGGACCAGGCAGAGTGAAAAGACGATGTTCGCGGCCATGAGCAGTCTGCTGCGGACGGAATACAGGGAGCTGGAGGGCGCGGCATCCAGCTCGGCCGATCTCGACGACCCCGTGAGGTATGCGGTCAAAGCGGCCGTGCGTCGCCTTGGCATGGAGACCGAAAACATCTCCATCCCCCAGGATATAGCGTCAAAATTGGACTCCCTCTCCGTGCTGCGGCGTCTGGCGAGAAAGGCGAACATGCAAATTCGCCTCGTCTCACTGCCTAAGGACTGGTATAAAAGCGACGCCGGCGTCATTCTCGGGTTTTACGGCGAGGAAAGAGAACCGGTTGCGCTCATACCGTCCGGCGTCAGAAAATATCGCATGGAGAGCGCCTCCCGTCCTAATGGCGTGCCGGTGGACAGGCATGTAGCGTCGAAGATACAGGGCGACGCGTTCGTCTGTTACGCGGGCCTGCCGCCCAGGAAACTGAACTTGAGGGACATGGCGCGCTTCGTGATGAGAAGCTGCTGGAAGAAGGATTGGCACACCGTGTGGATGATAAGCCTGCTGTCGGGGATACTGGCGCTGGCCCTGCCTCTCATCACGGAGACCATCTTCAAGGACATAATCCCCATCAACGACCGGCGCGCGCTGGGCGCCGTGACGCAGGTGATGCTGGTATCCGGTTTCACGACGGCCATACTGGGAATGGTCCGGGGAGTATCGTTCCTCAGGATAAAGGGCACTGCTTCCTCCGTCCTTGAACCCGCGCTCTGGTCGCGCCTCATCGCGTTGCCGACGCGATTTTTCAGGCAATACGACGTGGGCGACCTGGTAAACCGCATGTACGGCGTATCGCAGATATCGGCGCTCTTGGAGGGCAACGTCCTTTCCACCCTCTTCGACACCGTCTTTTCATTCTGGAGTCTCATATTGATGCTCCATTACAGCGCCAAGCTCACGATGATCGCGATGATCCCGTGGCTGGTCTACCTCCTGTTCGCCGGGTTCATATATAAAAGCCTCGTTTTGTCCCAGGGACGCAAGATCGAGGCGGGAAACAAGACATCGGCGCGGACGCTCCAGATATTGAGCGGGCTGTCCAAGTTCAAACTTCAAGGAAGCGAGGACGCGGCGTTTCACCTCTGGGCGAAGGAGTTCGGGGATGAGTGGGGATGGAATTTAAAGACGCGCTGGCGCCAGAGCTTTATCACCATAATCAATTCCGTGCAGCCCATAATATTGACGATGGCCGTCTACTACTTCGCGATGGGTTCCGTCGGCTCTGCCGATGAGGGCAGCGGAAAAACGCTGCTCACGGCGGCGGCTTTCATGGGCTTTCAGGCCGCCTTTTCCGGCTTCAATTCGACGCTGGTGTCGCTGGTGCCACTCGTGGCGAGTATTTTCAACGTAGCTCCATATATAAGGAACATAAAGCCAATACTGGAGGCCGAACCGGAGGTGACGGACGACAAACTGGACGCGTCGGCCTTGAGCGGCGAAATAGACATAAATAACCTATATTTCAGCTACGCGCCCGACTCCCCCATTGTGCTAAAGGGAATATCCCTCCACGTGAAGGCCGGCGAATCAGTCGCCTTCGTCGGGGGATCCGGTTGCGGGAAGTCTACCCTGATACGCCTCATACTCGGCTTTGAAAAACCGACCCAGGGCGCCGTGTGCTTCGACGGACAGGACCTGTCGACGCTCAACGTATCCTCC
Organism: Synergistaceae bacterium; assembly: GCA_031290235.1. GTDB lineage: Bacteria > Synergistota > Synergistia > Synergistales > Synergistaceae > JAIRWR01. The sequence goes on along the minus strand of JAITNX010000006.1, from coordinate 853 downwards.
GTGCGTTCGCAGATGGGAGTCGTCCTGCAAAACGGGCAGCTCATGTCGGGCGATATCTTCACGAACATCGTCGGATCCATGCCGCTGACGCAGGACGACGCGTGGGAGGCAGCGCGGATGGTGGGCCTCGACATCGACATCGAAAAAATGCCGATGGGCATGAACACGATGATAAGCGAGGGCGCCGGCAACATCTCTGGAGGACAGAGGCAGAGGATCCTGATAGCCCGCAGTATCGTGAACAGACCTAAGATCATAATAATGGACGAGGCCACGAGCGCCCTCGACAACACGACCCAGGCGATAGTCACCAGCAGCGTGAAGTCGCTAAAGGCGACCCGGATAACCGTCGCCCACCGCCTCAGCACCATAAAGGACGCGGACAGGATATTCGTGATGAAAGACGGACTGATAGCGGAGGAGGGCGATTACGAAACGCTGATGGCCCGAGACGGACTCTTCACGAAGCTCGCCAAAAGACAGCTGGAATGACGAAGGCAGGGCAGACGCATCAAAAATGTTGCCGCAAGCAAAAGAAATGCCGCAAGTAACGCACTGAGAAGGGCCAGTTTATCTGCCGATAAACGAAGGCCCTTTTTTCGTGCCCTCATTCCAAATTATATATCCGCCCTGGAGCTGCCTATTCGGGTGATTCCGTCAATCCTTTCAGCTCGTCCGCGCGCAACCCGGTTAGTTCAAGCACATCATTGAAAGACATACCCTTGGAGAACATGTTTCTGGCAACTCCCAGCTTGCCTTTGATCTCGCCCGTCGCCATGCCCTCTGCCTTGCCCTCTATCATGCCTTTGGCTATGCCTGTTGCTATGCCCTCAGCCATGCCTGTTGCCATGCC
>JAITNX010000182.1 GCA_031290235.1 Synergistaceae bacterium | reverse complement strand
TTCACCGCGAGCTGGCGTCAGTGGACCCGCAGAGGGCGGCGCAAATCCACGAGAACGACAGGACGCGCGTAGTACGAGCCCTTGAAATATTCAGGCTCACCGGCAGGACGGTCACAGATCTTTACGCGAGCGAGGAAAAAATGGGAACGGGGCTGCGCCTGGAGTATTTCGGCATAACGTCGCCGCGAGATGCCCTATACGCCAGGATAGAGCGCAGGGTGGCCGAACAGTTCCACTCCGGATATCCAGAGGAAGTCCGCTGGCTTCTGGACAACGGATATTCGCGTGAGCTTCCGGCGCTGCGAGGTTTTGGCTACAGGGAGCTTGTCGATTTCATCGATGGTAAAATTTCTTTTGAAGAGGCGCTTTGCGGCGACATACGATCGACAAAAGCATTTTCAAGAAGACAAATGACATGGTTTAAACAATTTTCGCCAATATTGTGGTATGATATTTCAAAGATTTCTATGGAGAGAGCGATAGCTGATATGGAAAGAAGGATAGTAGGCGCCGCTTTTTGTCGCGCCACGGAGGAAGGCCGCGGGTGAACCTGGTGGTGGCGAGTCCTACGGGGCTTTGTTTCGGAGTGAGAAGGGCTATTGGCCAGCTTGAGGATTCGTTGACGCGTTACGGCACTGTATATTCCCTCGGCAGCCCCATTCACAATCCCCAGGAGGTTGATCGTCTCGTGGCTCTCGGGTTGAAGCTCGTAGAGAGCGCGTCCAGAGTGCCTAAGGGTGAGGTGGCTTTTGTTCGCGCGCACGGCGTCGCGAGATCTGAGTTCGACGAGCTGAGGCGCCGCGCGGGTGTCGTTGTGGACGGTACATGTCCGTTCGTCAGCACCGCGCAGGAGAGGGCGGAATCGCTGTCCAAGGATGGGTATCAGGTAGTGGTGCTGGGCGACTCGAATCACCCAGAGGTCAAGGGGATACTGGGCTACATCGAAGGGGATTCCATGGTGGTATCGTCGGAGGACGACATCGATTCGAGCGCGAGGCACGAGAGGCTCGGTATTTTGAGCCAAACGACGCAGAGAGACACCACGCTTGCTTCAGTTGTTTCCAAGTTAGTTCTTTTAGCAAGCGAGATTAAGGTATATAATACAATATGCCGCGCCACTATTGAACGCCAGGAGTCCATCAGGCGGCTTGCCAAAGCGGTTGACGGTATAGTGGTGATCGGCGGAAAAAACAGCGCGAATACGAAGAAACTAGTGGAGATCGCCGAATCTCTGGGTGTTTCCACTTTATGGATAGAACATTCAGATGAACTTGACTGGGGGTGGACTAAGGGAAAAGCATCTATCGGGGTAGCCGCAGGGGGTAGCACTCCCGACTGGCTCATAAAAGATCTGACTGGAAAGATACAAAGGCTGTAGGTTCGAGGAGGCTGTGACGGTATGGTGGATGAAATCCGCAACGATGAATTAACGACGCAGGCGTCGGTGACAGACGAGGCTCAAGGTGGCAGGACGCCCGAGGAAAGCCCGGCTGCGGAGGAAACGATGGAGAGTATCATGGAGCAGATGGGCGGCTTCGAGGACATCCATCGCGGCAAGGTGGTCGAGGGTGCCGTTGTAGACGCCCGCGATGACGGCTGGCTTGTCGACGTGGGCTATAAATGCGAAGGTTTCCTCCCACAGAAGGAGTGGACGCACCGCGTGTTGGTTGAATCCGTGAAGGAGCCAACTGTTGGTGACAAGGTCCGCGTCCAGGTCACAAACATAAGCCAGGGCGAGGAAGCCCAGCTGACGTTGAGTCGTTGGCGTTGCGAATTCGACGAGAGATGGAACAGGCTCGAATCAGAACTCGAAAAGAGCGAGATAGTCGAGGTCAAAGGTCTCCGGAAAGTAAAAGGAGGCCTCATAGTCGATTGTTTCGGACTGGAGGGCTTTATCCCCATATCGCATCTTGCCGAGGAGGGCCGCGGCGTCAACCCAGGAAGGCTCGTAGATCAGATGTTCCCCGTGAAGGTCATAGAGCGTGACCGGCGCAAGAGGCGCTTCGTCCTCTCCCGCCGCTCCATCCTCGAGGAGGAACTCGGCATAGAGCGGGAGAAGTTCTACGAGACAGTCCACGAGGGAGACGTAGTCGAGGGCGAGGTCAGCAGCATCACCAGCTTCGGAGTCTTCGTCAACCTTGGGGTCATAGAAGGACTCGTCCATGTGACAGAGCTTGCGTGGCAGCGTAACGCGAAGGCTAAGGATATCGTCAACAAGGGCGACACGATAAAGGTAAAGGTAATCCGCATAGACAGGGAGAAGAACAGAATATCCCTTTCCATCCGCCAGACGCTCGCGGATCCATGGGAAAGCGTGGCGGAACGCTGGCCTAAGGATACCGAGACCGAGGGAACCGTCACGAACATGACGGACTTCGGCGCGTTTGTGGAGATAGAGCCCGGCGTGGAAGGGTTGATTCATATCGGAGACCTGAGCTGGAGCCGCATCAAGCATCCTAAAGAGGTGCTGAAGCGCAATCAGAAGGTGAACGTCGCTATATTGGACATTGATACGGAGCGTCAGCGAATCAGCCTTGGTTACAAGCAGCTCAACGATCCGTGGCGCGACATAGAGTCCCGTTTCGCCAAGGAACAGGACGTCACCGTCAAGGTAATACGTCTTGCGGACTTCGGCGCGTTCGTCGAGCTGGAGCCAGGGGTCGAGGGCCTTATCCACATTTCCCAGCTCAGCCGTCAGCGCGTAGAGAAGCCGGGCGACGTGCTGACTGTTGGGGGCGAGGTAACGGCCAGGATACTGGAGATCGACCCGACGACGAGGCGGATCCGTCTCAGCGTTAAGGTCCTCCAGCCCGAGGAGGAAAGGCGTCCGCGCGACGACTCCTCATCACAGCCGCAGGATCGCAAGTCGCGCCGTGATGACGGCGAGCGCAGGCAGAATAGAGAACATCGAGCGCCCCAGATCCCGACGGAGGAGATGTCCGTCACCCTCGGTGACTTCCTGAAAGCTCAGGAGGACGAATAGCGCGGGGGCTGGCAAAAACCTCGAATCACATATCGAAGCCGGACTCGTTTCAGTGGTCCGGCTTCGTTTTTTGCTGAAATTTTTTAAGAATTACACGGTATGGATGTTTGATTCTGAAATGAAGCAGCATATAATACCATGAACACTGACGGTTAAACTGAGGAGGACTCGATGCGAATGGACAGGATAAAACTTCCAAACAAGAGGTACGGAACTTTGCCGGAGGCCGGAGGTATTTACGAGATAGCGGCCCTGGCCGACATGCTTGAGGAGAACGGAAAAAAAATATACCACCTGGAGATAGGCCGGCCGGATTTCGATTCGCCTCAGATCGCGAAGGATGCGGCGAAAGAGGCGCTCGATCGAGGCTTTGTCCACTACCCGGATACGAGGGGAATCCTTCAACTGCGCCAGGCTCTGTCGAGAAAGCTGAAGCGCGAGAACCGCATGGAGGTCTCTCCGGACGACGTGCTGATAACCATAGGAGCCCAGACCGGCATCATGGCCATCATGCTTACGATTCTGGACGAGGGGGATGAGGTGATAATTCCGACACCTTGCTTCGGTCCCTACGCTGAGGACTGCCGCCTCCTGGGCGGAGTCGTGGTTCCGGCGCCATGCGCTATGGAGGACGGCTTTACCCTGAAGGCCTCGAACATCGAACCGCTTGTGACCGGCAGGACCAAGATAATAGTCGTCAACTCGCCGAACAACCCGACCGGCGCCGTAATACCAAGATTTGAGCTGGAGAAGATAGCGGAGATCGCGAAAAAACACGACCTGCTTGTGGTCTCGGACGAGTGCTACGAGCGATTCATTTACGCGGGGGAACACGCGAGCATCGCGTCCCTGCCTGGGATGGACGACAGGACCATCACGGTTGGCACCGCGTCCAAGACATACTCCATGACAGGCTGGCGGCTTGGCTACATGTCCCTGCCGTCGTGGCTCACGAACCACGTCGGAAGGACCCACAGGGGGCTTGCCATCTGCGCCGCCTCATTTGCTCAATACGGCTATGCCTCCGCCCTCGACAACGCGGAGGAGGATGTGATAAAGATGCTGAACGAGTACCGGGAGAGGCGGAACATCGTAACGGGTTATCTGGAACGCATGGAGGACATCGATTTTGCGACGCCTGACGGGGCGTTTTACATCTTCCCGTCGATAAAGAGGACCGGCATTAGCTCGCCGGAGTTTTGCCGCTACATCCTCGAGGAGGCTGGAGTGGCCATCGTCCCCGGAGAGGCCTTCGAGGCCCCTGGTTTTGTGCGGATAGCGTATTGCCAGCCTAAGGAACATCTCACCGAGGCCATGGAACTCATGCGTTCCGCGCTGTCGAAGCTCAAAGTAAAAAATAGGGTCCTTCTGCCTGAGAAATATGAAAGCGAGGAAAAAAATGTCTTACGAAGTAAAGCTGCGCGAGGTTCCAACTATCAAGGCCATGACGAAAAGGTTCGTCACCGGAATGAAAACAATTAGTCCGGATATGTCGAAGGAATACAACGAGCTGTGGTCGCATATCCAGAAAAACGGCGGCGTTCCGACTGGCGACTGTTTCGCGCTATACCACGACGAAAATTTCGACGCGGACAAAATGGACATCGAGGTGGGTTTCTCGGTCGCGGAACTCGTCCCGAACGGCGAGGGCATAGAGGGCCGCGAAGTGGAGGGCGGGCTGTTCGCAAGCACGATACATAAGGGCTCATACTACGGGCTGGAATCAGCTTATGCAACCCTCGGCAAATGGGTGGCGGAAAACGGCTACGTTCCATTGACCCCCGCGCGCGATCTGTATCTCAACGATCCGTCGACGGTCCAGCCTGAAGAACTATTGACCGAGGTTCTGTGGCCGGTGAGGAAGTGATGAGATGAACAGGATAAATATAATTTGCCTCGGAGTCAGGGATATGAAAAAATCCAGGTCATTTTACAGAGACGCGCTTGGCTTGGTTACGTCAAACGATGAGGACGATCCCAAGGTTATTTTTTTCAACAACAGAGGCACGAAACTGGAGCTATGTCAGTTCGATCTGCTGGCATTGGATATAGACGAGAAAAACCCTCCAAAGATAGGCGGGGGATTCCAGGGAATCACTCTCGCGTACAACGCGAAGAGCAAAGAAGAGGTTGACGCGATATTCGCGCGTATCGAGAGTCTTGGCGGAAAGATCGCCAAACGGCCGCAAACTGTCTTTTGGGGCGGGTACAGCGGATATTTCCAGGATCTCGACGGCTACTATTGGGAAGTAGCCTATGCCGATATTTGGAAATTCGACGAGAACGACATGCTGATCATTGAATGAATGGGAGAAGCGAAATGAGGGATAGGTTATGATGCGTGACCCTGAAAAAACGATCGGCAGCTTAATAGACAAGCAAGGCGTGTCCTTCGTCGGTTCGGTGGACGGCGACGGATTCCCAAATATGAAGGCTATGCTGCCGCCGCGAAAACGGGAGGGTATAAAGGTGTTCTGGTTTACCACCAATACCTCATCCATGCGTGTCGCCCAATTCAGACAAAACCCGAAAGCCTGCGTCTACTTTTATGACAAACGCTTCTTTCGCGGTGTACAGCTGCTGGGGACGATGGACGTTCTTGAAGATTCCGAGAGCAAAGAGATGATTTGGCGTGACGGAGACACAATGTACTACAAGGGCGGCGTAACCGACCCTGATTATTGCGTCCTGCGTTTTACGGCACAAAACGGGCGCTACTACACAAACTTCGCGTCGCAGGACTTTAGCGTATAGGGAGAATTGTTTATGACAGGCGTCATTGATATTGTGTGGTCTTGTTTTTATTGTTCGTCACTACCCCTACCGTAATTAGAGGAGGAAATTGTCATGTCGAGCATGTCCAGGTTGTTGAAATATGTCCTAGTCGTATCGCTGGCGCTGTTCGCGCCGCCGGCGTGGGCGTTGGATACGTGGGACGGATCATCCGGCGTGCTAACTGATTTGAATCAGATCAGCGGCACAATGGGGGTCGACGCCGTATACGAAATATCTACCGCTCACGGGCTCGAATATGTCGCTCAACAGGTCAACAGCGGGACAACGTACAGCGGCGAAACCATCAGGCTCACCGACGACCTGAACATGAACGGATTTTCGTGGAATTTCTCGACGCCGATAGGGGATCGTTCACTATCTTATGCTTTCGAGGGTACCTTCGACGGCAACGGACACACGATCTCGAATCTGTGGATGGGATTGCCTTCCGGCGATGGCGTCGGCCTCTTCGGCTTTATTGACGACGCCGTTATCACAAACCTCATCCTTACCGGCGTGAACGTGGCCGGC
>JAITNX010000146.1 GCA_031290235.1 Synergistaceae bacterium | reverse complement strand
CAAAAAATGATTTTATCGAAGACGTATCTCCCTTCAATCTTTTGAGGATTTTTCGGATCGGGGAAACTTGATATGTAAGCCAAAGTTTGCGGTTCAAGGCCATATACCGGCAGTGCTTTCATCAGAGAATGAATATCAACCATTGTTTCCCCACCTCATATCGAAAACCAGTGTCCATCATTATACATCACATTTCCTTCGAGGGATGTTGTCGCCCATTTTTAGGTACTCTGGCAACCAGCGGCCTTATATTTGCTTCAGCCGTCGTCAGGGCGCAGAAAAGCCCCCTTTGCCTAGGGGGCTTTTAAGTAAGAGCTAAATTTATCAGAGCGCATCAGCGCTTCGTTCTTATGGTCACGGATTCCGCCTGACTCGCGTTTGTCCGATTTCTACAGAGCAATACCAATGCGTATCGCCTTGAGATTGCTCTCCAGCAGGTGGGCTTTTCTGGCAGGGACGCAGTGTCTTACGGCTTCTTCTATCGTCTCCTGCGAGATTATCCCGGACTCCTTCACCAGCTTGCCGAGCAAGATCATGTTCGATATGCCCTCGAGGTGCTCGTCGTTCGAGATTTGAGTCGCGTCCACCTCGAAGAGGGAGACGTCGTTCCTGTGGATCTCGCGCCTAACCATTGACGAGTCGGTGATGACCAACCCGTCCTTTGTAACCGCGTTTATGAACTTTGCGTATGACGGGGTGTTCATCGCCACGAGTATGTCGGGTTTGGTGACGAGCGGTGAGCCGATCGGCCTGTCTGATAAACAGACGCTGCAATTGGCTGTGCCTCCACGCATTTCCGGGCCGTATGAGGGCAGCCAGGTGACCTCTCTGCCGTCTATGAGGCCGGCGGTGGCGGCCACCTTTCCCGAGAAGAGCAAGCCCTGTCCACCAAAGCCGGCGAACATTATGCGGGACATGTTCATCGTCCATCTCCCCCTTCTGGTTTTACGTCCTTGTATACCCCAAGCGGGTAGTATGGTATCATGTGCTTCTTGTGCCACTCGATCGCCTCGACGGGCGTAAATCCCCAGTTTGTGGGGCAGGTTGCGAGTACCTCCACCAGCGAAAACCCGCGCTTCGACTCCTGAACGTCGAACGCTTTTTTTATAGCAGCCTTCGCCTTCTTTATATTTGGAATGTTGTGGACTGAGACCCTCTCGGCATATATAACGCCGTCGAGAGTAGAGAGCATTTCGCACACCCGTATCGGGTAGCCTGCCGTATTGGTCTTTCTGCCAAAGGGCGACGTCTGGGTTATCTGCTCCGGCATGGTCGTTGGGGCCATCTGCCCGCCGGTCATGCCGTAGATGGCGTTGTTTACGAAAATCACCGTGATATTCTCGCCTCTGGCCGCGGCGTGTACTATCTCAGCCGTGCCTATGGCGGCGAGGTCTCCATCCCCCTGATAGGAGAAGATGACGGCGTCCGGCAGCGCCCTCCTGAGGCCGGTCGCCACGGCCGGCGCTCGCCCGTGCGGCGCCTGGACCATGTCGAAGGAGAAAAAATCATAAGCCATCACCGAGCAGCCGACTGGCGCCACCCCGACGGTGCGCCCCTCAGCCTCCATCTCAACAATGCTCTCGGCCACCAGCTTGTGAATTATGCCGTGCGAGCAGCCAGGGCAGTAGGAGAGCGCGGCGTCTGTCAAGCCATGTGTCTTTTCATATACGACGTTCATTTTTTGTCACCTCCGGTTGTGCCGCTGATTTTTTCGATCTCATTCACGATCTCGTCCGGAGTCGGAATCATGCCGCCAGTGCGGCCGAAGAAATGGACGGGTATTCGGCACTCCACCGCAAGTTTCACATCATCAACCATCTGTCCCATGCTCATCTCTACGGTGAGTATATTTGCGGCGCCCTTTGCGGCTTTCCTCAGCTCATTCTCTGGAAATGGCCACAGGGTTATCGGGCGCAGCAGCCCAACCTTTGCGCCGCGTTCCCTCGCGAAGTCTATCGCGCTCTTCGCGATACGGGCGGTCGCCCCGTAAGCGACCACCAGCAGGTCCGCGTCATCGGTAAGATAGCTCTCAGCCCTGGTCTCCCTGGATTTTACATCCTCGTAGCGCTTGAATCTCTCGATCACTATTTTTTCCAGGATCTCCGGTTGCAGGTAGAGGGAGTTGATGATGTTGTGGGGCCTTTTGTTTCCGTGCCCGCACGTTGCCCAGTTTTTAGCCGTTTTGGAACCGCTTCCCTCCGGAGGAAGGACTACCGGTTCCATCATCTGTCCAAGCAGCCCATCGCCGAGTATCATCGCCGGTATTCTGTACTCCTCCGACTTGTCGAACGCGTCGGAGATGAGGGCCGCCATCTCCTGGACCGTCGAAGGGGCGAATACGAGTATGTGAAGGTCTCCGTGTCCGGGGGACTTTGTCGCGAGGAAGTAGTCCGCCTGCGATGGCTGTATGCCGCCAAGACCTGGACCGCCGCGCTGAATATTGACTATCACGCATGGCAGGTCGCTGCCTGCCAGGTAGGAGATCCCCTCGGACTTTAGCGATATGCCGGGCGACGACGAGGACGTCATGGCGCGAACTCCTGCCGCCGAGGCGCCCAGCACCATGTTTATGGCGGCTATCTCCGATTCGGCCTGAAGAAACGTGCCGCCGATCTGCGGCATTCGTCGCGACAGATAAGCCGCTATCTCCGTCTGCGGGGTGATCGGGTATCCGAAGTAATGCCGGCAGCCGGCCCTGATCGCCCCTTCCGCAAGTGCCTCGTTGCCCTTCATCAAAACCCTCTCGGCCGATATATCAGGCATATCCTTCACTCCCTTTCAACTCTGATGGCGCTGTCCGGACAGATGGTCGCGCACATGGCGCAGGCTATGCACAGGTTCATGTCCGTCACGGCAGACGGGTTATACCCTTTGTCGTTCAGCCTGCCCTTGTCAATGAACAGGATCTTCTTGGGACAGACCGTCGTACACAGGGCGCAGCCCTTGCATACATTCTCGTCGATAATCACACGATTTCCCACGTCACCCACGCCTTTCTATTTTAAATTCGAGGCCAAGCCAACTCCATTCCTCAATATACAGCCGCTTTCTCCTCGCCCCTGAGTACGCGCAGGGCCCCCATCGCGAGTGCCCTCATTTCATCCTCGCCTGGGTAAATCGATACGCCCGATATTCTGCCGACGCTGCCCTCTATAATTCCAGTGAACCTCTTCGAGTAAGCCAGGCCCCCTGTGAGCGCTATTCTGTCCACGTCAAACTCCAGAACCGACGCCATAGCTCCTATCTCCTTCGACACCTGGTAGGCCATCGCGTCCACAACAAGGCGGGCATTGTCGTCCCCGCCCGCTATCATTTCCTCCGCCACTCTAAGGTCGCAGACGCCAAGGTAGGCTGCCATTCCCCCCGTCTTCGTCGCGAATGCCGTCACGTCCCTCTTCGAGTAATCGCCTGAAAAACAGAGGTTTACCACTTGTTCGACCGGCAGGCCTCCGCACCTCTCTGGCGAGAATGGACCCTCGCCGCAGAGCGCGTCGTTTACGTCAATTACCCTTCCATATCTGTGCGCGCCGACGGATATGCCGCCGCCCATGTGGGCCACTACGAGCCTGCAATCCTCATACCTTTTGCCAAGTTCGGCGGCGCAGAGCCTGGCGACTGACTTCGCGTTCAGCGCGTGAAAGATGCTTCGCCGCTTTATCCCAGGGATACCGCTTATCCTTGCGATCGGCTCCAGTTCGTCCACGACGACAGGATCGACAATGAAGGCCGGAATCGAGTTTTTGACGGCTATCTCACGGGCCATGAGTCCGCCGAGGGATGAAGCGTGAGAGCTGGCCCATCCGGTTGAAAGGTCGGCCGCCATATTTTCGTTCACCTCGTAGGTTCCCGACGAAATTGGGCGTATGAGCCCGCCCCGCCCTACGACAGCGTCCAATTCATTCGTTTGGATGGAGTGTTCCTCCAACATCCTATTGACCTGAGCCATGCGAATGTCCATCTGGTCCAGCAGATTCGAGCAGCCCGCAAAATCATCGCGGCCATGTCTTATGACGCTCGAAGCGAGTTCTTCTTCATCCTTGAATATCGATGTTTTTGTGGATGTGGAACCGGGATTGATCGCAAGTACGGTAAATGAACGAACCTCCACGTAATCGCCCCCTGCTAAGTGTAATCATGGTTGTTTATCAATATTACGCCCCATCCCACAGAGTAGCTCCTCATAAAAAGCGTAGCTCAATTCGGTTAAATTGCTGGGTTTTTGTGAGTCAGACCCACGATATATAAATTATACAACAGCATGTGGTTTTTTGTTATCGATAAAACTATGGATTTTCGATGCACCCTTTAAATTCCATCTGATACAAGTATTTGACTCTTGCTTTCCTTTGGTGAATAGTTTTGTATATTATATTTTTCAGGAGTAGACTTCCAAGTAATATTTAATATAATGAGAAAATATCGTTTCAAATCAGCTGATTGGCTGTCGGGGGGATGGAGAATGAGGAAGATAATGACTGGGAACGAGGCGATCGCAAGGGGCGCCTGGGAGGCGGGCTGTCACGTCGCGGCGGCTTATCCAGGCACCCCATCGTCGGAGATACTCGAGAACATCTCAGGGTATGAGGAGATAGATTCCGAGTGGTCAACGAACGAAAAGGTGGCCGTCGAGGTGGCGTCAGGCGCGTCCGTCGCGGGGGCGCGGGCGTTGGCCGCCATGAAGCACGTGGGACTCAACGTAGCGTCGGATCCGCTTTTTACTATGTCGTACACGGGCGTAAGCGGGGGACTGGTCATAGTCACGGCGGACGACCCGGGGTTTTTCAGCTCGCAGAACGAGCAGGACAATCGCTGGTACGCCCTTCACGCGAAGGTTCCGATGCTCGAACCGTCGGACAGCCAGGAGTGCAAGGACTTCATCGCGGACGCCTTCGAACTGTCGGAGCGCTTTGACGTGCCTGTGCTGTTCAGGGTGACGACTAGAATATGCCACAGCAAAACGATAGTGGAGCTTGGCGGCCGAAACGAGGTTCCTGTGAAGCCCTACAAGCGGGAAGCCGGAAAGTACGTCATGGCTCCGGCTAACGCGATTGGGCGCCGCAGGGAAGTTGAGCGGAGGGAGACCAGGCTTCGCGAGTTCTCGGACGACTGCCGCTATAATCGTGCGGAGTGGGGGACGGATCGCGGGATAGGCGTCATAACGAGCGGGGTCTCTTACCAGCACGCGCGGGAGGCCCTCATGGAGATGGGGGATAGCGTCTCATTCCTCAAACTTGGCTTTACGTACCCTCTGCCGGAGGAACTGATAAAAAAATTCGCGTCGGAGGTAGAGACCCTATATGTAGTGGAGGAGAACGAACCGTACATCGAGAATTTCGTCAGGCAGCTCGGGATAAAGTGCGCTGGAAGGTCGTTGCTGCCGGCTGTCGGCGAGTTGAATGCGTGGATAGTGAAAAAAGCGCTGACCGGAGTCCCGGAACCGGAAGCGTATTCCGTGGAGGCCGTGCCGCCGCCGCGCCCTCCGGTACTCTGTCCAGGGTGTTCGCACAGGGGAATATTCTTCGCTATGTCGAAGTTCAAGGACATAGCGGTGAGCGGCGACATCGGCTGTTATACTCTGGGGGCCATGCCTCCGTTGAACACTGGGGATACCTGTATATGCATGGGATCTGGAATATCCGCCGGAATAGGTTTCAGCAAGGCTTTCAGGGCCGGCAGAAAGGCCGGCGGCGGCCAAGCGCCTGGCGGGATAAAAAAGACGTTCGGGGTGATAGGGGATTCGACATTCTTCCACTCTGGAATAACAGGGCTGATAGATGCCGTAGTTGGGAAGAGCGACCTGGCGGTCTGCATTGTGGACAACAGGATAACCGCCATGACCGGGCATCAGGAGAATCCAGGCACCGGCCTTACCATCACCGGGGAGCCGACGGCTAAGATAGACCTGGTTGCCATCTGTCTCGCATGCGGCGTCAAGCCGGAGAACGTCAGGAAGGTCGATCCATACAATCTCAAGGAGACGGAGGATGCTATAGGCGAGGCGTATAATTCGAAGGAACCGTTCGTTATAATCACGACTCAGCCATGCGCCCTGATCGAGGATGCGGCCCGCAGGCGGGCCGGCGTCCGCTGTGAGGTTGACGGCGGCCTGTGCGTCAAATGCGGGGCCTGCATGAAGGTTGGATGCCCGGCCATATCGCTCCAAGATGGACGCGTCGGGATAGATGGCTCCATGTGCAACGGCTGCGCGATCTGCGCGCAAATTTGCCCGAAGAACGCCATAACGAGGGTGGGTGAGTTCAATGACTGACGGAACGAGCGGGACAAGCGAAACAAGCGGAACAAGCGAAACAAAAAGCATCCTTCTGGTCGGCGTGGGCGGACAGGGGACCATACTGGCGTCCAGGATCCTTACGGAAGGCCTGATGAGGGCCGGACACGACGTCAAGATGTCCGAGATACACGGAATGTCGCAGCGCGGCGGGAGCGTTTCAACCCATGTTCGGTTCGGCAAGAAGGTATATTCGCCTATAATCAACGAGCGAGAGGCTGATATACTGGTGTCGTTCGAGAAGGTGGAGGCGGCGAGATGGCTCGGCTATCTGAAAAAAGGCGGAATGTTGGTCGTGAACGACCACGAAATACGCCCCCTCTCCGTCCTGACCGGTTCGGCAGAGTATCCGGACGGCGTGATAGAACAGCTCAGGGGAGCGGTGCCGAACATCAGGGTACTTGACGCGGGCAATATTGCCGAAAAACTGGGCAATGCCAAAGCCCAGAACATAGTGCTCCTTGGCGCTCTGGTGAGAGGGATGAAGCTGGAGGATACAGACTGGAGAGCCGTGATTTGCGATATAGTCCCTCCGAAGACCTGCGACCTGAACGTGCGGGCGTTCGAGGCAGGACTTGGAGGGGCGGCATAACGGCCGGAACATCCGTGGCATAGGCTTTGCCGGGGGATATCGGGCCAAGCGTAGGAGGAGTTGATAACAGATGGAGGGGGTTGTTATTTTTGCTCGATGTTAACGTGACTTATTCTGACGGGCTGAAGGACCTGGACATTCAGTCTGGCGAGCCGGTGGAGTCCGGCGCGTGGCTGAAGCTGATAAAGCCTACGGTATCCGAGTTGAGGGTCGTGTCGGAGATAACAGGCGCGTCCCTGGATCTCCTGAGGGCAGCTTTGGACGTTGAGGAATCCTCGCGCATAGAGGTTGAGGATGACCATATAATGATTATAACGAACATACCTAAGAACGACGAGGGGGTAATGTTTGGCTATGACACGATACCGCTCGGAATAATAATATCGGAAAGCTACGTCACCACAGTCTGCCTCGAGGAGAACGAGGTGCTGAATGATTTTGACGCCGCCCATCACCATTTCTTTGACACCAGAAAGAGGACGAGGTTCCTGTTTCAGATCCTCTACAGGACGGCCGTCCTGTTCCTAAAGGATTTACGCATCATGAACCGCAGAACTGACGAGGTGGAGAAGGACCTCAGGAGATCCATGAAGAATAAGGAGCTGTTTCTGCTTCTCGATTTGCAGAAAGCCCTGACTTACTTCACGGTCGCCCTGCGTTCCAACAGGTCGGTTATAGAACGCCTCCTTCGCCTGTTCTCCAATACCCACCTTCAGCATATTGTGAAACTCCGGGAGGAGGACGAGGAGCTTTTGGAGGACGTCCGCATAGAATACGACCAAGCGATAGAGATGGTCCAGGTACACAGCGACGTTATGTCGAGCACTATGGACGCGATGGCGTCGGTCATTTCGAACAATCTCAACATAGTGATGAAATTTCTGGCGTCCGTCACTATCGTCATGGCAATTCCTACGATGATCGCCAGCTTCTTCGGCATGAATGTGCCTGTCCCATGGCAGAACAGCACAACTGGTTTCACTTACTCGATGATACTGGCGGCTGTACTTACGATCGTCGCTACCATTTTCCTGTGGAAAAAAAAGATGTTCTGATGCAAACAATACGTATTTTGCATATCGTACTTCTACTGGTTTAAGATTCAGCGGGGTATTCTATGATACCTCTGTTTAGGCAGCGGGGTGCTTTTTAAACGGTTTTGCCAGTTCACTTCCTCAAGCGGTTTATCGGCTTCCGTAGTATTGAGGCGTCGGCGAACGTTGTGAACGGTCGCCGGGCATATCGTTATGACTTATGTTGGCTTGACGGGCATCAGTATTTATCATCGCCCGTCGGGTTCGGCTGAGCGGTTGGCATTTAGACGTGGGACTAGGGGGTGCTAATGTGTTATGGATGCCTCATTGAAGTTGACAGATATTCTTCCCCCAGGCGACATTCAGAAATTTCAGGATTCATTTGCCGAGGCGATGAAGTTCACGGCTATAATAGTAGATCCGGACGGCACTCCTGTTACTCAGCCCAGTAACTGGAGTGGGTTCTGCAGTTTCTTCTATTCTTCGGATGCCTGGTCGAGCGACTGTCATTTCAACAGATTGCAGTCGCTCGCCCAGAGCCGGAGGACACGCAGTCCCTCGCTCTCGATCTGTCCTCACACAGGGCTTACGACTACGACCATCCCGATCTTCTACGGTGAAACGTACTTGGGGAGCTGGGCTATTGGACAGATAAAAATAGAGGAGCTTCAACGAGGCGGCGACTCGATAGAGAAGATGCTGCCAGTCCTCTCTCATGAAATGAGAATAGGCCTTGGCAAGGTGAGAGATATAAGCGATGGATTGCCCCTCATCAGTATGGCTGATTTTGAAACGGTCTCCAGGTTTTTGCAGACGTTCAGCGAGACGGTATTGCGCCTTGCCGAGAGTGGAGTGGACGTGTTTCATTCCGGCAAATCGCAGGCTGCCGCGTCGTTGGAGGGGGTGCGCTCAGGCATATCGGAGGGTACGGTAGACAAGCCGGTCAAGGTCTACGCGTCGTCGAGGAAGCCCTTCGACCTGAGGGGCAAGTGCATGAATATAATGCTGTCGAACGCCAACACCGACGCCGCTCTTCGAGATGTGCTGGAAACGGCTGGAAGACACGTCGGAGCGGAGAGGGCCTTTATATTTGTAAAGGCATCCGGCGCATCCTACACCAACAGGTACGATTGGCGTGAGTTTGGCCCGAATAAACAGAGGCAATCTATAATCAACGTCAAGATGCAAAGCGCTCCCGGCGGAATATTCGACTGCTTCAGGCGGAACGCGATGATACTTTCCCCGGACAAGGACGGTATTCCGGCCGACCTTAAAAGCGCGCTCGCCGGTCAGTCGATAAAATCCATAGCCCTGCTGCCAATGTGG
Source organism: Synergistaceae bacterium (assembly GCA_031290235.1). Lineage (GTDB taxonomy): Bacteria > Synergistota > Synergistia > Synergistales > Synergistaceae > JAIRWR01. Next base: position 842 of record JAITNX010000146.1, on the reverse strand, counting down.
GAGGGCGGCGAACTGATGGGTTTCCTGGGCTTCGGAGACTCCCGCGAGAGGCAGTGGGGAGCGGAGGAGATCACAGTGTTGTGGAACCTGAGCATGATGGCCGCCGACCGCTTAATGAAGGAGGGAAAGCCCCTCGCGCCAGATGGAAAGGAAAAGTTCCTGTTGAAAATATTGATTGACACGGTGAGCAAGCTCACAAGGAATTGGGGGAAGTGTTAAGAATAACGGCGCGCGCCTATTGCTGAAATACCGCGAATATATGCCAACATATCACAACATCGTCAAAAAACCCGTCAGGATTTAAAACCGCCGCGGCTCGCGGCAAAAATACGCCAATATGTAAAAACGTAAAAAGGCTTAACAAATTTGCCAGCCGCCATAAACCCGCCATACCAGCGCAAGGAACACAGGCTAACACCGGACCTAGCTTAACAAATATTTGGGGTGGATTTTGCCCTCAAACCGTTGAATAAACTGGGTTTAGGGTGTTAAGAAAACTAGGGTTTTCTTAACACAATAATATCATAACATCTTGGCGATTTTATGCAAGGTGTTATTGTAATTTTCCAAATATTTATATTTGGTCTTTCGCACGGTTCATTCTGTTTATAGGTATATTATTCAATTTGGAGTAATTATAAAGGCGTTGCCGCGAAATGCCGAATGTTTTTGAATTGCCATTTATTAACAGATCAGACATGCCCATCATGATTTTACATACAAAATTTGTTAAGAAACGTGTTAGGCAAACCCTAGTTTTCTTAACACGCAAGCGCCCCTAAAACATAGACTACGAGGAGGTTTTTTGCTATGAACGGGAAAAATTTCAAACTGGCAAGGAG
>JAITNX010000112.1 GCA_031290235.1 Synergistaceae bacterium | reverse complement strand
TCAGTCGCCCTTGGCGCTACGGCATCCCCGGCGACCGGAGTTGTGACGGTTGGCGGCGGCGGAGAGATAACGCTCCCCGACGGTACGACTGTCACGGTCGAGCCCGGCGCGACCATCGATCCGATCACCGGCGTGGTCACGAAAGTCCTCGCTGAGAACAAGACGCCCGTCAATAGCGGCGCAACAGAGGCCGAGAACGCCAGCGGCGGCTGCAACACGGCTGGCGCGGGATTCATCGCTCTGTGCGGCCCGCTTATGGCGGCTTCGCTTTTCGGCAAAAGCCGGAGGACAAGGGAAAAAAGCATGAGGTTTTAAGAAAAATCACTGTTAACCGGTCCTGATTTTTATGCTTTATCCTTCAGGCCTTTGATTTCAAATTAATATCAAGCGGCCTGCATGGAAACGGAAGACATACGCCCATGCAGGCCGTTTCGCATTTACACAGTAATTTCAATGAAAAAAATATCACGCTTTTTACTCTTTTATATAGGAAAGTACGAAATAAAAGAATGTGACTAAGTAGTTCTAATTAGTCATAAGCGCATAATCTACTAATTTGAAAATATTATAATATTTTTAGATTTCCCCGCTTCCATTTCTGTAAAATCATGTTATTATTGTAGTACGGGGTGACATTTTGCAGAGGGGGATTGAGAGTGTGAAGCCAATTCATCTAATGATTGTCGAATCGGATCCATTGGTGCAGTTCTCCATCGGACAAGTAATCAGGTATTTTGATAACTATCTGGTTGTTGATAAGGTGGAGCGCGTCGATGGGGCGATTGAACGGATGAAGGTGGTGCCGGTGGACCTTGTCATATTGGGGGGGCAAGGCAATATTGACAAGTGGCGGAGTTTCTTGGAGATCACGCACAGGACAAAGCTGCTGATGCTTGTGCAGAGTCCGTCTAAGGATCTTATACAGGAAGCGATATCTTACGGGGTTTGGGACATGATTTTGAGGCCGGCGGCGCCGGAGAGACTCCGCTTTTCGCTCGAGATGTTCCGCTATCGCCATATTTACGGCGAGGCGCTTGAATATCCGGCGCAGCAGGAGAAACTGGACGCTATATTCTTTCCGCGCGAGAGGCATCAGCACATCATAGCCGGTACCATCAAGAACAGCGAGATGCTGGAGAAGGTTCTTCAGCTCATCGAAGAGCGCGATCAGCCGCAATCTGCCGGTGAGATCGCAGGGGTGCTCAACGTATCGAGGATAACAGTCAGGAAGTATTGCGAGGCGCTTGTAAATACCGGTAAGCTGCATGTGAAGAACAAGTATCAGGCCAAGGGGCGTCCCATTAAACAGTATTTCCTCTCCTGACGCCTTGAGGATTGGATTCTGACAGCCATACAGGGGATACGCCGCTATACTTTACGGCGTATCCCTTATTAATTTATCAATGCCAGGGCGTATAATAAGACGGCGCGGGAAGATTGCTTCCCATGAGGATTGCAAACAGCCATAATGGGAACGAGGGTGATTTGGCGTGGCGTCGAACAACAAGCGGAAGCAGTTTTCTCTGGTATATTTCGTACTTATGATCTTTCTGGTCTGGATCTTCAACGACATGGTATTCAGGCCTTATATAGTCAAGGAGACCGAGGTCACGTACAATCAATTCCTCGATTACCTGGAGGGGAAAAAAATCGGCAGCGTCACGCTGGGGGCGGACAGGATCGCCTTTACCCTGAAGGACGGCGCGGCTGGCGCCCCCATCGTTCACAACGTCGTTCGCGTTGACGACGCGCAGCTTGTGGACAGACTCATAACGTCCGGGGTCTCCTTCTCGGCCGTAAAGCAGACGGAGGGACTGTTGCAGTCTCTGATGGGCTGGGTCATTGCCTTTCTGCCCTTGATACTGATATGGTACTTCATGTACAAACGAATGTCCGGCATCGGCGGCGGCGTCCTCTCCTTCGGCAAGAACAACTCCCAGGAGATACGGGGGGAGAAAACCGGCATTAAATTCTCGGACGTGGGCGGCGTAGGGGAGGCCGAGGTTGAGCTGAAGGAGATCATAGAATATCTCAAGGAGCCTAAGCGCTTCATTCATCTCGGCGCGAAGCTCCCAAAGGGAGTACTCCTGGTGGGGCCGCCAGGCACAGGCAAGACGCTTCTTGCCAAGGCAACTGCTGGGGAAGCCGGCGTCTCATTCTTCTCCCTGACCGGGTCGAGCTTCGTAGAGATGTTCGTAGGAGTGGGTGCGGCCCGTGTAAGGGATCTCTTCGAGCAGGCAAAGAAGAAGGCTCCATGCATAGTATTCATAGATGAGATTGACGCCATAGGCCAGGCGCGGTCGACCATCGCGGCGATGAGCGGCAACAGCGAGCGGGAGAACACCTTAAACCAGCTTCTGGCTGAGATGGACGGGTTCAAGCCCAACACGAGCGTCATAATAATGGCCGCCACCAACAGGCCGGAGATACTGGACCAGGCGCTCGTCAGACCGGGCAGGTTCGACAGACAGGTACAGGTGACGCTGCCGACGGCGGAGGGGCGGCTTGAGATTCTCAAAATTCACGCTAAGGATGTTCCTCTCGAGGACGAGGCGGATCTTGCCCGCATGGCCAAGATCACTCCAGGGTTTTCCGGGGCGGACCTCGCCAACATCGTGAACGAGGCGTCGCTCCTGGCGGTCAGGAGAAGCGCGGACAAGGTGGGGATGCAGGACCTCGATCTCGCGATAGAGCGCGTAGTCGCAGGGCTTCAGAGGAAGACCACTCTGTCGCCGGAGGTCAGGGAGAAGGTCGCGTATCACGAGGTAGGCCACGCTCTGACGGCGCTCTATCTCACGCATTCCGACCCAGTTCACAAGATCAGCATAATCCCGACCGCAAAGGGCGCGCTCGGCTATACGATGCAGCTTCCGGAAGAGGATCAATACCTGACGAGCGAGGACGAGCTGCGCGCACGTATGGCCGTCATGCTGGGAGGCAGGGCGGCTGAGCTTTTGATATTCGGAGTGTCCACCACCGGAGCGTCGAACGACCTGGAACGGGCGTCAATGCTGGCGCGGCGAATGGTTACGGAGTTCGGCATGTCGAGGAAACTGGGGCCGATTCGCTACTCGAACCCGGAGGGTGCGTATCTGCAGAACCAGTCGTCGAACAGGACGGATATCTCTCAGGAGACGCTGGCCTGCATAGACGAGGAAATTCGCGAACTCGTGACCGAGGCGCAGAACATGTCGACGTCCATACTGACAGAGCATCGGGCAGCGCTCGACCACATCTCTAAAACCCTTCAGGAGAAGGAGATTATAATGGGGGACGAGCTGAGGGCCATAGCCAAAGAGATATCAGCTCTTGAGCGCGCATAATTCGAGATTTCGTGATAAGATTGCATATATTGATTTGTGCGCTCACTCTTTATGTGCAATAATTGTGCTATGAAATTAAACGCCTAATGAGAGAATATGAGCGGGGAGGTAGTGGATATGGCTGCTGCAACGATTGAAAAAACCGGCAGATCCGCCGACAGGGACGAAGTCGCGATAGAAAGCGAAAGGACGCTTCTGGTCTTCGACCTGATGGGGGAACACTGTGGTTTGGATGTCAATCTCGTTCGAGAGATAGTACACGTTCCGCCGAGAATAACCAGAGTTCCCAACGCGCCGCACTATGTGAAGGGCGTGATAAATCTTCGGGGTACTGTCATTCCAGTGCTGGACTGTATCTCAAAGATGGGCGGCTCATTCACGGAGATAACGAACGAGTCCCGAATAGTCGTCGCCGAGTTTGAGGGGATTCAATTTGGAGTGCTGGTCGACGCCGTCCGCGAGGTGCGGACCGTGCCGGATTCACTGGTGGAGAAGGCGGATAACACTGCCAGCGCGAGTTCAATCGGCGCAAACTATATACTTGGCGTAGCTAAGATGGACGACGGAAGGCTGATAGTGCTGCTGGACCTGGCTACCCTCTTTGAGATAAACGAACTCCTGGAGGAAGAGGTCTAGGGGTCCGCGCGCGGCGGGATGATTCGCATAGACCTGCACGCGCACAGTTCTCATTCAGACGGAACCAGCACTCCCGCCGAGCTGGCTCGTTTGGCAAAGCGTTGCCGCGTGGCTGTGATGGCCCTGACGGACCACGACACAATAGACGGCTTGGATGAATTCGTCGGGGAATGCCATAAACTTGGAGTGCGTCCGATCAAGGGAGTGGAGCTGTCCGCTTCCGCCCCGATTACTATTCATATCCTCGGATACAGGCTCAGCTTGGACGAGCCTCTCCGGGAGGCTCTTTCGTGGGTGGTCGAGCGCAGAAACGCCAGGAATTTGGAGATGTGCGCTAAACTGAGGGACCTCGGCATAGCGGTTACGCAGGATGACATAAATGGCGAGGCGGGGGGGCAGGTTGTGGCCCGCCCTCATTTTGCGTCTTGGCTCGTAAAAAAGGGCATCGTCAGGGACAGATCTGAGGCCTTTGAAAAATATCTGGCGAGGGGGGCTCTGGCTTATGTCCCCAGGGAGGCATACTCGCCAGGAGATTGCGCGAGGATAATAATTGAGTCTGGAGGGTTACCAGTCCTTGCGCACCCATCATTGACCGGCCTCGATTCGAATGCCCTCGGGGATCTTCTTGAGGATCTCAAGGCGTACGGGCTGTGGGGACTCGAATGTGTCTCGTCCCACTGCTCGGCGGAGGAGACCTACGGTTATCTCGGTATCGCCGAGAGACATTCGCTCTTTCCCACAGGCGGCTCGGACTTTCACGGGAATAACAGGCCCGGAGTGACGCTCGGCATACAGGTCTCAGAGGATTTCCTGCCATGGGCACGCTTAGGTGTGACCATTTAGTGAATATATAAACTGGGGGTAGGTATGTTGGACGAATTGGACTTTAGAAGCGACACAGTGACTCAGCCGACGGAACAGATGAGGCGCGCTATGGCCTCGGCCAAGGTTGGGGATGATGTGTTTGGGGACGACCCGACCGTGAACGAGTTGCAGGAGTATGCCGCGGACCTGGTCGGACACGAAGCCGCAATGTACGTCTGCTCCGGGACGATGGGCAACCTGACGTCCATCCTCTCTCATACCGGCAGGGGCGATGGCGTCTTGATGGGCGTCGGATCCCACACCTGGATAAACGAGTGCGGAAACGTGGCCGTTGTGGCTGGAGTGATGCCATTTCCACTCGACGACAGGGCGGGGATCCCAACCATAGAGTCCATAAGGGCCGGACTCCAGACGCCGAACGTGCATCACGCCGTGACCACGCTGTTAACGCTTGAAAATACACACAACAGCTCAGGAGGGGTGCCGATAGATCCCGAGACGTTCTCATCGGTAGCAAGGGAGGCCAAATCCCTTGGGTTGAAGGTTCATCTCGACGGGGCCAGGGTTTTTGACGCGGCGGCGTTCTTCAAGACGGACGTAAAGGTCTACACGCGAGAGGTGGACTCGGTTCAGCTATGCCTCTCGAAGGGACTCGGAGCGCCGATGGGTTCGCTGCTATGCGGCGGCAGGCAGTTCATGGAGCGAGCCAGAAAGTACAGGAAGATGCTCGGCGGCGGGCAGAGGCAGGTAGGCATCGCCGCGGCGGCAGGCCTGGTGGCCCTCAGGGACATGCGGGGGAGGCTCTCGGAGGACCACTCCAATGCGCTCCTCCTCGCTGACCTTCTGCGTGAGATAGGTATAGAGGTCGAACAGCTCCCCAGGCGCACGAATATGGTCTATTTCAGAACGCCGTCCGCGATTCGCGACGAGTCGCTTTTTACAGCGGCATGCCTCGAAAAGGGGTTGCGGCTCAACCCATCTGGGCGCGAGAGAATTAGAATGGTGACTCATATAGGGATAGACGAGTCATCCGTGCGCCGAGCGTCTGAAATAATCAAAGAGGTGATATCCAGGTGAGCAGCGACCGCTCGAGAAGGGGCGATATAGAGTCCCTTGCTGGGTGGATGCTGGACCGCGCGGCAGCCTTGGACGGAGTCCATGGAGCGGATGTCCTGTATTTTTTCAGCAGGTCTCACAGCCTCAGCCTTCGTGACGGGGAGCCGGAGGAGAACGCGTCCGGCGTATCCGGCGGGATAGGAATACGCTGCATAGGGGAGAACGGACGGCAGGGCGTGGCTTACGGTAACAACCTCTCGCGTGCCGCGCTTTCGAGCATGATAGATTGGAGCCGGGCTAATTGCGTCTCGTCAGAGCCGGAGGAGGGCATATCGCTGTACGGCGGTCCCCTCGACGATGACGACGCGTTTCTGGAACAGTGTGACGAGACGATTGTTGACGGCATCGCGTCGGATGAGAGGATGAGGGAGTGCCTGGACATGACCGGAGAGGCGAGGGGGCGCGACGACCGTGTCGTCTCTGTCAGGGCCGCGGCGTGGGGAGACGGGTACGCCGAGTCATACTTTGCCTCCACGTCCGGGATATCCGGTTGGCGCAGGGCGACATCCGCATCGTGCGGCGTGGCGGTTGTCCTGAAGGACGGGGAGTCGTTCGAAATGGGCTACTTTGGAAACTCCGCGAGACGATTGGGCGACCTCGATGGCAGGCTGTACGCGCGGAAGTCCGTCGACAGGACGATTGCGGTGCTGGGGGGTCATCCGCTCCCGACCGGCAAATACACTGTCCTGCTCGACCCGGAGATCTCCGCGTCGCTTGTGGAAGAGATAGGCGATCTGTTCTGCGCCTCCGACATTCACAAGGGCCGCTCCATGATGAAGGGAAGGCTGGGCGAATTAGTGGCGAGCAGCGTTATAACCCTGTTGGATGACGCCAGGCTGCCGCGGAGGATGGGGTCGGCGGTCTTCGACGGAGAGGGCGTTCCGACCGGCAGGACGGTGCTGATAGAGTCCGGCGTGGCAAAAAATTATCTATACAATCTGCAGTACGCGTCAAAGGACGGCGTCACTTCAACTGGCAGCGCATCCAGAGGCCTTGGCAGCCTGCCCGACGTGGGAACGTCGAACCTTGTTCTTTCGCCTGGCCTCAAGTCGCGGGAATCCCTGGTCAGCGAGGTTTCGAACGGTTTTTTGGTGTACGAGTTCATGGGTTTGCACACCCTCGATCCGATTAGCGGCGACTTCTCGCTGGGGGCGAAGGGAGTGCGCATAACCGGAGGAGAACTTGGCGAGCCAGTGGCGGGGGTGACGATCGCCGGCAATCTGCTCGATCTTATGAAGAGGATAACGGCGGTGGGAAGCGACCTCGAGTTCTTCGGGGCCGTGGCAGCCCCAACCGTGATGGTGGAGGATGTCTCAGTTGCGGGCAGTTAGACGTATTTTCGGATTTATGGTACTTGTCATAGCCCTTATGTCCGTGGCGGCATCTTCATCTGCCGCTTTGGAGATGGATTTGATGCAGGGGGAGACCAGGAGGGGCACTATTTCGTTCGTCGAGCGCGACGGCGCGAAGTTTGCCGCGCTGGATGAGGCGTTCAGGCGGCTTGGTCTTGCCGCAAGCTATGTGGAGGGCGGATTCGTCGTCACTTACTCGGGAAAGAAAATAGAGTTCTGGAGCGGGTCGAACATTGCGAGGGTCAACGGGACGGTTTATGCCATGCCGAATATGGTGTTCTCTGAGGACGGTCACTGGTGGGGTGAGGCCGAATCCTCCCTCGTCGCGATAAACCAGTTCCAGTTGAGCGCGGGGAGGCCGTCCAATCTAAGCTGGGCGCAACCCAGCAGCGGAGTTCGTACAGTCCTGCCGCAGAACGCGCCGGTAGCGCCGTCCATGAGCCCGCGTCCCAGCGCGCCGGAAGCTCCAGCCGTAAAACCTCCCGCGGACTCGGCGGTGATAGGCGGCGTCCGTTGGGGCGATCAGGCTGTGGCATATAGGGCGGTTATGGACATATCGAAACAGGTGGATGCCAGCCTTCAGGAATATCCGGACAGGGTCGAGGTGACGTTTCGCGGGAGTACGGTCCAACCGTTCTCGTTAAACAGCCCGTGGCCGCCTCTGGCAGCGGTGTCGAGGCAGTCCGGGAACGACGTCGTTATCACTTTCAACCGAGGGCCTGGCAAGGTGAAGGGCTTTTGGCTCATGGACCCGCCCAGGTACGTAGTCGACTTCTATTCGACGGGTACGCTTGCGCCCCCTGGGGCCAGTACGCGGCCGGCCGGATCCGGGACCATTGGGACGCGCCCGGAAACGCCATCAGGCGGGGCTGGGGAAAAATACCTGGTGGTCGTAGATGCCGGCCACGGAGGGCAAGATCCTGGCGCGAGCGGCAATAAGCTGGTCGAGAAGGACATAAACTTGAGGGCTGCCAAGGAGCTTGCCGAAAGCCTGAAGGCGTTAGGGATGGACGTGAAGCTGACTAGAAATGACGACAGATATCTGACTCTGACTGAGCGCCCGGCGTTCGCAATCGAAAATAACGCCGACGTGTTCATAAGCCTGCACTGCAACGCTCTGCCTAAGGGAAGGCATGCCTCCGGCACCGAGATGTATCTCATGGATGAACCGACGGACAGGACATCGCTCAACCTGGCGATCATGGAAAACCGAGAACTCAGCGGCGACGCGCATAACGCTGCGGAGATAAACGCGGCCGCGGACAAGAGAACCAAACTCCTGCTCAAGATCTTGGGCGACATGCAGCAGAACGATAAGATCAACCAAAGCATAACCCTGGCCGAGTACATATATGACAGGATGCGCGGCGACGGATTCCCTATACGCAAGGTGCTGCAAGCTCCGTTTGCCGTCCTGAGAGGGGCAGGCATGCCGGCGCTTTTGGTGGAGATGGGTTATATAACTGAGGCCAGCGACGCGAAACGGCTTGCCTCTCAGTCGGACAGAAAGAAAATGATGGATTCACTCGCAAGAGGGATATCGAACTACCTTAAAAATGGAATGGGAGAGGGAGGAATATGATGAGACCTTCTCAAAAAGGAAGAAAGTGGAAAAGCCACGGAGATGAGCCGTCGCCGCGAGAGAGACGTGAAATGCAGGGACGCGCCGAGTGGGACGAAGACAGGGGAGACGAGGAAGAATACGATTATGAGCCTCGAAGGAAAAAGGCGCCTCTGCTCTTCAGGCTGGTGGCGTGGGCATCTCTCACCGTGATATTTTTCGCCGTTGGTTACGGAGTTACCTCGCTTGCCTTCACATGGCTCGATGGCAGAGGGGGGGAGAGGACTCCTCCAAACCTCGTCACGTCCGGCGAAGAGGCGGAGAGGGTTGTGAACAGGCCCGTTTCCGGTGATGGGGCCATCCAGAATTTCGTGACAATATCCATATCCATCCCAGAGGGCAATAAATTCACGACGAGACAAATTCGCTGCGCCCCTGGACTCAAAGAGGATACCATCAAACAGGCCCTATCCTCCTACATGGATGCCGTGAAGGAGAGCAAGATGCTGGATCCAGCCGCCCAGAACCTGAATATATTCCAGAGCGGCGAGTGGCTTTACCTCAACATGAACAAGAGTTTCCTGGACTCGCTCAAGTCGTTGGGCACCGAGAAGTCGAGACTCCTCCTGACAGGGCTTGTCAAGACAATGTCAGATAACTTCGCCCCTGTCTCAAGGGTGAAATTCTACGTCGACGGCAAGGAAGTGCAGGACAAGACGCCGGTCGACCTCTCGATGCCGTGGGGACTCGGCGGCAGGTCGAGTTGATCGCCGCTGGATCCTCCAACAGTTTATGAAGGGCCTCGGAACCGGCTGGCTGAGACGCCAAAGTGTCGTGTGGACATGATGGGCCGCGCGGGCGTCAGGCTTGTTCTGGCCAGCGGCAACGGCAATAAACATCGGGAGTTTACCGGATTCTTTGCCTCTATAGCGCCTCTTGCCGGCGGAAATCTGGAACTTGTAACGGCTGATGGTCCTGGTGAGGTGGAGGAAATCGGATCGACGTACGAGGAAAACGCGCTGATCAAGGCTGGCGCTTGGGCCAATTTCACAGGATTGCCGGCAATCGCGGACGACAGCGGCCTGGAGGTGAGAAGCCTCGGCTGGGGGCCGGGAATCCATTCCGCGAGGGTGGCGCGGGGCAGTGACTTGGAGAGGGCGAGTTGGTTGCTTGGCCGCCTGGAAGGGGCGCCGGACAGGAGGGCGTGCTTCGTCGCGTGCCTCGTCATTGCGTTTCCGACGACACCCGATGGGAGGCGTCACGGCTATTTTTCGTCGGAGGGGCGATGCTGGGGGAATATAGCGAACAGCCCTTCAGGTTCGAGCGGGTTCGGCTACGACCCGGTGTTTATACCGGACGGCCTCGGCGTTACCTTCGCCGAGCTTGGACCCGAGGAAAAGTCCAAAATTTCCCACAGGGCAATTGCAATGGCCGGAGTGGCGCAAATGATAAAATCTGTGATAAAATATATAACTGTGTGTGGCATATAGAATTTTAGCATTTGCGAAGAGATGATCTCGCAAGGGGGTGTGAGTACGTGAAGATTTTTCTCTCGATTATATTTTTAATCCTTTGCATCGGGTTGATGGGGGTGGTCCTTCTGCAGCACCGCAAGAGCGGCGGTTTCTCCGGCAACTTTGGGGGCGGTGGCACGCAGATGGATACGTCTGGGTCCTGGCAGAGGATGACGTCCATGACCAAGGTGACGGTGATCATGTCTATATGTTTTATGGTGATATCTCTCGTATTGGTGAAATTGTGAGAATAACCCGTCCGCTTGACCTGGGGCGTTAGTTAGTCTATACTTTTCAAGTTTGTCTTTGGTTCCATGCGCTGTCGTTCCTTTGATGGCGTCTGCAGAAGAGGGGGAAGTTTTTATGATAGGAACGCGCACTTATGTGGCCAAGCGCGAAGAGGTCGAACGCAAGTGGTATGTAATAGATGCGGCGGATAAACACCTCGGACGTCTGGCAGTGCAGGTTGCCCGGATCTTGATCGGCAAGCACAAGCCAACTTATACTCCGCACGTTGACACGGGTGACTTTGTCGTTGTGATAAACGCGGGTAAGGTGGGGTTGACCGGCAAGAAGAGCGAACAGTCGAAGCTGTACAGGTACAGCGGCTACCCGGGCGGACTTAAATCGGCCACCTATGGGGAGGTAATCAAAAAACGTCCCGCGCATCTCATAGAGAAGGTCGTATGGGGCATGTTGCCTAAGACGAAGCTTGGACGAGCCATGTACAGGAAGTTGAAGGTATATCCGGGCGCGGCGCATCCCCATGCGGCGCAGAAACCGGAGACCATCGACAACTTCAAGTGGTAGGGCAGACTTGGATTTACAGGGAGGATAAAAAATGGATGTAGTCAATTACTGGGGGACAGGCCGCCGAAAGAACGCCGTGGCAAGAGTCCTCCTTCGCACTGGCAGCGGCAAGATAACGATCAACAGCAGGGAGCTCGATGATTACCTGCCCAGATTCTTCTGGAAGGTTCAGGCGATAGAGCCGCTTAAAGTCGCGGGAGTCGAGGGTAAGGTGGATATAATAGTGAACGCCCATGGCGGCGGACTCACCGGCCAGTCAGGCGCGATACGTTTGGGCATAGCGAGGGCCATATTGAAGCTCAACCCCGACTCGCGCCCAGTGCTGAAAAAAGCTGGACTCCTGCGGAGGGATTCCCGCATGGTAGAGCGCAAAAAGTTTGGCCAAAAGGGCGCCCGCGGCAAGAGGCAGTTCTCGAAACGTTAATCGGATAACCCCAATATCGACAGCGTTTTAGGGATTGACATTCGTCAGATAACATTATATTTTAGCTATAGTTCCGAAGTAGGCTGCACGTTTGTAATTTATTCAACCGGATATGACGCCATGTGCTGGATATACGGTTGATTGTAAAATCATAACATAAAATAGCTTGTTTATGGTAATGACTCCAGTCGTTGCAAATTAGATGAGTCTATTTTGGAGAGTTGAGTTTATTGCTCAACTTTCTGAAGTAGGCTTATTTTTTTGTCTTTTGTGCCCATGTCGATGGAAAACGTAAGCTGGTCGCTTGGCTTCCTGTTTTTTGTGTCGTATGGTCTGTCTGAGTAATGTCTTATTCCAATTTTGAGTCAAATATGCTTTTATTTGACTCAAAATTGGAATGCGCGACACGATGTCGCGCCCCGCAATGCGCAGCATTGCGGCTTCTCTAAGTCAAACGCGCAGGATGCGCGTTTGACTTAGAATTAGAATTACTGAGGGAACTGTGGCTCTACGAGGAGGCAAGTGATGCAAATATCATACGGAAACACCCTGGGCGGCCCCGTCGAAATCCACGTGGAAGATGGGAAAATCCGAAGGGTGTTGCCCATTAACTTACGGGAGGACGACCCGGAGGGCTGGGTCATCGAGGCGCGGGGGAAAAAATTCACTCCGCCCCGCAGGGTGACGGTCAGCGCCTTGGGGCTTCAGGACAAGGACAAAACCTACGCTTATGACCGGTTGCTGTACCCCCTCGTCAGAGAGGACTTCGTGGAAACGCCGGACGGGAAAGGCCGCAAGACAGAGAATCGTGGCAAGTCTGGTTATCGTTGCGTGACCTGGGACGAGGCACTTGGCCTTGTGGCGAGGGAAATCAAACGTATACAGGGCACATACGGCAAGGAAGCCGTGACCGCGTGTACGGGTTCCCACCATTCTTGGGGGCTTGTTGGCTATAAGTTATCGGCCTTCAAGCGATTTTTCAACCTTCTTGGCCACACCCAAGTGCTGGACAACCCCGACTCATGGGAGGGCTTCCACTGGGGCGCCGCCCATACCTACGGCCATTATTGGCGGCTAGGCTGCCCGGAACCTTTCGATCTGTTGGAGGACTGTCTGAAAAACTGCGATACGCTTATTATGTGGTCGCACGACCCGGACTCCACGCACGGTTGTTACAGCGCCAACGAGAGCAACATCTGGCGCAAGTGGTTTCAGGAGCTGGGCATCTTCGTCATCTACATAGACCCGTTTTACAACTTCACAGCTGTCAAGCAGGCGGACAAGTGGATTGGACCGCGTCCAGGCACGGATGCCGCGCTGATGGAGGCTATCGCCTACGTCTGGCTGACGGAGGATACCTACGATCACGAATACGTCAAACAGCACGCCCACCGATTTGATGAGTGGGCGGACTATATCCTCGGCAGAGGCTTTGACGGCGTCCCCAAGACCCCGAAATGGGCCGGGGAAATCACAGGCGTCAAGGCGCAGGTCATCAAGGCTCTGGCCCGGCGCTGGGCTTCGACTAATACGATGGGCGGCTCCGGGGTGCGCGTCGGTTGGGGCGGCGCCTGCCGCACGGACAACGGCTGCGACTACTCGCGCATCATGGTTCAGCTCTTTGCCATGCAGGGCATGGGCAAGCCGGGCAAAAACATGTGGACGGCGAATGCCGGCGCTCCCTTTGACTATCACTTCTGGTTCGGCGGCTATTCCGACCCGCGCTCGACCATCGCGAACGAGCCGATAGCCGACCGCACGGCCGTCAACAGCGTCGAGCAGAAGCTCTACCGGCTGACTATGCCGGAGGCCATCTTAACCGGCCATGACGAGTGGTGGGGGGACGGATTCTGCGGCCAGAGCCTGGAGCAGCAGTTTAAACCTCATGTCTATCCTCTGCCCGGCTGCGGTAAAGTGCATATGCTCTACCGCTACGGCGGGAACTTCTTTGGCACTATGGTGGACACCAATAAGTGGGTGGATATGTACCAGAGTCCAGAGCTGGAATTCACGGTCAGCCAGGATATGCATCTGACGCCGGAGGGAAAATTCTGTGATGTCATCCTGCCCGCCTGCACAAACTTGGAGCGCACGGACATCGGAGAGTTTTGTTCATCCGGAAACAGCGGCTACGCCTCGCACGGGCAGTCGGGCAACAACTGGCAGGTCATTGTCTATCAGAAAAAATGCATTGAACCGCTGGGCGAATCGCGCAGCGACTACTGGATTTTCAGCCAGTTGGCCGAGCGCCTTGACTTTGGCGTTGACTTCACGGAGGGCAGGGATGAAGAAGATTGGTGCAAGCGATTCTGGGAGTTCTCGGATTTGTCCAAGCGCATCGGCTGGGAGGAGTTCAAGGAGCGGGGCTATTACATCCCCGGCGTCCCAGAAAACTGGGAGCGCCGCCGCGCTTTCTCCTGGTTCGCGGAGGGCACGGAGGCCAAAATGTTGCGCGCCGACTGCCAGAAAGAGGGCAAGGTCGGAACCAGAACCGGGAAAATCGAGTTTGTCTCCGAACTCCTCGCGGAAAAAACCCCCGACGACCCAATCCGCGGCCCGATGGCCTTCTATAAACCCAGCAGAGAAGGACATAACTCGCCGATCTTTGAAAAATACCCACTGCACATCATTACCCCACACCCGCGCTTCGGCTTCCACACCCAGTACGATCAGCACGCGAAATGGCTTTGGGAAGTGCCGGAACACCGCCAGATCGTAAAAGGGAACCCTTACGCCATTTTACGCATTCACTCAGACCGCGCGGCGGAGCGAGGTATCGCCTCGGGGGACATTGTGCGCGTATTCAACGACCGCGGTGCCGTTTTGTGCATGGCAAAGCTCACTCGCCGTCTGGAGGAGCACACTGTCCACTGCTACGGTTCCTCCGGCATGTATGAGCCCGTCGTCCCCGGCGAGAAGTCACTGGACAAGGGTGGCTGCGTCAATCTGCTTACCTCCGGCGCGATGATCGAGGGGGGCAAAATACCAGCTATGACCCCCAACTCTACCCTAGTCGAGGTGGAGAAATACCATGAATCCCTGATAGAGAGTATGCGTCTGTACGACTTACTCAGCGCCTTTGAGCGCGTGGAAGGGAAAGCATAAAGATGGCCAGATATGGAATCGTCATCGATACCGCCAGTTGCATGGCGTGTTACAACTGTTTTATGGCCTGCCGAGACGAACACTGCGGCTGCGAATCCCGCCTCTTCGCACCCCAGCCTCACGAGGGACAGCGCTGGATCGACATCCGCGAGGTAGAGCGCGGAGACGATAACCGCCGCGTCAAAACGGCCACGGTGCCGGTGCCTTGTGCGCATTGCAGGGAACCGGAATGCGCAAGGGCAGCGACAAGCGG
>JAITNX010000087.1 GCA_031290235.1 Synergistaceae bacterium | reverse complement strand
CTCCGCGGTGAAATCGTCGTCCTTCGTCACGAGAGACGGGTGATCACAAATCTGCTTTATCCTGGTAAGGGCCACAAGCACCATCCCCCTGCGCCTTATACCCACCGCCCCGCCTATCTCCCTGCCAAGATCGGACGTCACGTTGGAATACAGCTTTATCTGCTCCCGCTTTAGCCCACAGTAAACCTTCGTCTCTATCTTTTGGGGCAGATCCGGCACTATGTCCGGATCCGTCTTCATCCTCCTCAAGATGAACGGGGAGACGGCCCGCCGCAAATTCTCCATCAAGACGCAGTCTCGCTCCTGCTGTATCGGCTTTACGTAGTCGTTGACAAAAGCTCTCCTGCTGCCGAGCATACCCGGCATTATGAACTCCATTATAGACCACAGGTCTCCGGCGTGATTCTCGATCGGGGTGCCGGTCAGCACAATTCGCCACCGAGCCTTGATGGATCTGGCCGCCCTTGCCTGATTCGTGTCGGGGTTCTTTATATTCTGAGCCTCGTCTAAGACTATGCCCTGCCATTCCACCAGCCCGTACGAATCTATGTCTCTCTGCAGCAGGACGTAGCTCGTCAGGATCAGGTCACAGCCATTTATCTCACTGACGAAGTTCTCTCCCCGCATCCTGCTCCGACCGTGATGCAGATATGAGGACATCCCGGGGAAGAATCGGCCGATCTCTATCCTCCAATTTTCGAGGACGGATGTGGGGCAGACGATGAGAACTGGACCTCGATCACCTTGATCCCTGTGGTGCTGTATCATCGCAAGTGCCTGCAGCGTTTTACCCAGGCCCATGTCGTCGGCGAGACACGCCCCTAGTCCCAGGCGGGAGAGGAACGACATCCACGAATATCCCCTCGTCTGGTATGGACGCAGCGTCCCCTTCATTCCCCTTGGAGCGCTCAAAAGCTCACGGGCGCTGCACTCGCGCAGAGAGTTATAGACTCGCTCCAGCTCAGGAACATCTATAAAGCCATCTATGTGCTGGTCCTTCATCGCGATCCTCACCGCCTCTCCTGCGGTCATCTCCACAGGCAGAGCTTCCATGCGGCGCCTTATTTTCGACAGGTGGTCCGGGTGAAGGAACGTCCATCTGTTCCTTATCCGAATGAGAGAAATTCCACCGTCCATGACTCTGGCGCGCTCCTCGTCTGTGAGGACGATCCCATCCAAGGCCAGCTCCCACTTGAAGGCGAGGCGCGGTTTTTCTTCCGCTTCTTCCGCTCCTTTTGCCGCTTCCGTAGCATCGTTGAACATGTCCGGTGAAACTACGCCTGAGAGAAGCCTGCCCCTCAAGGTGAGTTCGTCGCGCGGCCTGTCTCCCCACCATTTCGGCATGATAACGTCCACGCCCTTGCCCCGCAGGTCCTCGGCCCGGCCCCCGATGAACTCCGAGGCCTCCTCCATGGACATGGCGCAATCCACAGGCGCCTCCTGGTCAAGGCCGCGAAGCACCGATGGCATCTCGCTTCCTATGATGCCCAGCATCAGCAGAAGATAGCGCCTCATATAATCTCCAGGTATATCTCCGGCGTAGAGGCCCGCGAGACGCCACACTTCGGCGGCTGGTATTATCACGCCGGTGCGGAGATACCGCATCACGTACTCCAGCCGCCATGGGGCAGAATCATCAGCGCCTGGCGCCGCGAGTATCAGGCAGACCTTGAAGGGAGCCTTCGCCAGCCATTCAAAGCGGTCCCGCCACTCGCGTACATCGGCGTATATCGATTCAAGGGACTGGCTCAGACCGTCCGTATCCCCCAGCCAGCCAAGTGAACGGACCCAGAGAGCGTGAGGATTGAGGGCGCTGACAAGCCTGCCGCGCGTCCTCCTCTCCTTCTGCGCCGACTCGCACTGAACCTTGGTACGCCGCGCTACCAGTGCTCGGGCCAGATGCCTGTGTGACCCATCCTTGTCGTTTTTGAGTTTCCTCGTCCACGAGCAGCGTATGACTCCGTCCATTATCGTGTTTGTCATCCTGCGCAAAACTTCGCCGGCTGAGAGGACTTCGCCGGATGCGTCGAACGACCTCAATATATCAGGCACGAGCTTCACCATATTCCCGAATCTCGTCGCGTCCTCTCCCATCAGGATTGGTTT
This sequence comes from Synergistaceae bacterium, assembly GCA_031290235.1. Classification (GTDB taxonomy): domain Bacteria; phylum Synergistota; class Synergistia; order Synergistales; family Synergistaceae; genus JAIRWR01. The sequence continues at coordinate 22,816 of JAITNX010000087.1, read as the reverse complement.
CCAGGCCGACTCGTAGCGCGTCTCCCCGTCGTCCCAAGGGACAGTTTCAATGTCCGGCAGAAAGTAGCCTCGCTCCAGGAGCGAGATCGAAAACCTGACGCACTCCATCACGTAGCAGAAGTCCACCCCAGCCATGACTCCATGCGACAACAAGCAGCCGTCCGGCGACATAGCGCCGTCGCAGGGCATTGCGGACCTCAGCTCCAGCAGATCGGGAACCTCCATTGTCAGAGCGTCTACTCGCCATCTGCGCATATTGTATTCCATAGACCTCTTGATGTGGTCCCTCGGTATCTCGCCCAAGAGCGGCGACGACGGTATTGGATACTTCTCCGCGAAGGTTGGCAGCTGAATTTCCATCTTGATGTCAGGCAATCCGCAGCCGCTCCCAAATCCGGAGTCATCCAGCGCCTTGCGCAGCGCCTCCGCGCCAGGGGCCCAGATATGATCTATTACAAGCTCGCCGCCGGCCCTGCGCATCCTGCGGAGGTTGTGCAACCCGCTCTTAGTGAATGAGCATTCGCCCCATACAAAAAACATTTCTCCCGAAAATCCTAAATGAAGAACAATCAAGACAGGATACACCCCCAAGAGACCATTCGGTCCGCGGACTTGTCATGCGTCCCGGTGCGGCCGCTTAGCCGTCAAAACAGCTTCCTCCTATAAACTCGCGGAGTATGGAGAGGTTAGGCACGTTCTCCGACGGTATCACTGGGACAAAGCTCAGGACCGACAGCAGACGCTGAGCCTCGCCATAGGCCTTCGAATCCTCTGGGATGGCCCGAAGCAGAGGTTCGGCGTAACCCTTTATTACAGATATCTCATAGACGAGCGAGGAGTTGAAAAGGGTATCGGCCTTCTCCTCATAGGGAAAGATGTGCTTGTGAGATCCTTTTATGACGGACGGCCACATGTGCAGTGTCTGCTCAGGACTGTGGCCGCGCGTGCGATGATCGCGGACGAGCCTCCGGAAAAGCCTGGTGTCCGTAGTTCCTATCCTGTTGTAGGAGTCGAGGTTCGTACCGGACAGAGGCGATATGAAGACCTTGTACTTGCAGTCATGGTGGATATCCCTCGTCAGCTTGTCGTTAAGTCCATGTATCCCTTCAATTATCAGTATATCGTTCACGTCCAGCCTGAGAGTCTTGCCCTGTTTGCGAGTTCCGGTCATGAAATCGTACTTGGGGAGCCGGACTTCCTCCCCCGCCAGCAGTGCGCTCAGATGTTCGTTTATCAATTCTACGTCGAGTGCCTCCAGAACCTCGAAGTCGTAGTTGCCATCCTCGTCCCTCGGCGTGAGGTGCCGCTCCAGATAGTAATCGTCCAGCGCCAGCGCGACAGGATTTTTACCTCGCAGCTGAAATTGTATGGCGAGCCTCTTCGACGTCGTGGTCTTGCCCGAGCTTGACGGGCCAGCCAGACAGACCAGGCGAACCTTGGGGCGGTCCATTATTTCGTTAGCTATGCGGGAGAGAGCCTCGCTGTGAAACGCCTCGGATATTAGTATGAGTTCGAGGGACTTGCCGCGAGCCACCCGCTCGTGGAGGCTGTCCATCGTCGAGAGACCAAGCACGTCGAGCCAGTTCGAATACTCGCGGAATACGTCCATGAGCTTTGGGATGACGTGGGCCGGCGGGAGTACATCGGGGTCGGTTATGGACGGAAAGCGCAGCAGGAGTCCCGGAGACTGATATCCAACGTCGAACGTAGCCACTCTGCTGGTCGTGGCCGCGAGCGGCCCGCCGAAGTATCCATATACGCCGGCGCAACGATACAGGGTTATAGGATCCATCCCTATCCATTGCATCAGCCTTGCCCTGTCGTCGTTGCCCTGCCGCTCCGAGATGCGACGCGCTTTGTCGAGGGCAAGGGTAGCCATCTGTATCGGCAGCGATAGAGAGACGAGCCTCTTCATCTCCTCCCTTATCCTGTCCACGTCCTCTTCCGTAACGTCGCTCTTGGCAAGCTCACAGTAATAACCGGCGCTCATCGAGAACCTGACGACGATGTCGTCGCCCGTCTCCTTCCTGCACGCGAGAGCGAGTATAAACGTGAGTGTGCTCCTGTATATCTCGGCGCCCTCGAATGTCGTGGTGTCCACGAATTCGACATCGCAGTCGTCGTCAACGACCCAGCCCAGCGGGCGAAGTATGCGGTTCACACGCCACGCCATTATCCTGTCCTTATCGTTGAAGTTCGAGAGCGACAGTACCTCGTGCCCCATGAGTGGGGAGTCCGCAAGGATCTTCTCCGTAACTCCGCTCCTTGAGACGCTCACATAAAAACTCATCCTGTACCCTCCTTCAAAGTTAAAACAATTTATCTTTAGACTGATTTCTATCAAAATATCTTTATTTCTGGGCAAATATTGCCCGATTTTGACGCTACGATATATTATATGATTTACTCATTTTAACAGCATGAGGAGATTCGTCAAATACAATAATTTGCGCGGCAATTTTGGAGGACAGGCAAATGAGAGGTTACAGAGGGTCCCATACGAGAAAAATTTCAACGCTGGCGATACGCATTCTGGCCGCGGCGCTGTTTATCGCGGCATTGACGATCCCGGCTACAGCTCTCCCGCGGCAGTTTGCAACGGCAAAGTTCGTGTTTTTCTTCATTGGGGACGGCATGGGAGCGACGCAGAGAAATGCCGCCGAGACCTATCTGGCAGGCAAAAGGAGGGAGAACGGCGACGCCTCCGAGAGAGCATCGCAGCTCGTCATGAACTCGCTGCCGGTCTCTGGAATGATAAAGACCGACTCCCTCTCCGGCACGACTGATTCGGCGGCGGCAGGGACAGCGCTGGCGACCGGGAAGCGCACGACAAACGGAGCTGTTGGAATGAACCCGTCCACCGGGGAGAGGTTCCGCTCCATAGCGGTCCTGGCGCGTGAGCGCGGCATGAGGGTGGGCATAGTTACGTCCTCCTTCCTGCAGGACGCGACGCCGGCGGTCTTCTACGGCCACGCCGGGAAGCGCACCGAACACTATGCATTGGGATTGCAGCTGATCGACAGCGGGTTCGAGTACTTCGCGGGAGGAGGCTTCAGAAACCCGTCGGGCAAGGACAAGTCGCGGAAAAACCTCGAGTCGGCAGCGGCCGAGAAGGGGTACAGGATATCAAAGGGAGCGGGAGGTCTCAGCTCGCTCCGTGCAGGCGAAAGGGCAATAGCTATTCACGAGAAGCTCTCCGCCGGGACGATGCCGTGGGTTATAGACGAGGCGCCGGGCCCGTCCCTCGCGGATTTCGTAAAAAAAGGCATAGAGATGCTGGACTGCGAGCAGGGTTTCTTCATGATGGCCGAGGGGGGGAAGATCGACCTCGCGTGCCACGCGAACGACGCCGCCGCCGCCGTGTGGGAGGTCATTGCCTTCGACGAGGCGATAGCGGCCGCGCTGGAGTTTCAAAGGTCGAGGCCGCGCGACACTCTCATTGTCGTGACCAGTGACCACGAGACAGGAGGCATGTCCCTCTCGGTCAAACCGGAGGACAGCGCCGCGTTTTACAAAAATATATCGCGCCAGAGGGGTTCTTACGCCGCATTCGAGAGGACTATATCTCCAAAGAAGGGCGCGACTCTGGATGAATACATTGCAAGGGCTGAAAAGTTCTTCGGGCCGGCAGCCAGGCGGACTGAAGCCATAAATGACGCGTGGCGCGCGAGCATGACTTCCAAGGGGAAGAGACCGGTCAAGAGCGCCGGATACAAAAAACTCTATGGACCCTACGACCCCTTCACAATGGCCTGCATGAGGGAGATGAACGCGGCTGCCGGCGTGAAATGGACCACGTTCTACCACACGAACCAGGACGTGCCGGTATCGGCAATAGGAGCCGGGGCAGAGCTGTTCGCCGGCGATTACGAGAATACAGGTATTTTTGACAGGTTGAGAATGATAATGTCGCTGTAGACTAGGCGGCAGAAATATATATAATTAAGTTAAATCTAAATGGAGGGGGATTCAATAATGATCATCACTAGCGGAGGAGTAGTGAAAAATTCTATACGGGCGGTGGCGGCGTCTATATTGATATTCGCCGCGGGGGCGGCGTCCGCGGAGGACTGGCCAATGTTCAGGGCAAACGCGGCACGAACCGGCAGCGCTGAGTCATCGTCGCGGGGAGCGGCCTCGATTACCGGCAGGGTTGTCTGGCAGAAATACTCGGATGGACCGATTCAGTCTTCCCCAGCCATCTCAGGGGGAATGGTATATTTCGGAAGCAACGACGGCAGTCTTTACGCAGTGAGCGCGGCGGACGGCACGACAATTTGGCGCTTCACCACAAGCAACTGGATAGCCTCATCTCCAGCCGTGGGCGCCGGGCTGGTCGTCTTTGGCAGCTACGACGGCAAGGTCTACGCCCTGGACCCAGCTACCGGCGATCTGAAATGGCAGTTCACCACTCACAACATGGTAGCGTCTTCGCCCGCAATATCCAACGGCCGCGTCTACTTCGGCAGCCTTGACGGCAGCATCTACTGCGTGGATGCAAAGACTGGGTGGGAAAAATGGAGCTACAAGGCTGGACGTGAGGTATTCGGATCACCCGCGGTGGTGGGTGGCGTGGTTTATATCGGCAATCACGACGGCAAGATGATGGCCCTGGACGCCAACACCGGCAAGCTCAAATGGCGCGCCATAGTGGGCGGTCCAATTACAGCCGCCCCAGCCGTCGCGAACGGATATGTATACTTCGGGAGCTGGGACGGAATTCTCTACTGCGCGGAAATAAAGAACCAGGCTGTCGTATGGCGTTACGACTCAGGCAGTTCAATAGAGTCGGCTCCGCTGGTCGCGAATGGCCGGCTTTTCTTCGGCAACCTGGATGGCGTAATGACCTCGCTCAACGCAGCGAACGGCGGCGTCTTATGGAAAACCGAAACGAGCGAGGCCATATCGTCCGCGCCGTCGCTGAAAGGCGGGCAGCTTTTCTTCGGCAACAACGCCAACGACGTCTACTCCATAGACGCCAACACAGGCAGCGTCATGTGGCAGCTCAAGACCGACGGCATTGTAACTACGTCGCCGGCTGCAGGCACCGACTCGATCTACGTCACTGGGATAGACAGCTCCATCCGCTGCATCATGTAGCCAAAAGCGCAAGATCAAACAAAGCCCCCCTCCAATAGAGCCGGGGCTTTTATTGGTTGGGCGCTCTGCTCGCACGGTCGGCGGCGCTCCTTACCGCCGAACCCTCCTTCATGAATCTTTTTTTCTCGTACATTCGCCTGTCGGCCTCGTTTATCATTTCGGTAACGTCCATATTCGCAAGGTCGCCTACAAAACAGCCGGCGGCGAAATAAATCTTCTCGATGTCGCTCTCCGCGACGAGATTGCGCGTGTCCACCCTTTCGTCGATCAGAGCTAGAAAGAGACCCGCCGCCACATCGTCAGAGTCTCGGAATATGGCTAGGAACTCGTCTCCGCCGTAGCGCCCGACAAAACCAAAGTTTTTGCCCTCCTCATTCAGGATTCGGCCAAATTCGGCTATGATTTTGTCGCCGCCCTGGTGCCCCATTACGTCGTTCACCAGCTTTAGGTTGTTCATGTCGAACATGATGACCGCAATATTTCCATCCGGACACGACATCGAAATGTCGGCTATTTCACGCTCACAGCTTGTCCTGTTCGGCATCTGGGTGAGACTGTCAAGATAGGCTATGCGTCCGAGCGCGTCGGCCCTGCGCTTGAGCGCTACCGAGCGCGAGTGCCATGCGAGACTCAGCAGTATAAGCAGGACAAAGGCCACGTCTGTTCCTATCAGCCATCTCATGGATTTTGTCACGCTCCTTTCGGAATATGTCTCAGCGAAAAAAACAGTCTCGTTGACCAAGTCGAAGTAGTCCTCGCTTTGCCGGAAGAGCATTTTACTGTCCTCGCTGTCCCCGCTCGCCCTCGCCCGTTCGATCTCGGCCTTCAACTCAATCCAGCTTTCGCGCACCCTCTCCATGTTCTTCATGTAATCGTCGTCGTCCAGTACGGCCAGGGAATTTACCCCGCCGCCCTCAAGCAGATCGTTCACTATCTCGTCGAGCCTGTTCACGAGATCGTCATCCTGGACGCCCATCAATTCACGTTTGACCAACATCTGAGTCCCGCCCCTGACGATGCCGACGTAATTGACCACCCGCGCGTTGCCGTGGAGCTTCCTGATGGACGTGATGGACAGCATGCCCGATACCCCAAAGATGAGAAAAGCCGCGAATATTATCGCAGACTCCTTCCTGCGAAAAAAACCTTTCATGACGCCGCCGCCCCCTCCCGCAGCCCGCACAACGCGGCGCCATGCCTAACGCTCGGACTCAAGATCAGCAATCCATAACGGTTTAGCGACATATTACCAGCGTTGGGCCTCGAGCGCCTGAGTTAAACGGCGGTGTGAAATTATCGGGTTTGGCCTGTTTATATAATTCTAACGCGTGCCGTCGGCCCTCGTTAGAACGCGAAGCGGCATTACATTGCCTTCACCACGGATGACAGCCAATTTTTGCCTGTCTCGATCTGCCTTTTTACCTCCGAGGGGGCGGTTCCGCCAAATGACGTGCGGGCGTTTACACAGCCCCGCATCGAGAGATCCGGCAGGGAGAGGGAGTCGAAGCGTTTATCTATCGAGACGAGTTCCTCGCGTTTTAAATCCGTGAAATCGCAGGAGTTCCGCTCGCAGAGCTTGACCATTTTCCCCACTATCTCGTGCGATTCCCTGAATGGAATGCCCTGCCTGACGAGGCTGTCAGCCATGTCGGTAGCGCTTAAAAATCCGCTTGCCAAGTGCTTGTTGATTTCGTCCAGCCTGAATTCCGTCTTATTGATCATGGCAGCCAGAATAGTGAGGGATGCTTTCCATGTGTCCATGGCGTCGAACATCGGCTCCTTGTCCTCCTGAAAGTCCTTGTTGAATGACAAGGGTGTGCCCTTCATGACTGTGAGCAGCCCCATCAGGTCCCCATACACCCTGCCGACCTTTCCGCGAAGCAATTCCGCTATGTCGGGGTTTTTCTTCTGCGGCATCATGCTGCTGCCGGTGCAGAAGCTGTCGTCTATCGATATGTACCGGAACTCCGACGAGTTCCAGTAGACGAATTCCTCCGCAAAACGCGAAATATGCATCATCGATATGGATGCGTCGGACAGAAATTCGATTATGTAGTCACGATCGCTGACCGCGTCCATCGCGTTTTCTGTTGGAACGTCGAAGCCAAGAAGCTCCGAGGTCCTGTGCCTGTTTATGTTGAACGTCGTTCCTCCCAGGGCTCCGGCTCCAAGAGGGTTCTGATTCGCGCGTCTGCGCGTGTCGGTCAGGCGCTCTACATCCCTGCGGAACATCTGAAAGTAGGCCATGAGATGAAATCCTACGGTCACGGGCTGCGCGTGCTGCATGTGAGTGAATCCCGCGAGCAGATTCTCAGTGTTTTCACTCGCTTTTTCCAGGATGACCTTTTGCAGTTCTGCCAGAGCATCCAGAATTGCGCCAGTCTCCCTCATGAAGTACAGCCTCACATCGACCTGAGCCTGATCGTTGCGGCTGCGTGCCGTGTGAAGTTTCTTGCCGACGGCTCCGATCCGCGATATCAGAGTCTCCTCGACGGCCATGTGTATGTCCTCCTGCCTCACTGTAAAGGTCAGGCTGCCGTTTGCGATGTCGCGCCTTATGCCCTCGAGTCCTGTCACGATGGCGTTTTTTTCATCCCCCGTGACTATTCCGGCTTCGCTCAGCATGGTCACGTGCGCGACGCTTCCGTCGATATCGCAGTTGTAGAGACGCTTGTCGAAGTTTATCGACGCGTTGAACTCCTCAACTATGGCGTCCATTCCCCTTTCGAATCTACTATCCCATAAGTTTGCCATATCCTCATCCCCTTATTCCAAGTATGTCGTATATTGTCAGAGCGTATACTTTGATACCAGCCTTCATTTTTTTGCCCTGATGCACGCGGCAAAGTGTCCCGGCGATAATTCGACTAGCGGAGGGTCGGATTTCGCGCATTCGTCCACGCACATGTCGCATCGCACCGCAAAGCGGCACCCGGGCTTGACGTTTATGGGACTCGTGACTTCGCCCCTGATGATGGGAATTTCTTTATTTCTCATTTCAATATTCGGCCTCGGTATTGCCGCGAGAAGCGCCCTCGTGTAAGGGTGCGCCGGATTCGCGAACAGCTCTTCCGAAGATGCGGTCTCCACGCATTGCCCAAGATACATGACCATGATGTCCTTTGAGATGTGCTTGACCACGGAAAGGTCGTGAGTCACAAACATGTAGGCCAGTCCGAGTTCATCCTGCAAATCCATCAGGAGGTTCAATATCTGAGCCTGGATGGAGACGTCGAGCGCCGAGACCGGTTCGTCGCAAACTATAAATTTGGGGCCGAGCGATAGAGCGCGCGCGATCCCGATGCGCTGACGCCTTCCGCCGTCCAGCTCGTGAGGGTAGGAATTTGCGTATCTTCTGGCAAGCCCGACCTGATCCATCAATTCGGCGGCCCTGGCGTATGTCGCGGCGCGATTGTTGAAAAGACGATGAATCAGCATATATTCTGCTATGACTTCGATCACTGATTTCCTCGGATCTATGCTGGAGTATGGATCCTGAAATATTATCTGCATGGAGCGGCGCATCTGCCGCATTTTCCCAGCGCTCAATCCTGTGATATCGGCGCCGTTGAAGAATATTTTGCCGGAGGTTGGCTCGATGAGTTTCAATATAGTGCGTCCCAGAGTGGATTTTCCACAACCTGACTCGCCGACGACTCCAAGGGTTTGAGAGGGGAATATCCTAAGATCGATCCCGTCAACGGCATGCAGAAGAAGTCCGCCCTTCAGTTTGAAGAGTTTTCGCAGCTCCATGGTTTCAACCAGAGGGGTGTTCGCGGCGTTATCCACCTTTATCTCCCTCCGCTCGTCTCGTTGAATATGTGGCATTTTATCCTATGGGACCCGTGAATCGCCGTTGCCGGTCTCGTCTTAAGACACGCCTCGAATCTGTTCTCACAGCGAGGCGCGAAAAAACAGCCGGCTGGAAGGTTAGTAGGGTCCGGCATCAGGCCCGGTATTGGCTTGAGCCTTCTTGATTGCGCGTCGAGGTCTGGAATCGAATTGAAGAGGCCCACAGTATAGGGGTGGTGTTCATCACCTGTGAATACGTCCCTCGCGGTGCCGGATTCAATTATCTCTCCCGAGTACATGACAGCTACGTCGTCGCAGCTCTGGGCCACTATGCCGAGGTCATGGGTTATCATCAGGAGCGATGTTCCGAGACGATTGCGCAGCTCTCGCATCATGGAGAGCACCTGGGCCTGGATCGTGACATCGAGAGCCGTCGTCGGCTCGTCCGCTATGAGCAGGGCCGGTTCGCAGCACAGGGCCATCGCGATGACCACCCGCTGTTTCATTCCGCCCGAGAATTGATGAGGATAGTCGAACTTCCTCGACGGCAGGATCCCCACCATGGACAGGGTATCGTCAACTCTCGCCGAGACGTCTTTTTTAGACAAATCCGGGTTGTGGAGCTTTACAGCCTCCGCTATCTGATCCGAAACGGTTAGGACCGGATTGAGGCTAGTCATCGGGTCCTGAAACACCATGGATATACGGTTGCCCCTGGTCTCCTGCATCAGGGACTCGTTTATTTCAAGGAGGTTCCGTCCTTCAAACGTGATTGTCCCCCGCGTAACGCGCCCGGTATTGCTAGGGAGGAGGCGCATTATGGACAGGGCCGCGGTTGTCTTTCCGGCGCCTGTCTCCCCGACCAACCCAAGAGCCTTTCCCCGGCTTATGGAAATGTCGATGCCGTTCACAGCACTCACGGTCTCCAGATCCGTTTTGTAAATCACCTCGAGGTCCTCGATCTCTAGAATTTTCTCATCTGTAATGGTCTCCATGCGCAATCACCGGCCTCCTATGATTTCAGATGAGGGTCCAGCGCGTCGCGCAGTCCGTCGCCCACGAGGTTGATGGAACAGGCGCACAGGACTATCGAAGCCGCTGGGAAAAACATCAGGAAGGGAGCTTTGCGCATGAACTCGCGCGCTTCGGAGAGCATGAGTCCCCACTCGGGATGAGGAGGCGGCATCCCCAGCCCCAAAAAACTCAACGTTGATTCGTAAAGGATGATCTTTGCCACGCAGAGCGTGAAATTTACTATGATCACTCCTATCGCGTTCGGCAGGATATGCGAAAAAATGATGCGGGCGCTTCCGGAACCGCCTGCCTTTGCGGCCTCCACATAATCCTGCTCGGCAAGGTTGAGTACCTGAGAGCGCACAAGGCGCACATAGTTCGAGAAGTAAGCTACTGTGAGGGCTATCAGCAGGATTCCGAAACCAGAACCAAACGCCACGACTATTGCCATGGTGAAAAGTATATCCGGAACGGACATAAATATGTCGAGCGCCCTCATTATGACGGTGTCCACGAGGCCTCCGAAATAACCGGCAATGGCGCCCAGGATACTCCCGACGACGCATGAGCATATTGTGGCGATTGCCGCGATACTCAGGGAAGTACGGCCTCCATGGATGATCCTGGCCAACACATCCCTCCCATATGTGTCGCAGCCCATTATATGATCGGAGGTCGGCGTTTCGAGCATCTTTGCGGGGTTTTGTTTTATCGCCGTGCTGTAAGGAACGATAAAATCGGCGAAAAGCAGTAAAAGAAGAATTATCACCAGCAAAACCAGACCGATAACGGCGCCCCTGTTTTTTTTGAACCTGCGCCAAATTTCCTTTGCCTGACTGGGCCGTTTGTATACGACGGTCACTACGCGCGCGTCCGGGGAGGGTATGCCGCTCATCTCCCTCATCCTCTGGTTCTGGAATATTTAGCGCGAATGCGGGGATCGATATAAGCGTATATCAGATCCACGATCAGCATCACCACTGTGAAGCAGACCGAAATGAGAATGGTTCCGGCAATTATCACCGGCTCGTCCTTGAACGAGATTCGGTCCACAATCAGGCTCCCTATTCCGGGAAGCGAAAACAGCTTCTCTATGACCACAGCTCCAGCGATGAGCAGTCCAAGGCTGAGTCCGATCTGAGTGACCACCGGGAGAAGCGCGTTTTTGAGGGCGTGTTTCCAAATGACAGTGCGCTCCGGCAAGCCCTTGGCCCTCGCCGTGCGGACATAATCCTGCCTCACCGACTCCAGCATCGACGACTTTGTAAAACGCATGTTCTGCGCCGCCGGAGGTATGGAAATGGCCAATACCGGCATTATATAGTGCCTGAATGACGATGCGCCGTATGAGGGCAGCAGATTGAGCTTCAGCGCGAAGAAGTACAGAAGCAGCATGCCCAGCACAAACCCCGGTATTGCCGCGATAAAAAACGAGATGAGCGAAGGGACTGTGTCTAAAAGAGAGTATTGCTTGACGGCGGCGCAAATACCCAACGGTACGCCAATCAACGCCGCCAACAAAACGCCCATGAACGCGATCTTTATCGTCAGAATATAACGAGGCCAGATTTCGTCGAATACGGCCTGCTTTGTGAAATACGATATCCCAAAATCTCCCTTTGTGACGATGTTCATGACGTAGTTTATATATTTCCGCGTGAACGGAAGGTCATACCCCAGTTGTCGGTTATAAGCGTCGACGTCGGTCTGGGCCGCGTTCACGCCGAGAATGGCCCGTCCCGGATCCCCGGGCGTAATATTCATTATAGCGAAGATTATGAGAGTTACCCCCAGAATGGTGGGGATAAGGAACAGCAAGCGCTTGATGACGTAGATATGCAATGTCAGTCTCCCCCCTCTTTATCAATTGCCCGCGCCCCAAAGTTACTGCCTGGCGGGGCGCGGCTCTGTCATGGGACTTTACTTATTTCCAGGAGAAATCATAGAAGTGGAAATATGTCGGGCAGATATCCCCAGGATCGACGTCTTTTCCCCAAACCACGCCCACAGGCATGTGAATGAGCGGGAAGATCGTGGCGGTTTCCTGTACGATATTCCAAAGTTCCGTGTAATATCCAAGGCGCTTTGCCACATCGGAGGTCGACACTCCGAGATCGCAGAGTTCCTCCAGACGTTTCCAGTTAAATGGGCTGTTATCGGTCTTGAAATGGATGACGTCCATGCCGACTGACTCGGAATGAACCATCTGGCGAATGTTGTTATAGTCGAAGTTGCCGCTGTCGCCGAATACGGCGAGATCGTAATCGTACGAGTGCAGCCTGGGGGATATGATGGCGACATCCGCCACCTCTACTTCACACTTCAGCCCTACATCGGCGAGGTTCGCTTGAATTACCTGAGCCTGCTTCGCCTTTTCGCCGGTGGCCGCGCCATAAGTCGTCAGGGTTCCGACCGACACTCCCGCCTTGAGCTGCTCGTCGGTGTATCCAGCCTCCTTCAGGAGTTCCCTCGCCTTTTCGGGATTGTATTTGTAAAGCTCAAACCCTCCGGCGGACGCTGGGGGCGAGGTCTGAACATAGTCCGATGGCATATATTCATAAGCGACAACGCCATAGCCGTTCGTCGCGACCTTGTTTACCGTCTCCTTGTCCACGGCGTAGCAGATTGCCTTTCGAACCAGCGGATTGGCGAGTATCGAATTGTTGGTCTTCGACATGTAATTGACATTCAGCATACGGATGCTGTTGCCCTTTACCATCGCGCTTCTTCCGTCTGACGCACTCGCCAGTTCCTCCCACTCGGCGGTCGGCGCGTCGTGCATGTAGCCCAGTTCGCCGTTTTCGTAGGCGATTACTGCTGCGGAATCCTCGGTGATCAGAACGACGTCGATATTTTTGATTTTCGGCGCGCCTCTCCAGTATCCGTCATAGGCCTTGAACTTGACGCCTGTGGCCGGATTGTACTCGCTTATGTAGTATGGTCCCGTCCCGGCCTTGTGCGGTTTTGTGCCGAAGTCGGCGCCGGCGGATGTCACTTCTTTTTCACTGGAAATTTTAATCGAAAAGAACGTGTGCGCGATTGGGGAATAGGGGTGTTTAAGAGTGAAAACAACTGTCTTGTCGTCAGCCTTGCTGATTTTGTCTATCATCCCGGTGAGGTATCCCCAGCGCGGATTCTCCATGGCCATCTCATAGCTGAAAACAACGTCCGACGCGTTCAGGGAGTCTCCGTTTTGGAATGTCGCGTCGTTGAGAGTGATCGTATAGGTGAGCTGATCGTCGCTGATTTTGACTTCCTTGGCAAGTTCGTTGTAATACCCGCCATGAGCCTCATTGATGCCATAAAGTCCCTCGAAAACATTCGTCCAGATTATCTGACAGTCCGACGTGGTGAAGAGTTTGTTCCAGTCGGTCGCCACGAGGGCGGATGCCTTTCTCACGGTCAGAACCTTGTCGGAGTCGGCCGCTTCCGACGGCAGACACCAGCAGGAGGCTGTCAGTACGCCCAAGATCAGCACAAACAATATTGAGAGAAACTTCTTCACATTCATTACCCCTTTCGATTTTTGTTGATAGTTCTTGACAAGATTATTCCATTATATGTGATTCAGTCACCGGCGATTGGCTGTTCAGGAACTCGGAACAGCTCACATCGCGGGGCTTGTTTTCAGAGCGGCGCCGACGAATGATAACAGTGCCCGACAAAAATCAATCTCGCTCCCTCACAAGCGGCAGAGTGGAGCAATGTATGCCGCCGCCATGTTTTCTGCACTCCTTATACGCAGTTGTAATCACTTCGACTCCCTTTGCTGTCAGCCTTTCAGCCGACCATGGCGCCAGTTCGTCCATTATGATTTTTCCGGGCCTGAGCGCGATACAGTTGACGGCGAGCTTTGCGTCGCGATAATCGGCGTGGATTGCTTGTATTCCAAGCTCCTGGAGTTTATCGGCAAACCAGTATGGCAGGCGCTCTATGTTGATAATGGCTTTGTCGTGATCGACCATGACAATAGCGCCGTCGATGTGCATGCTGTAGCCGACAAGGGGGATCTCCATCAGATCGACGCCTTGAATGTCGAGGACGTTCCTGACCTGCTTGACCGCCGTTTCATTTCCTCTTTTGCTCAGAGCTATAGCGGCCGTTTTATCCGTCAGAAAGCAGAAACTGCCGCCCTCCATCAAACCCCCTCCATGAATGGTGTGAAGAATCGGCATCCCTATTTCAGCGACTTTTCTGGTTATGTATGCCTCCTCGCCGCGCCGCCCAGTGCCAAATTCTTTACCGACCGGCCCCATCCTCGAGATGATAATTCCTCCGTTGACCACCATTCCCATATCGCGCGTGAACATAGCGTTTGGGTCTTTGGGGTTTCCCTCCACGAAAATGACTTCGACGCCGTTATCGCGCATAATTTTAACCAGCGCGTCGTGTTCCGCCTGCATTCCTGGAATGTCCGGCCCCTGTTCCGAACGGAAATACCACTGTTCGGCATCATCGATCAAGGCGTCGATAGACGGATCGTATTTATCCGCCGTAATGCGCTCCAATTCCTGACCGGGGCGATGCATGAGGATGGTCTTTATTGTGCCTACATCATTGTATACGCCCCACACGCGCCCCCATACACGATGCTGCATCTCCTCTTCCTCGAAGGGCGGAAAGGGTTTTGGCGGAATTCGCGCGAGAACTATGTGATAGTACATGGAATTGTCTCTCATCTTTTCCACTATAATAAATACCTCCCTAATATGCAACCGATACCCACTGTGTTGCAGACAGTCCAGGATATTTTGGATGATATTTTAGATATGTATGCAGTATAAAATATAAGAGAAACTCACGCAAGATGAAAGATTATTCGTAAGTTCCGCCATATTTATGAAATCCCATATTTGGAACTGTAGATGAGAAACAATGCTATACTGACCATAGATGAAAAATCGCGATGCTAGTTGATAGCGGTCGCTTATCTCAAGGAGGTTATGATGCGAATATTCGTCACAGGGGCATCCGGCTGGATAGGATCAGCCGTCGTTCCAGAACTCATTGGCGCTGGGCACCAAGTCCTCGGACTCGCCAGGTCAGACGCCTCGGCCGAGGCCATCGCCGCCGCTGGAGCCGAAGTGCTGCGCGGCGGCCTGGAAGACTTGGACATCCTGCGCGCCGGGGCCGCCAGCTCCGATGGGGTTATTCATCTTGCGTTCATCCATGACTTCACCCGATTCGAAGCCTCGATACAAACCGACGCGCGCGCCATCGAGGCGATTGGAGCCGCGCTCGAAGACTCTTGCAAGCCACTGGTCATCGCCTCTGGGACGCCCGCACTGCCTGGATGTGTGGCAACCGAACGCGACGAGTCCCCTTCTGACGGACCAGCAGCGGGACGAGGCGCGAATGCCAGAGCGGCTCTCGACATGACGGCACGGGGCGTCCGCACGTCCGTCGTGCGTCTGCCCCGGTCGGTACATGGCAAAGGCGATCACGGTTTCATCGCCATCTTGACCGGCATCGCCCGCGACAAGGGCGTCTCCGGCTATGTCGGTGATGGATCCAACCGCTGGCCCGCGTTGCACGTACTGGACGCCGCGCGCCTGTTCCGGCTGGCGGTGGAGAAAGCGCCGGCGGGATCAGTGTTGCACGCGGTCGCCGACGAGGGTGTGCCAATCCGCGACATCGCCGCTGTGATCGGCCGCCACCTGAACCTGCCAACCGCGCCTCTCCCGGCCGAGGATTTCGGCTTTCTGGGAATGATCCTCGCGGTCGATCAGCCAGCCTCCAGCATTCTCACCCGCGAGCTGCTCGGGTGGCAGCCGGTCCAGGTGGGACTCATCGAGGATCTGGACAAGGGCCACTACCGTACCCCCGTTGAATCAGCTTTGAGGAGCATCAATTCGTTTTTCTGTTTATCCATGTTGTCGGCCATGTGTTTCATGAAGCGCAGGAAGAGCAGCTTTTCCTCGCTCCTGAAGCCAGCCAGGTTTCTCTCGTCCACGAATCGCACTACGGCTCGTATTTTCTGTGCCACCCTCTTGCCTTTCTGAGTGAGGAATACCTGGTAATATCTGCGGTCCTCCTCTCCGCGCCTTCTATAAACCAGGCCGCCAGCCTCCATCCTATTCAGCATCGACGTCAGCGATGAAGGTTTTACGTACAGTTGATGGGCCAGATCCTTTTGGTTCTGGCCGTCATTTTCGTTGAGAAGGGAGAGCAGCGGAGACTGCCCGGCGCTTATGCCGAACGACTGCACCATAAAATCAATGTTGCGGCGATATAGGTTGAGCATGGGCGCAAGCATAAACGCCACTTGTGTTGATGCTGGTTCCAACCCGTCGCTTATTGTGTCGCTCTTCATACGCATGCGTCTCCTTTATCCTGGACTTCTCTGAACAAACTGGCCTACGTTTGTCTAATCACCTACCATAACTGGATTTATAATCACGAGGCAATTATACTACATTAGTAAAGGACACAGAATGGTCGCGGCCGGGAATCCGATCGTCAGAAGCACGTCCGAATAGGTGTGAACCGAGTTAACCAAACAGGCCGAACAAAAATTTTTCCGGACAAAATTTTATTGTATTATCACAACAAAAATGTTATTATGTGTTTCATCAAATTTCTGTGTGTTTTTCCATAATCTGCGCGCAGGGCGCTGTAAAAGCCCTAAATGAGCAAAATTCGTTCATTTAAACAGTGAAAGGAGAAAACATGGCGGAAGAATTAAGCCCCGCTTTTTTTGCGGGCAGAAGGGCACTTTTAGCGGAACAGCTGCCAAGCGGTTCGGTCGCTGTCATATTCGCGGGAAAGCGTAAACAAGTCTCGGAGGACTGGGCGTATCCGTTTACCCCGAATAAAAGCTACTACTATTTTACGGGGCTCAGCAACAGGAACGGCATATTCGTTATACAGAAAAACGCGCCATCCTCACGGACGAAATCGCGGGGGGAATGGGTGGAATCTGAACAATTTTTGTTTGTGGACCGACCGGAGAAATACCGCGAAATATATGAGGGCATAATGATGAGCGCGTCCGATTACAGCGATTTGACTGGGATCGGGAACGTAAGATACACAGATGGGTTTGACGCTTTTTTGAGAACCCTTTTTCATGGGGATCGAGTCGCGGAGCTTTACGTTGACCATAAAAACCGTATTTTTGATCCTGACGCAAACGCCGGTGTTGAAAAATTTATCGAAAACATTCGGAAGCATCACCCTTTTATACAAATAAAAAACATACGCTCCATTGTCGGGGAAATGCGTAAAATAAAGGCTCCGGAAGAAATCGCTCTGATGAGGAAAGCGGCCGCTTACACGGTAGAGGGCGTAAACAGGCTCGCGGCTAAAATAAAGCCGGGTGTTATGACGCACGCGCTCCAGGCGGAGTTTGATTATTATCTTAAAAAGCGCGGCCTGTCAGGAGTGGCCTTCCAATCAGTGATAACGACAGGCAACGATACGGTCTGGCTGCATTACGAGCCTTCCGGCGAATTGAAGGCGGGCGGCCTGGTGTTGGTCGATATAGGAGCCGAATATAATTACTACGCATCTGATATTTGCCGGATTTATCCCGTAAGCGGCACGTTTACCGATATACAGCGCTATTACTACGAATCGGCGCTCGCCGCAAACGAGCGGATTATCGAACGTCTCGCGCCCGGCTTGCAAATGGAGGAAATAGCCTCTATCGGCGACCAGGTGCTAATCGAAAGATGCAGGAATAAAGGGCTTATCACAAAAGACGAGGAAATCAGGAATTATCTTAACCATGGCATATATCATTTTATCGGCCTTGATTCTCACGACGTTGGGGAGACTTGCGCGCTCGAGCCGGGGATGGCTGTTTCGGTTGAGCCGGGCCTGTATATTAAAGAGCTTGGCATAGGGGTTCGGGTAGAAGATAATATTGTCATAACGGAAAATGGGAATATTAATTTGACCCAAAACCTTATTAAATCTGTCGGCGATATTGAAAACTTTATGGCCCACGGTTAAATCCGCAGCCGTATTGAGAGTTTTATGCACCACTATTTATAAATTTCTAAGCAATATACTTTTAGGAGGAGAGACTTATGAAAAGAATCAAGATCCTGTCGTTTATACTGACGCTTGTGCTGGTGTGTTCAGCTTTGACCGCGTGCGGCGCGTCCGGCCCGGCGAGCGCTAAAAAAGACACGCTTACCGTCGGAACGGCCAGCGACTCTAAAAGCCTCGACCCGGCGATAGCGGTAGACGTTCATTCGTCAACCGTATACAGCCAGATTTACGAGACGCTTCTCGCGCTCGACACAAAAAAAAATCTCATACCCAAATTAGCCGAGTACAAGCAGCTTGACGATCTCAACTATGAGTTTTACATCAAGCAAGGTGTAAAGTTTCATAACGGCGAAGAATTAAAAGCCAGCGACGTTGTGTTTACAATTAAGAGGGGCATCGAAACCCCGCTGCTTCAGTATATATTCGACGTTGTGGATCCCGCGAGCGTCGTGGCGAAGGACGACTACACAGTGGCCCTTAAACTTGCCTCGCCCTCCGCTTCGTTTTTATCGAGCCTTACGTCAAATTCAGCTTCCGTCGTCAGCGAGAAGGCGGTCAGCGAGGGCGGGGAAAACTACGGCATGAACCCGGTTGGGACTGGCCCCATGAAGTTTGTGAAATGGGAAAAGAACGTATCGATAGAGATCGAACGGAATGATGATTATTACGGGCAAAAGCCTGAACTGAAAAAAATAATCTTCAAGCCCATTATTGAGGCGACAAACCGTACCATAGAACTGGAGACCGGAGGTATAGACGTGGCGGTCGATATCCCGCCCACTGATTACACTCGCGTGGCGGAGAACGCCGATTTGAGGCTGGCGACGGAAACCGGCTATTCGATAAGATATGTCGGCTTTAACTTGAGCAAGCCGCCCTTTGACAATGAAAAGGTCAGGCAGGCCATATCCCACGCCATAGACGCCGAGGGCATAACGCTCTCAATTCGGAGCAAGAACGAAGAGGTTACGAATGCTCCTTACAGCTCGGCAATGATGTTTTATGACCGCAATATCGAACACGCGACTTACGATCCGGCTCTCGCGAAGCAGCTCTTGGCTGAAGCGGGCTATCCCAAAGGCTTTACAACGACGATTATAGCAGACGAGCGCAAGGAACGCGTTGACATCGCAACGATCGTGCAGCAGCAGCTGGCTGAAATCGGCGTCACGGCGGACATCAAGGTAATGGAATGGGGAACGTTCCTTAACGCGACGTACGGCGGGGATACCGAACTGTACGTTATGGGCTGGTCGAGCGCGATTCCCGATCCCGACTATGTCGTCTATTCTGTGTTCCATTCGTCCATGATGGGTGAAGGCGGGAATATGTCGTTCGTCAACGACCCTCGGGTTGACGCGCTCGTTGAAAGAGGAAGAACCACAAGTAATTTTGACGAACGGGGGCAAATTTACTCCGAGCTTCAGGCGCTTCTCAAGGAACTCTCGCCGTGGGTATACCTTTGGACTGAAACCCTGTTCGTAGGGGTTTCGGACAGCATTGATTATATTGAGCTTCATCCTTCGGCGGTTTACCCGTTTTACAAGGTGACGTTTAAATAAATTAAATAAATTAAATGAAAAGGTTGCGCCGCCGCACCGAAGGCTGGTTTCCTTTCGGCGGCGCACCAAAAATTTGTTCAATGGCCGCTGTGAATTTTTTTAGAGCGACCATATAGCAATACGAGGTGAAAGAAATGCTTAAATATATATGCCGCCGGGGCGCGCTTTTAATTCCTATCTTACTTGCGGTGACGTTCATAGTTTTCACTCTGCTGCAAATGACTCCGGGAGATCCGGCCAAAATGATCTTAGGGGAACACGCTTCGGCGGAAGCGGTGGCCCAACTTAGACTCGAAATGGGGCTGAACGAGCCTTTTTGGGTGCAATATCTCATGTTTGTAAAAAAACTTGTGATAAATTTCGACATTGGGAAGTCCTATGTAACGCGCAACTCCGTCGCGAATGAAATCATCAGCTGCTTGCCAGCGACGATAAAGCTGGCGCTGGCGGCCATATTCGTAGCCATTGTTTTAGGCGTTCCAATCGGCGTTATTTCGGCCACCAAGCAATACTCGATATTTGACAACATAGTTATGTTCTTTGGGCTTGTGGGCATTTCCATGCCAGTATTCTGGCTGGGACTTTTGTTTATCCTTTTATTTTCGGTGCAGTTGAAGGTTCTGCCGGCGTCTGGTTTCTCGTCGCTCAAGCACATGATCCTGCCTGCCATAACAGTAGGCGCGCAGTCTGTGGCCATCGTGGCCCGAATGACGCGCTCCAGTATGTTGGAGGTCGTAAGGCAGGATTACATACGGACCATAAGGGCCAAAGGCCAGAAGGAATCGGTCATAATCATATCTCACGCGCTTAGAAACGCGCTCATACCTATAGTTACCGTAATCGGCCTGCAATTCGGTTCCCTCTTGGGCGGGGCCGTTATGTGCGAGACAATTTTTTCTATACCGGGAGTAGGCAGGCTGATGGTTGAGGCGGTTAAAGCGAGAGATTACCCGGTGGTACTCGGCGGGGTTCTGTTTATTGCGATAGGGTTCAGCCTTGTAAATCTTTTTATAGATATTTTATATTCGTTAATCGACCCCAAAATACGTTCACAATATAAATAGGGAGGTCACGATGAAAACAGATGCAAAAGCAAAAGAAATATAATTTTGTCATGGACACTTGGCGGCGCCTCCTAAAAAACAAGTTAGCTCTTATAGGGCTTACCGTTATTCTGCTGCTGATATTCTGCGCTATTTTAGCGAACGTCATCGCGCCGTATGACTATAAAGCGCAGAATCTCAGGAACGCGCTCAAGTTCCCTAATTCCGAGAATTTTTTCGGGACCGATGAGTTTGGCCGCGACATATTCAGCAGGGTTATTTACGGGACGAGGGTTTCGTTGCTGGTCGGCTTCATAGCCGTGGGTATTTCGGTAGTCGTTGGGGGAATTTTTGGGTCCGTTTCCGGTTACTACGGTGGGATGTTGGATAATATCATTATGCGATGCATGGATGTCCTGCTCGCCATACCGTCGCTGCTCCTCGCCATCGCGATTGTCGCGGCGCTGGGTCCGGGAATAATCAATCTCATGATTGCCACGGGCATTTCATCGATACCCAACTACGCGAGGATTGTCCGCGCGTCGGTTTTATCGGTTAAAGACCAGGAATTCATCGAAGCGGCACGGGCTGTCGGCACGAATGATTTTTTTATCATCTTCCAGCATATATTGCCTAACTGCCTCGCGCCTATCATCGTCCAAGCCACGTTTGGCGTGGCGATAGCGATACTTACAGCCGCCGGCCTCAGCTTCATAGGACTCGGCATAATGCCGCCCACGCCAGAATGGGGTTCGATGCTGTCGTCGGGAAGGATGTACATAAGAGATCAGTGGTATATGACTATTTTCCCGGGGCTCGCGATAGCTGCTACGATATTCAGCCTTAACGTGCTTGGGGACGGACTCCGGGACGCGCTTGACCCTAAACTGAGAAGCTGACAGATGGAGAGAGACCTTGAGCGACGATAAATTGACTCAACAAACGTATCAAGAAAAAAAATTGCTTCAAATAAAGGACTTAACAATAGAATATCACACGGGCGGCCAAGTGGTACACGCCGTTTCCAACTTCACCCTGTCCGTCGAGCATGGCGAGACGCTTGGTTTTGTCGGTGAAACAGGTGCGGGAAAAACCACCACGGCGCTTGGCATACTCCGGATTCTGCCTGAACCTCCGTCTAAAATAACCGGCGGGGAAATACTGTTTGAGGGTGTCAATCTGCTGAATAAGACGCCAGACGAAATGCGCAAGGTTCGCGGCAAGGAAATCGCGATGATTTTCCAGGATCCGATGACATCCTTGGATCCTGTAATAACCGTAAGCAAGCAGATTCAAGAAATGATTTTGCTGCATGAAAACATTAGCTCCAGGGAAGCCGTGGAGAAAGCCGAAGCGATGCTCGAGGTCGTTGGCATAAAAAAAGAACGCGCCAACGACTATCCGCATCAGTTTTCGGGCGGAATGAAGCAGCGCGTCGTGATCGCCATCGCTTTGGCGTGCAATCCTAAACTGCTCATAGCGGACGAGCCGACCACAGCCCTTGACGTCACCATACAGGCGCAGGTTTTGGAGCTTATGAAGGAACTTAAAAACAAATACAACATGTCTATGATAATGATAACGCACGACTTGGGCATAGTCGCGGAAATATGCGATAAAGTCGCGATAATGTACGCTGGGAATATCGTAGAATATGGAACCGCCGAACAGATTTACGAGGCGCACAGACACCCGTATACCCAGGCGCTTTTTAACTCTATACCGAGCATTGACACCGAAATGAAAACTCTGAGCGTTATCCCCGGGCTTCCGCCCGACCCGACGGACTTGCCTCCCGGATGCCTGTTTCACCCAAGATGTAAGTATTTCGATAAGGAATGCGTGACGGCAGCGCCCGAAAACATTGAGGTCAAACCGGGGCATTTCGTCAGATGCGTAAAAATGGCTGGCAATAAAGCAGAAGGAATTTTTAAGGGGAAGCACAGCGATGAATGAAGAATTATTAGTAGTTGAGAATTTGAAAAAATACTTTAAAACCAAGAAGGGGATGCTTTACGCTGTAGACGACGTAAGTTTTAAGATAAAAGCCGGCGAAACGCTGGGGCTTGTCGGTGAGTCGGGCTGCGGAAAATCGACGGCGGGCCGCGCCATACTGCGCCTGCACGAGCCGACTGCCGGGAAAGTTTTTTTCGATGGAGAGGACATCCTGACATATAAAGCAAGCCGCATGAAGGAAATGCGTAAAAAGATGCAGATTGTTTTTCAGGATCCGTACTCTTCCCTCAATCCCAGAATGAATGTTCAGACATTGATTGAAAATTCTTTGAAAGCGAACCATATCGGCGA
>JAITNX010000179.1 GCA_031290235.1 Synergistaceae bacterium | reverse complement strand
AAGGATCGCGCGTCTTATTGATCGTTTTTTGCTGTTAAACTCGGGAAAAGTATAGCGTGGAGTAGAATACGCCGCCCCTCGCCGGGCAGTCGAGTAATGGCAGAGTACCGCGTCGGTGTGATATAATAAGCGCGGCCCCGATAGACTCAGGTGGCCCGGTCGAGTCGCCAGCTCGACCGGGAGAATTACGCCCCTATCGAGTCCAGCGGATGAGAAGTTTCAGCTTCAAAACTGGAGCTATCCAGCGACGAACTGGACGGCTCTTTTTCTTTGGCTTTAGCTTTTTCATCGCGTCACCCCCTCCCGTGTTGCTCCGCGTTGCCGGGTGTCGCGTTGGGGGCGTCCTTCCGTGCGTCCCATTGGTCAAGGGGCCGCGCTCGATTAAGATTATATTGGAGGATGAATAACATGCAGGCGATATTGCCCCAGAAGTTTGAAGTAAATGCGGACTTTATAAATAAGTATCACGGGAAACGCATTGAGGTTCGTTGTGTTGATGGTGACATTCTCACTGGCTGTGTGGGATGGATTAATGAGGATGATCTTGACGATCTCGGATTCGATCTTAATGATGTTGAAGCCAACGGTGAAAAACTCTCATACAAAGTGATTATCCCTGAATCTCAAGTCTCTTCATTCATTGTTCTGCTTGAAGTTTGAGTTTCAGCTTCAGAGTGAACGCCGTCCAGCTACGAACTGGGCGGCTTTCGCTTTCGCATTTCCCCGCTGTCGATGAGGACAGCGGTTTCGGTCACACCTTGTGCCACAACGCAATGTGTGCAGGTAGGATTATTGTTGGGAACTACAGATTAGTAAAACACCCTGATATCGATCAAGTAAAATTCTCATCTTTGAGAATATAAAGTCATATTTCCAAAAAAAATTTGACAATGGTAAATCGCGGTAGCATAATTACACGTGAAATAGGGAATCTTATGATAGACACCACCCCACAAGCACCACCCCGCACAAAAAGTGCGCTCTACCCCGGAGCGCATTTTTTGTGCCCTTTTGCCGGTTACGATTGCGTGTCACAGTTCGTTAAAAGAGATGCGCCACAGGTTGGACTCGCATTTTTTTTAAAATTGTGTCATACTCATTCAGCACATGAAACAAGCGGAGTTGCGGGGGTGTTCCACAAGAAATGAGCGAAAGTGAAAAAACAGGCGGCATAGTCATCCTTGACTTCGGCTCACAGTACACTCAGCTTATCGCGCGCAGGGTGCGCGAGTTCGAGGTCTACAGCGAAATACTGCCTTGGACCTCGCCCCTGGATCGCATTATGGAGTCAAATCCTAGGGGAATAATTTTATCGGGAGGGCCGCGCAGCGCAATCGGACTGGACGCGCCGTCCATAGACGCCTCGTTGCTGGACGGTTCTATTCCGGTGTTGGGCATCTGCTACGGCATGCAGCTCATAGCTCATTCGCTGGGCGGAAGGGTCGAGCGCGGCAGACTCGGCGAATATGGGAGAACTCGAGTCATTTTCTCCCCTCATAGTGCATCCGCACTGCTGAAGGGAGTGCCGGACAAAATCGACGTATGGATGAGCCACTGGGACGAGGTGGCCTCACCTCCGAATGGCGCCGTGAAGTTCGCGGCAAGCGAATCTGAGACATGCGCCGCTTTCTCCATGCTGGGAGGGAGGGTGCAGGGCCTGCAGTTCCATCCAGAGGTCGAGTCGACCGAATACGGCCGCGAGATTTTGAAAAACTTCATTTTCGACATCTGCGGGGCGAGTCCGCTCTGGAAGTTGGGCAACTGGGTTGAGCGAGCGAGCTGGCTTGTGTCGGAGAGTGTTGGGGAGACAGCCAGGGTTATCTGCGGCCTCTCCGGCGGGGTGGACTCGACGGTCGCCGCTGTCCTCGTATCGAGGGTAATAGGGGACAGACTGGACTGCATATTCGTCGATCATGGCTTCCTTCGGAAGGACGAATCGTCCCAGGTCATGGAGATGTACAAAAAATTGAACCTCAGGGTGCATCACGTAGACGCATCAGACCGCTTTCTGGACGCCCTGTCGGGCGTAACAAACCCGGAACAAAAACGCAAGATCATCGGGGAACTCTTCGTTCGGGTCTTCGAGGACGAGTCGAGGAAGCTCGGCAACGCGAAATGGCTGCTGCAGGGGACGATATACCCCGACGTGATCGAGAGCGGCAGCGCCGGTGGCGACGTCATAAAGAGCCACCACAACGTCGGCGGGCTGCCTGAGGACATGGACATGAAGCTCCTCGAACCGCTTCGCGAACTCTTCAAGGACGAGGTACGCAAAATAGGACCTCTGCTCGACATACCGGACCACTTCCTGAAGCGCCACCCCTTTCCAGGACCCGGACTCGCGGTCCGGTGCCTCGGCCCTCTTGGGCGCGAGAGGCTGGACACGCTGCGGGAGGCGGACGCTATTTTCATAAGCGAGATAACGGCGGCTGGTTTGTACGACTCCATCTGGCAGGCGTTCTGCGTCCTGCTCCCAGTCAGGAGCGTAGGAGTGGCGGGTGATGTGCGCACATACTGCGAAACAGTGGCGCTGAGAGCCGTTGCCTCGCTCGACGCCATGACCGCCGAGTCGGTGCGCCTTCCGTGGGAAGTTATAGACAGGACGGCAAGCAGGATATGCGGCGAGGTTCCTAACGTGGGGCGCGTCGTCATGGACGTCACTGGCAAACCACCATCGACCATAGAGTGGGAGTGATCCAATGAGCGTGCGAAAGACAAAGTCCGCACGGGACAAAGATATCACGAGGCTTTTGGAGAATGTGAGCAGGGGCGACATCCCGACGAACGAGGCTCTGGAGAAGCTGAACGCGCTGATGGAGATCCAAATCAAGACTAAGGATACTTGGTCCGGCGAGGTGCGGCTCGATCTCGAAAGAGAGCGGCGAAAGGGCGTCGGAGAGGTAGTCTATTGTTCTGGCAAGTCCGATGAGCAGCTGGCCTTTATCGCCAACAGCGTCCGCTCCAGGAGCGTCAACATGGCATTCAGCAGGTTGAGTCCAAAGCAGGCGGAACTGATTATGGACGGCGTTCCCCCACTCTCCTATAACCCTGTTTCACGCGTGGGAACGATAAAATGCCAGGAGGCGGAGTCCCGCGGCCTGATAGCGATTTTGACGGCCGGCAGCAGCGATGTGCCGATAGCGGAGGAAGCGGCCGAGATAGCCGAGTTCCACGGCGTGACAGTGAAACGCTTCTACGATGTGGGAGTGGCCGGACTGCACAGGCTCCTGGGCGTGCTCGACGAGCTGAAAGAGGCGAGCGTGCTTATTGTAGCCGCCGGCATGGACGGAGCGCTCCCGAGCGTGGTGACAGGCCTCGTTCCGGGCCTGGTAATCGGACTGCCTACCTCGGTCGGCTATGGCGTGGCCAACGGAGGGCACACCGCTCTTTCCACAATGCTGGCGTCATGCTCGCCAGGACTCGTGGTCGTCAACATAGACAATGGGGTAGGCGCGGCTCTTGCGGCAGTAATAGCATCGAGGGAGGGACTCTTGAAATCATGAAGAGGATAGAGACAGTAGCGCTGATAGGACTCGGCGCAATGGGGTCGGCCTACCTGGCCGAGATAGCCGAGGCAGTCCCAATGGACAACATTAAGGTCATAGCCAGCGGAGACAGGGCCCGACGCTATAGCAGGGAAGGCGTCTCCGTCAACGGCAGGACGATCAGGTTCCCCATAGCCGGCCCGGAGGAAGAGAGCAAGCCAGCGGATTTGGTCATCTTCACCGTGAAGTACGGCGCGTTGCCCCAGGCTATAAAAGACGCAAGGAACCATGTAGGCCCGGACACGACCATCCTGTCTCTGCTGAACGGCATAAAGAGCGAGAGCGTGATAGCCGAAACGTATGGCTGGGAGAGGCTGCTGTACAGCCTGTCGATGGGGAGCGACCTGGTGCGAACGGAGAGCAGCACGGTCTACACCACACTCGGCTACATCCCGTTCGGCGAGGCGAAAAACACACAAGGGGCTTATTCAGAGCGAGTCCTGCTGCTGGAAGACCTATTCAAGCGCGTTGGCTTGAAGTACGACATACCGGAGGACATGATCAGGGTACTCTGGAAAAAATTCATGATGAACACCGGAGTGAGTCAGATTATAACGCTCCTGCGGTGCGGATACGGCGCGGTGCAGAAAGCGGAATCAGTGAGGGCGCTCGCGATCTCGACAATGGAGGAGGTCGTCGCCGTGGCTGAGAAGGAGGGCGTAAACCTGACGCTGGACGACATCGTGGACGGGCTGAAGGTCACAGATACCCTCTCCCCAGCCGGAAAACCATCAACGCTTCAGGACGTGGAGGCAATGCGCCCAACAGAGGTCGACATATTCGCCGGAACAGTCATTGAGCTTGCAAAAAAACACAACCTCCCGGTCCCGGTCAACGAAATGTTGTACCGATTGATTAAAGCCATGGAGGAAGCATACCCCTACTCAATCTACAAGTAAAAGGCAAACAGCCGGCCATGTACTGGAACTTCAGCGGAATACTTATAGGACACCAGGATGCCAGGCTCTCCGCACGCGGCTGCCGCGTCATTCTCGAAATAGGCTTCGGCAACGGAGAATACCTGGAACACCTTGCGCGGACGAGGCCGGATGCGTTGATCGTCGGTGTGGAGGCGTCCCAGTGGTGTGTCACGAAGGCCGCACGCAGAGCGCTAGCAGCCGGACTCCACAATGTTCGCCTGATGCTGGGAGACGCGCGCCATCTGTTGTCCCTGGCTTTCGAACCCTGCTGTGTCTTTGAGGCATATATGAATTTTCCATGCCCCTGGCCAAAGAGAAGGCACGCCGGGCGCAGGGTTGCGCAGCCATGGTTCGCGGACCTCATAGCCTCGCGTCTCGCCGCTGGCGGGACTTTCACTCTGGCTACAGACGTGGGCTGGTACGCCGAGGAGACGAGGGAGATATTCGCCGCGAGCGGCCTCTTCGAAGTATCCCCCGTCCTCGTCAACCCGGAGAGGGACTACGCGACAAAGTACGAGCGCAAGTGGCGCGCGATGGGAAGGGATACTTATATGACGACCGCGAGGAAAACGGCAGAAAGCGGAGGAGACGGCGTCAACGCCGCAGACGATCTTCCACTGGAGGAGGAGCTGACAACACCAGCGCGCGGCGACATCGGGGACCGCGCTATGTCGCTCATGGGCGAGGAGATCTCCGGCCCAGGCTACAGGGTTATATTCCGCGAGGTCTTCTCGTCCATGGATGGCGAGACGCTTTTAGTGATGGCAATATCAGTGGACGAGGGCTTCGAACAGCATTATTACATAAGGATGACCCCGGCAGCCAACGTGGTAAAATGTCGGACTGACCCTGTTGGAAGCCCCTACAGAACGCCCGGCGTCAGGGCAAGTTTGAGGTACGTCGCTCGAAAAATCGCCGGACGGCCCGATGACTCCGTTTGATTTTGGGGATGCAGTGTCATTAGGGCTTTAATCTTTATCCTTTAGGCCTCTAGTGATAAATCAGTCCTTCCTCAAGGAAGCGCGTTATTTTACCCTCGCCCTCTTGACGAGTCCGCTCACAATGATCCCGGCCGCAGCGACTAGCGGGGCGAGGGCCGTTATGCAGAGCGTCTTGGTCAGGCCTATCCTGTCGGCCACCATGCCTATCGGGGAGGCGGCCATGTTCGCTATGCCCCACGAGACACCCATCACCAGCGAACTTGCCGTACTCCTCGACTCGGGGACATACTCCTGGGCCATCGCCAGGGTGATGGGGTTTGTGGCCGCTATGCACGCTCCGCCAAGCACAAATAAGGCTATCGAAATTATCCCGTTCATGAGTATAGCCGGGAAGAGGAAGGCTGGGGCCAGGATCAGCATTATCGTTATTATCCTGATCTTGCCGAACCTGTCCGACAGCCACCCGCCTGCCAGGTTGGACGCGGCTCCGGCGAAAGTGAAGGCAAAGAGGGCCGTGCCGCCCATCGCAATGCTGCCGCCGCGACCCGTGACCAGGAGCGGCAGGAATACCCTTATGCCCTGATATGAGGAGTCGCGCACTATCGATATCAGGACGAGCGGCATACATATAAGCAGCACCCTCGACATGCCAGAGAAAAAGCTCTCGCCCTTCGCGGCGCCGTGAGATCCATCGCGGGCCGCTTCGTCCTTGGCGAGCCTGGGCGGCATCAGCCGCCGGGGGACCAGCGCCACCAGGATCAAGAGCGGTATGAGCATAAACGGCATGAAGCGGGGTCCGATGGTATGAAGGAGGGTCACTGCGTAGAGCGGACTCAAGGCAGCGCCAAGCGAACCGGCGGCGCTGAATACGGCGATATATAGGCCCATCTTCTCCGTCCCCCCGACAAAGCCGGCCAGACCGTGACCTTGCGGGTGAAAACTGGCGGTGCCGGCCCCCATCATCGCAACGAAGAGCAGAGCTGCCCCGTAACTTGGCGCTATAGCCAACAGATACGCCCCAGCCGCCGTAAATAGAGGAGCGTAGAGAGCAAATACAGGTTTATCATTCCTGTCAGCCATTCGTCCGGCGAAGGGCTGGACGATCAGGTTCAGTATGCCAAAGAGCGTGCTCATAAACCCCGCCTCAGCCAGCGACAGGGAGAGCCGGGCCGTTATCTCAGGCAGAAACGTCGGCAGGAGCGTCGGGTGCAGATCGTTCAGGAAATGCATTATCGAGACCCCGGAGATGGACTTCAGCCTCGCTAATTCCAAGCCACCAGGGATCCTCCACGGCGTTCCTCCGAGGATGCCCGCATCCATAGATTTTTTCACGTATGTTCCTCCCTCAATATTTAAGCAGAACGCCCACTAATCGAGGCGCGACTATATAATTATACTATCTTATCACGGGAGGTCTATTGAATGAGCGGAAATATCCGGCCAACATCCGGAAAGGTCGCGCTCGCCCTGTTCAACATCCTCGGCGCTCGCGGGTTCGTAGACGGCGTCAGCTTCCTCGACCTGTTCTCGGGGACCGGGGGGATAGCGCTTGGAGCATTGGAGAGAGGCGCGGCTCGGGTTGTAGCGGTGGAGTCGGACAGGATTCTCGCCGGCAGGATATCGGCGGCAATGAGGGAGAGGAACGAGACGGGAATCGCCTCCTGTTTATGCGGCGACGTGCGAAGAATAGTCCCGAGACTGGCAAAAGAAAACAGAGAAGCCGGGGAGTCCGATGGGTTTGACGTGATCTTCGCGGACCCTCCCTACTGCATGGGGTGGGGAGAAGAACTCCCGCGGCTGATCGAGGCGAACGTTTCTCTCATTGCCCCAGGCGGCGTCCTCGTATTCGAGCGATCCTCAAGGGAGAGACCAGCCGACATAATTTTCGCGCATGATGATAGAATATATGGAGAAACCGTGCTCTCGTTTTACTGGAGCGAGACGAGGGGAGAAGCTGAGATATGAACAGGGCTGTATATCCTGGATCTTTTGACCCATTCACAAATGGGCACCTCGACGTGACTGAGAGGGGGGCCACCATATTCGACGAACTCATAGTGGCGGTGCTGATAAACTCCGAGAAACGCGCGATGTTCAGCGTGGAAGAACGCCAGATGATGGTGCGGGAGGCAGTGGTACATCTGCCCAACGTCAAGGTCATGTCGTTCGAGGGCCTGCTGGTTGACTTTATGAGGCAGGGGAGGAGCCGGGTCATCTTGAGAGGCCTGCGCGCCCTCTCTGACTTCGAGTATGAGTTTCAAATCGCCCAGATGAACAAGCAGCTTGCCCCGGAGACGGAGACTTTCTTTCTGGTGACCGACGCCAGATACTCCTACCTGTCGAGCCGAGGCGTGAAGGAGGTATTCCAGTTTGGGGGATCCATACAGGAGTTCGTCCCGCCTGGGGTATTCCGAAGGATGCGCGAACGAATACTGCCCAAAAAAATGGCCTAGCGACACCCCCCCAACCCCAAAAGATGACCCATGCCGCTTATATTTAGCGGCAATTTGCGCAAAACCTATTGACAGATTACTCGGAAAAGAATAATCTGGCCTGATAACATAGTATTCAAATATGATTTATGCCATATATGCGTGATGAATATTATGTAGATTAAATATCTATAATAATTTAGGAGGGTTTTTGATGAAAGCACTGAGAAACACTCAAACCATGCGGAGCAAATCACTGAAAACAGCGTCAGCACTGGGCAAGGCGGTTCTCTGCTGCCTTCTCCTGATCCTGCTCATCGTTCCCGCAGCCTTTGCCGAGGGCGAGGCGGACAAAAAATCCGCAGATGGGGTGGTGGAATTCAAGTACCCTGAATGGGTCTACTACGATCTTATTTATCTGGCCGAAGATCTGGGCTATTTCAAGGATGCCAAAGTGCGGCCAAAATACGTGGGGCAGGTTGCCGCCGGACAGATGATCCCCGCGCTGACCACCGGTGACCTGGACGTGGCCAATCGCCACACGCCGCTGGTAATCGCGGCGATTGCCTCCGGCGCGGATGTTAAAGTTTTCGCGGCCGGCAGCAAATCCACCCAGCGTGATCCTCACATGAAATATTTTGTCCGCGCCGATTCGCCTATCAAAACCATCAAGGATTTTCAGGGCAAGACGCTGGGTATCAACAGCTTTGGGGCCTGCTCGGAGTATGTCACCAAAAAATACTCCCAGGACAACGGCGTCGATCCCACTTCTATCAAGATGATCACGGCGCCGGATTCGGAACAGGAAGTGCC
>JAITNX010000064.1 GCA_031290235.1 Synergistaceae bacterium | reverse complement strand
ACAGTGATTTCAGGCGTTATCCTGGCGGTTCTCATGCTGATAGCATGGCTGTTCGGGACGGATGGAGTCACTGGAATACTGCTTCTCGTCTGGGTATCGGCGACGGGCTTCGTGAGGTTCGCGCTCATGCACTACGTCGGCTATCTGGTCAAAGCCGGCCACATAGCGGTCATAGCGGAGGCCGCCGCGACAGGACGCATACCGGACGATCAGGTCGCCTACGGCAAGATGATGGTGACTGGGAGGTTCGCGACCTCGAATATATACTTCGCCGTCGACAAGCTCGTCGGCGGAGCGGTGAAACAATTGCAGGGCTATCTCCAGAAAGTCGGGAACGCCCTCGACTTCGTCCCAGGCATGGATACGGTGGTAAAAGTTGGAAAACTATTCATAGATATTTCTCTGGGCTACGTCGACGAGTGCTGCCTGGGCTACACTTTCCAAAAACGCGATCAGGGGGCTTTCCGGAGCGCGGCCGACGGCGTGGTTATATACGCGCAGAACTGGAAGAAACTTTTGCGCGGCGCGGCAAAAACCACCCTCATAGTGGTAATCCTGCTGGTAGTCATAACGCTTGTAGTGTTCATCCTGCTGGGCCTGTTGTGTAAACTGCTGGGGTTGCCGGGATATATCGCGTTTCTGATTGCCTGCCTTATCGCGCTCACCATCAAATATGCTTTCATCGACAGCTACATACTCGTCAACATGATGGTCGAGTACATGGAAGCGGTCCCTTCGACGGTCCTTGCGTTCGACCTCTACGGCAAATTGAGTGCTGTGTCGTCGAAGTTCAAGGAACTTTACGAAAAGGGCAGGGGCGAGGTTGTAGCCACTGCCGCGAGCGCGGCTGAAACTGGCGGAGAGGCGCATGGCGATTATATTTTCTGCGGCGAGTGCGGGGAAAGAAACGAAAGAGCGGCGAAGTTTTGCGGCAAGTGCGGCAAAACCATGCAGGCGTAACGGTTGGAGGGAATATAAATGCTTCAGGCATTCACAAGGAATTACCAGGACAACTCCACCGAGGCCGGGTTCCAGTTCACCTTTTACTGCGACAACTGCAATGATGGCTACAAGTCTGGATTCATCTAGAGCCGGACATATAAGAAAAAGAGCGGTTTACAAGGCCTGGCGCAGGGCGTCGGTTTGCTGGGGAACCTCGCGGGCGGCGCGAAATTAGACTAAACGAATTTTCAAAGGAGGAAAAACTGATGAAAAAGAAATTTGCGATGGGATTTGTTTTGGTATTGACGCTTTCACTCGCCGCTCAGGGCGCTGCGATCGAATCGCTGATCGATTGGATGAGGGGCGGCACGTTCAGCTACGACTTCACGCTCAAGACGGAGGGCGGAGGCAGTGTGACAGAGGCAAAAGGAAAAATGGCGGCGCAAGGAAATAAATTTTCCGTCTACACAGAATCCAAGGCGAACGGCGCGGACACCAAGTCGCGGGTCATTTCCAAGGATGGTGATACCTACATTGTAGACGAAATTAACCGGTTCGTCATGAAAGTGTCGGGCGCGATGGCTGGCCAGACGACGGAAGGGTTCGGCGGCATGATCGCTGATTACTCTGCGGGCATGAAGAAGACAGGGGAAGGCGAAGGCGTAGTGAACGGAAAAAAACTTCCCTACGAGGCATATGAGGTCGATGGAAACGTCTCGAAGTTCTACATGGACGGCGGGCAGGTTTATGCCATCGAGTCGGAAGGCAGCGGCTATAAAACGCTCATGGTCATAACGAACGCCTCGAAAACAGTCCCGGCTGGGGCGTTCAATATCCCAAACGACTACACAAAGATGGGTTTCTAAGCGAGTTATCGGCTTGGATTGGCGTAGCGATTTCACTTTTTCCGTTCTACGCTCCAGGTCGAGTTTCACCAACGCCGGAGGTCGGCCACGCTACCTCCGGCTTTTAGAAGGTAGCGTCGATGAGCGCTAAGAAACGTCGCATTTAGGGCGTCAATCCGCCGTTATGAGATTTTCTGAGACCAGGCGAGACACATTCTGAAAACCGCGGCGTACCGACAACTTTTCTGAAAAGTCATCTTGTTTTCTATGAAGCCTAAACTCCCGAAAAATTTATAACTACGCAAGCCTGGAAGTTTCCGCTTTATAAATAATAGAGTGATTTCAAGGATGTGAGGCAGTAAATATTAAAGAAGCCCCTTGTAAAGCCCCTGGTATGTAGTTATAATACTTACAACTACGGGACAGGGGCGACGATAAATGAGTTTCCTATTCGAGCAGACAGTTGGAAAGTACACCTACATTTATGAATGCACTTCTTACAGAAATGAAAAAGGTTCTCCGCGCAACAAGCGAATTCCAGTCGGCAAAATCGATCTGAAAACAGGCAAACGCATCTTCAAGGATTCATACTCCGAGCGTCTGCGGCAAGAAGGGACGATAATTGAACAAGCCGACGACGAAAAAATGTTCTCAATAGAGGACATCAGGAATTCAGCCATACGGGAATGCGGCATGACACATTTGCTTTTGGAACTTTCCGAAAAGAACGGTTTGGCACAGGCATTGCGCGAGGCTTTTCCAGACATATGGCGAGAAATATTCATGCTCGCGTGTTTTCTTGTGGTGACAGGCGACCCATTTCTCTATTGCGAAGAATGGCTCAAGAGTACCGAGTGTCTTCCGGTCGGGAATATGTCAACACAGCGAATCAGCGAGCTGCTGGATGCTATTGAGCCTGAATGCCGCAAGGTTTTTCATCGGGAGTGGTGCGCCGCGCGCGGGGACAGGGAATATCTGGCGCTGGACATTACCTCGTCTTCCTCGTACTCCGATCTCATAGACGATGTTGAATGGGGATATAACCGAGATGGGGAAGGTTTGCCGCAAGTGAACATTTGCCTGCTCATGGGCGAGGAGTCGATGCTTCCGATTTATCAGACGGTATACAGCGGCAGTATAAAAGATGTGAGTACACTTGACGTGACATTAGCTGAATTTGGCGATATAACAGGAGGGAAACCCGTACTGGCTGTTATGGACAAGGGGTTTTACAGCAAAGGAAATATTGATTTCATGCTTGGGACTGATTCCAGAAAATTCATCATATCCGTGCCTTTCACGTCATTATTTGCTAAGCGTCATGTGGAAAGCGAGCGGAAAGACATAGACCATGTAAGCAATACGATTTTCAACAACGGAGATTCTCTTCGCGCGATCACGAAAGCGCGTTCATGGGGCGGGCGCAATATATATACCCACGTATACTTCAACGCAAAGAAAGCTTCGTTAATACGCGAAGCGCTATATGCGGACATAGCCCGTTTGAAAGAGGAAGCAGAGTCAGCGCCTGAGAAATACGCAAAAAGCAACGGCCATCGAAAATTCCTCAACATCCGAAAGTCCGGGAAAAGTGGTTCAGGCTACGTAGTGAGCATAAAGGAGGACGCGGTATCCTACAAGCTGCGGACATCTGGCTGGTTGGTCATTATCAGCAACGACATATCCGACGCAAAGGAAGCGATCAGGATTTATCGTGCGAAGGATGTCGTGGAGAAAGGCTTCCTGCGTTTGAAAAAAGACCTGGACCTGGGGCGTTTGCGCGTTCATAGCCAGGACAGGATGCGGAACAAAATATTTGTCGGGTTCATAGCGTTGATATTGTTGTCAGAATTGCACAGGACGATGTCGGGGAAAGGGCTTTATCGGTCAATGACTATGCGACAACTGATTCGGGTACTTTCAAAACTTCGTTTGCAGATAATAGGCGAGACTCGTATAATTTACCCGGTCACAAAGGAACAACGTACTATATACGAAGCGTTTGGCGTCGATCCGCCAGCGTAGTTATAATTTTTATCGGGATTTTAGGTTGTAACCGAATATCAAATGGAGCGGGAAACGGGACTCGGACCCGCGACCTACGGCTTGGAAGGCCATCGCTCTACCAGCTGAGCTATTCCCGCTTCTTGCTTTGCGAATACACAATTTAGATATTGTACAAAATTGAGAGGGACTGTGTCAATAGAATATCCGTTTTTTTACAGATTTGTTATAGAAATGCTCTTGTCGCAGGTGGGAGGGTGTGGCGATTTAATATCGTGAACTTTGTAAATTTACGGTGAATTTGAACAAATTGGTTCTTAAAGCGCGACGACCTTCTTGTTATTGTCTCATGATGACGGAATTTTCCTGAGGTCAGAATTATTTACAGGGTTAGCTCGTTTTACGGTTGTAAATTAGGCTGAATTATGGTAAAAAACGGTTTATGCATTGTGTCTCAAAAAAATCTAAGGGGTGTGATTCTTCATGCGTAAGTTGTTTCTGGCTCTTTTCATCTGTTTAATCGCAGCTGGTGGGGCGTTTGCCGCGGACGATACCATCAAGATCGGTTTTTTCAACTGTCTCACTGGGCAGAATGCGTTCGGAGGGCAGTTGGAGCTCGAAGGAGTACAGCTCGCGCTGTCCGAGATTCCAGAGGTGCTGGGACGGAAGATCGAGCTTGTCGTAGTCGATAACAAATCAGATAAGACCGAAGCCGCCAATGCCGTCGCGCGTCTCATCGAGCGCGACAAGGTTAACGCAATTATCGGGACATACGGATCGTCTCTTGCAATGGCAGGGGGCGAAGTGGCGGAGGCCGCAGGGGTTCCCGTGATGGGAACGAGCTGCACAAATCCGCTTGTCACTCAGAACAAGAAATACTACTTCCGCGCCTGCTTTATCGACCCGTTCCAGGGTTCCGGCGCCGCCGCCTATGCGTATAGGGACCTCGGTCTCAAGAAGGCGGCGCTTCTCATCGATGTGGCAAATGACTACAGCGTCGGTCTCGGCAACTTCTTCAAACAGGCATTCACCTCAATGGGTGGCGAGATAGTCTCCGAGATGAAGTACAACTCAGGCGACCAGGACTTCACCGCTCAGATCACGGAGCTGATCTCGAAAGGACCCGAAATAGTTTTCCTTCCAGCCTACTTTGCGGAGGGCGCGATAGTTCTGAAGCAGGCCAAGGAGCTGGGCGCCGAGTTCCGTTTTATGGGCGGCGACGCCATGGACAATCCTGAGGTCGTCACCCTGGGTGGGGATGCGGTCGAAGGTTTCCTGCACACCACTTTCGCCTACGATCCGAGCATGAAGGACATGAACCCGGTGGCAAAGAGGTTTACCGAGAACTGGAAGGCGGCCTACCCCGATAAGGACCCCAATGTGAACGCTGCCCTTGGCTATGACGCCTATGTCCTGATCATTGACGCTATTAAACGCGCGGGAAGCGCCGAACCCCAGAAGATTCGCGACGCGCTCGAGGCTACAAAGGACGTTCTCACAGTTACCGGACTCACGACGCTGAACGCCACTCACGACGCTGAAAAAGAGCTTGGCATAGTTGAAATAAGGAATGGAAAGAAGCAATTCATAGGTACAGTCACTCCGTAAATTAAGATAAAATCTCGCGCTGTGGCGTGGATATAATCTGAGGGCGGGAGGAGAGCCATCTCCTCCATGCTCTCGGTTTCAGCGTCGAGTTTTTGGAAAGGGGCAAAGCCCTTTGAGCTTTAATATGTTCATGCAGCACTTCATAAACGCCATTGGACTCGGGTCATTGTATGGACTAATCGCCATTGGCTACACCATGGTCTATGGGATACTTCGCCTCATCAACTTTGCCCATGGGGATATCTTCATGCTGGGCGCGTACTTCGTGTTCTTTGCGACCATTCAATACAAGCTCCCGTGGGCGCTTGGCGTCTTAGTGGCAATAGCCGGCGCGACTTTATGCGGGCTTCTCGTGGACAGGATAGCCTATCGTCCGCTCAGGAGCGCGCCAAGGATCTCGGCGCTCATAAGCGCGATAGGCGTTTCGTTTTTTATAGAGAACCTCTCTGTTGTGATTTTCTCGGGAATGCCGCGCCCGGTGGTGCAGCCGCCTCTCCTAATGCAGGCCTTCTCCCTGGGCGGAGTGAGGCTCGTTCCGCTGGCCCTTCTTGTGCCGGCCATCTCGTTTATCATGGTGGCTTGTCTCCTGTGGCTGATCTACAGGACGCGGGCAGGACTCGCTATGCGCTCCATATCGCACGACATAGAGACGACCCGGCTCATGGGCGTGTCCGTTGACAGGATAATAGCGCTGACGTTTGCGCTAGGTTCGGCTCTTGCCGCGGTCGCCGGCATAATGTGGGCGCTGCGTTATCCGCGCGTGGAGCCGTTTATGGGGATAATCCCTGGATTTAAAGCATTCATCGCCGCGGTCTTCGGCGGCATCGGCTCCATACCGGGCGCCATGCTCGGGGGGCTGTCGCTGGGTTTTGTGGAGATAATGTCCATAGCGTTTTTCCCCAGCCTCTCCGGCTACAGGGACGCGTTCGCCTTTATACTCCTGATAGTTATACTGCTGGTCAAGCCGACCGGTCTGATGGGTGAGAAACTGGAGGACAAGATATGAATGAGCCTGCTCTGGGAGATAAAAAGGCTCCAAACGGCGTCCTGACGCTGCTGGCCATTGTAGCGCTGGCGGGCGCGCTCTGGTGGGCATCGTCCAATCTTGACGGGTATAAGCTGCGAATAATGAACCTAATAGCGATCAACGCGATTCTGGGCTTGAGCCTGAACCTCATCTACGGCATGACAGGGATGTTCTCGCTGGGGCACGCCGGTTTTATGGCCATAGGAGCGTATGTGTCCGCGCTTCTCATACTCACCCCTGAGCAGAAGACGACGATGTGGATACTGGAGCCAATTGCGCCGTTTCTCCTCAACATTCACACTCCTTTTGTCGTATCGCTCATAGCGGCGGGTCTCGTCGCCGCGTTCTTTGGCTGGTTGATCTCCCTGCCGATTCTCAGGCTGGGGGGAGATTATCTCGGCATAGCGACGCTGGGTTTCTCAGAGATAATACGCATATTCATCACGAACATGACCCCCATAACCAATGGTTCGCTCGGCCTCAAGGGTATTCCGTCACACGTCGATCTGTGGATGAGTTATGGGTGCCTCATAGTCGTCTTGATCTGTATGGTGAGGCTGATGAACAGCAATTTTGGCAACGTCCTCCGAGCTGTAAGGGACGACGAAATCGCGGCTCGCACCATGGGCATCGACACATTCCAGACGCGGGTGCTGGCGTTCACCATAGGCTGTTTCGGCGGAGGTGTCGGCGGGGCCCTGATGGGTAATCTCATAACCACGATAGACCCTAAGATGTTCATGATAACCCAGACCTACAGCCTGCTTATGATCGTAGTGGTCGGCGGACTCGGTTCGATAACCGGCAGCATCGTCGGCGCCATAGTCGTAACCACCATGTTGGAGTGGCTCAGAATAGTGGAGAACCCTGTGACCATAGGAAGCCTCAGCATTCCTGGCATTCCTGGGATGAGAATGGTGATATTCTCCATGCTGCTCATAGCGGTAATTATATTCAGGCGCGAAGGGATCATGGGGATGAGGGAGTTCTCGTGGAAATGGTTCTCGCGGAGCCGGAGAGGGGAGGGTGGAAAATGACCGAGTCCAGCCAGCCGGTTCTCTCCCTGAATGAGGTGACAATCCGCTTTGGTGGTCTGGTTGCCGTGGATGGGCTCTCCATGACTGTTCCCAGGGGCGGGATAGTAGGGCTTATAGGTCCCAATGGGGCCGGCAAGACGTCCGCGTTTAACGTCATCACTGGTTTTTACAAGCCCACTTCCGGTTACGTCGAGTTCACTGGGGCAGCGGGAACGGTCAGGATTACGGGTTTACCCCCTCATAAGATCTGTGAGGCCGGACTCGCCCGCACGTTTCAGAACATCCGCCTCTTTCAGAATGAGACGTCGCTGGAGAACGTCATGGTAGGCGCCTACGTGCGTCAGCGCGGACGATGGTGGCAGAGAATGATACCGTTCGTCTTTCCAGGAGCCGCTAGGGAGGAGGAGGATATCAGGTCCAAATCCATCGAACTATTGAACCGGCTCGGGCTGCGGCGGTACGCGGATGCCGCGGCTTCCTCGCTTCCTTACGGCGCGCAGCGCAGGCTGGAGATAGCCAGGGCGCTTGCCACCAGACCGTCGTTCCTCCTTCTGGATGAACCAGCGGCCGGAATGAACCCACAGGAGTCCGCGGAGCTGCTGGGTTTTATCCGCGGGCTGCGCGACGACTTCAACCTTTCCATCCTGCTGATAGAACACGACATGAAGGTGGTCATGGGGGTGTGTGAACATATATGGGTGCTGGATCAGGGCGCATTGATAGCGAATGGCGCGCCTGACGAGATACGGGCAAATCACAGGGTCATAGAGGCGTATCTCGGGAAGGATGTGGCCAATGCTTGATATAAAGGGACTCAACGTGTGGTACGGCGGCATTCATGCCGTGAGGAACGTGAACATGTCAATCGGGCGCGGCGAGATCGTCACCCTGATAGGCGCGAACGGGGCGGGAAAGAGCAGCGCGATTCGCGCGGCAGCGGGCCTGGTTCGAGGATGGAAGGGAGAAATGATTTACACAAAACCTGACGGAACCCAGATATCCCTTGCCGGAAAACAGCCGGAGACCATGGTTCGGCTCGGCATCTCGTTAAGCCCGGAGGGGCGGCGGATACTGCCGCACATCACTGTCGAGGAAAACCTCACGCTTGGCGCCTACACCCGCTACGACAAACATGAGATAGAGGAGAGCATGGAGTATGCCTATACGCTCTTCCCCAGGCTGAGGGAGCGGTGCGGCCAGAAGGGCGGCACGCTTTCGGGCGGCGAGCAGCAAATGCTGGCGGTCGCGCGGGCGCTGATGAGCAGGCCGGATCTCCTGATGTTGGACGAGCCGTCATTGGGCCTTGCCCCAATACTTGTGGCCGAAGTTTTTGAAATAATCAGCGAGATAAACCGACAGGGGCGCACGATACTGCTTGTGGAGCAGAACGCGTACGCCGCACTGAAGATAGCCCACAAAGCCTATGTTCTCGAGGTCGGCGCCATAACTCTCGAGGGCGCCGGATCAGATCTGCTCGAGAATCCCAAGGTCAGGGAGGCATATCTGGGCGGCTGATTTTATATTATCCAACCTTTTGCTTTTGGCGCATGAAACCGCCGTTTTTGAGGGCCTTATAATCCGCCGTCGCCATACAAACATTCTCCTCCTATTACAGCTGGCAAAGATATTATACGACTTTTGACCCACTAAACAGATTACATATTGTATGTTGTATCCTATGGATGCGCTGATAAGTTCGTGATAAAATCATCTTTAAGAGAATGAAATTTCTAAATGGAGATTTTTTTAATAGGGGCATAATAGCGAGAATTATAGCACTGGTTATCGAACAATAAAGAATTATCGCCGGGCGCAGTCAGTTGCAGCGGCGTCGGCCCGGACCAAGGGGAGGAAAATGGGAATGCACGCAGACAAGTTGTTGGACGATATCGGAGTGCAAATTTTAACGGCGTTGCAGGAGAATGCGAGGGTCTCCTTCAGCGAGCTGGGCAGAAAGGTTGGACTCTCGTCACCGGCGGTGGCCGAGAGGGTGCATCGCATGGAGGAAGCCGGCTATATCGGGGAATATAGGGCAATTGTAGATCTCGAGAAGCTTGGGTTCCCCATAACCGCCTTCATCAGCGTGACCGCGAGCACAGGCAAGCTCAAGGAGGCGGATGAAATCGTCCGGACCATACCGGAGGTCGTGGAGGGGTACCACCTTTCGGGCGCGGAGGACATCCTTCTCAAGGTGGTCGTAGCGTCGGTGGGGCATCTCGAATCGATCATAAACCAAATAGGCAATTATGGCGAAACCACGACCTCGATCGTGCTTTCGTCACCGGTGACGTCTCGTCTGCTGACTCCCGTGTCTCCATCTGGGGGGCCTTCGCTTAAAGATTTGTAGCTCATACCGATAAATAGCCGGCGCCCCCAGAAGGAGGCGCCGGCCTAATATCGTGGCGCTTAGGAAGTTCTATATCTTGTTTGCGCTGCCCAGCACGGTTTCTATTTTGCGCGCCACCATTTTTTTAATGGATTCGCGGGCGGGCGAGAGATATTGTCTTGGGTCGAAATGGGACGGGTTTTCCGCGAAGTATTTGCGGATCGTTCCCGTAAGGGCGAGGCGAAGGTCCGAATCTATATTTATTTTGCATACCGCCAGCTTTGCGGCCTCGCGGAGCATGTCCTCCGGTATGCCGATCGCGTCCGGCATATTGCCGCCGTATTGATTTATCATCTTCACAAATTCCGGGATCACTGAGGACGCGCCGTGCAACACTATTGGGAAGCCCGGAAGGCGTTTCGATACCTCTTTTAAGATATCGATGCGAAGCTGCGGTTTCTGGCCCGGCTTGAACTTGTAAGCTCCGTGAGAAGTGCCTATGGCGATAGCCAGCGAATCGACTCCGGTGTTCTCGACAAATTCCTGGACTTCGGCTGGGTCGGTATAGCTCGCGTCCGCCGTCGAAACTTTTACGTCGTCCTCGATGCCTTCAAGACGCCCAAGCTCTCCCTCCACAACGACGCCGCGATCGTGAGCGTATTCCACCACCTGTTTTGTGAGCGCCATGTTATCCTTGAAATTATGGTGGCTGCCGTCGATCATGACGGACGTAAATCCGCCGTCGATGCAGCTTTTGCACGTTTCAAACGAATCGCCGTGGTCGAGATGCAGCACGATGGGAAGATCGGTATCCTCCAAAGCGGCTTCGACAAGTTTGATGAGATAAACGTGTTTGGCGTATTTCCGTGCCCCCGCGGAAACTTGCAGTATCAGCGGGGATCGGAGTTCCTTGGCTGCTTCGGTGATACCCTGAATGATTTCCATGTTGTTGACATTGAAAGCTCCGATTGCATAATTTCCCACATACGCCTTTTTGAAAAGTTCGGTTGAAGTTACGAGCGGCATAGTATTACCTCCTTTTATCAGATTAGTGTTAAATTGTATCATGTTCCGCTTGCTGAAGTATACCCTATTGGACCCCGACGTATCCGGTTTTTTCTATCAATCCCTGTCCCTGAGGCGAGAGAATCCAGTCGATCAACTCCTGAACGCGCGGGTTTTTTGAACCCGCTGTCGCGGCGAATATATACTCCGTGAAAGGATACGTCCCGCTTGCGATATTTTCAACGGTCGGTGCCGCGCCGTTCACAGACAGAAGTTTGACGCGGTCTTCCGCGACCTTCGCGTTCCGTATGTTTACGCCACGTTCCCGAGCTATTTGCGTAAGTTGGTCCTGCTTGTCGTATTTCACCATCTCTTGAGTGAAAAAACGGAACGAATAGCCTATGGACTCCGCGTAATCCCTGTAAATCGCAACTCCCCTAACCATTCCGCCCATGCCCCTGCTCATGCTGAACTCGACCTCCAGCGGAGTCGGAAGTTTTTGCCCGTTCATCACGTCCTTGATCATTGTCGTCTGGCTGCCCGAATCCTCCGGGCGCTGAAACGGCAAAATTTTTCTGCTATCACCTCCAACCTGGATCCAGTTGGTGATTTTTTTGAGATAGATATTCTGGATTTGCTCTATGGAAAGATTCGAGACGGAGTTTCGTTCGCTGACGAAGAAGACGAACGCCTCTTTCGCTATCGGAGTGAGGCGAAGCTCTGTCCCGGCGTCGCGGGCCGCCTGCAGTTGGCCATCAGAGGGCTGGAGGACGAATATAACGTCCGTTTCGCCGCGAATGAGTCTGTTATAGGCTTCGGGCGTCTTTGACAGAGCGACGTACCGGCGCAATTCCTCCTGGTCATCCGCTCGATAGACCTCTTTGGCTATTGCCGCGTAGATGGGGAAAAAAGCGGTAGCTCCGTCGAGCGAAGGATAACTATCGTCAACGCGAAGGGTCGGATCGGCGTCGAGCTTCGCCAGCCTGTTTTCGCCGTCGGGCCAGTAAAGGCTTAAATAATCGTCCTCCACTACTGTAAAACCGTCGTACCACGCGGATACTTTGTTGTCGGCGGCCTGAGTCATCTGCCAGATTAAGAACGCGAGCGGGAGCAGCACGACAATGACAGCGATCAAAGAGTTTGCCAAAACTCGATTTTTCGTGCATGAATCCTCAAGAGGTTTGTTCAAAATTGCGCATGATACGGAAAACGATATTATAAGCGGAACGCAACAGGTTATGAACGTGAAGAACCATACGAGAGAGGCTGCGGCCCACCCGTTTTTGGTGCGGAAACCCATAGCGATCCCGTAGACGAGCAAAACCATCGGGGCGACGAACGGCCAGTATCTTCTGAACCAGCCGCTCGGCGGATTGTTCTTTTTTGCGAGACGCCAACCGAGCCATAGCGCCGGAAGCGACATCGCGGCCAGGAACCAGACATCGAGCAATTCGTGATGAACAAACGTTCCCCATATCGGGAGCGATCTGACTGTGTGACGCGCGTACTCGCACAGGGTGCCGAACAGCCATGTCAGAAGCGGCAGCTCTACGATTTCAATAAATATGGTTGTTATCGCGTAGCGTAGCTCTGTCCTATCGCTGTTTTTCATTTTCTCACGAATCCTTAGGCATCGAAGATTTTTAATGTTCCGCCACAACGACATAATATCACCCCCCCAGAGTCTTCGCAATTCACCGGATTGAGATTTTATCCTCGCATACCAAGACCGGGAAATTCATAAGAGGTCCAATCGCTATATAAAATGGGCTCGAGTATTTGAGGTTAATTCAATCTCAGCTTGCAACTGGACAGACCTTTCCGCTATAATGATAAACGTGTTAATGCAATTTATGGTAAGCCATAGATCGGAGTGACCTCAATGCACGAGGATTGGAGACATTTGAAACTGGGAGATCTTCTCGTCGATGCCGGGGCTATCGCAAAGCTGACTCTCGACGCGGCGCTCGAGGAGCAGAAGATATCGAGGATGCGGCTTGGCGAGATCCTGTTAAAAAATGGCTGGCTTTCGGAACGCCAGCTTGCGGAGGCGCTGAGCAAGCAGCTGAAACTTCCGCTTGTGTCGCTTTCCAGATTCAAACCGACCATGGAGGCCATAAGGATTATTCCGGAGCCGGTAGCCCAGCGGCTTGAAATAGTGCCTCTAGCGATACTGGAGTCTGGCAAGATAGCTATCGCGATGTCGGACCCGCTCAACGTCATAGCGGTCGACGAGCTCCGCATGATAACGAACGCCGAGTTTGAGATAAACGTCGCTACCGCCTCTGACGTCCGAAGGGCGCTGATGAACTTCTACAAGGTCCAGGGCAGCCTTGACGACGCCATAGACGAGGTCATATCATCGGAAGGTGAGTTCGGACGCCAGATAATGC
The DNA here is from genome assembly GCA_031290235.1 of Synergistaceae bacterium. Lineage (GTDB taxonomy): Bacteria > Synergistota > Synergistia > Synergistales > Synergistaceae > JAIRWR01. Next base: position 12,785 of record JAITNX010000064.1, on the reverse strand, counting down.
AGGGTGGCGGAACTCAAGACGTAATGGGAGTAAACGCCGACGACGCCCCGATAGTCAGGCTCGTCAGCAACATACTCGAACAGGCTGTAAAGGACAAGGTCTCCGATATTCATATCGAGGCCTACGAAAGGATCTCAAAGGTGCGATACAGGATAGACGGATCGCTCTTCGAGCACCTCGAGTTCCCAGCTACCCTGCACCCGGCGGTCATCTCCCGCATCAAGATAATTTCGAACATGGACATCTCCGAGAGGAGAAAACCTCAGGACGGCCGTATACTGGTCAAGACACAGGATAAACGTATAGACATGCGCGTCAACTGTCTCCCGTCGATATTCGGCGAGAAGATAGTCATGAGGCTCCTGGATCAGTCAACATCGAAGGTAGGACTCTCGAACCTGGGACTCTTCGAGGATGACATAAAGGTCATGACGAGCAACATAAAAGCCCCGCACGGCATCTTCCTCATGACCGGCCCGACAGGTTCGGGCAAGTCCACTACGTTATACTCGCTCCTGGAGGTTTTGAACAGGCCGGATGTCAACATAATAACTGTGGAGGACCCGGTCGAGTACACTGTCGAGGGCATCATCCAGGTTCAGGTGAACGAGAAGGCTGGGCTGACCTTCACGGAGTCGCTTAGGGCAATACTGAGGCAGGACCCCGATAAGATCATGATTGGAGAGATAAGGGACTTCCCGACAGCCGAGCTGGCGGTTCGGGCGGCCCTCACCGGACACCTCGTCCTGTCGACTCTGCATACCAACGACGCGCCAAGTTCCGTCATGAGGCTGATGGATATGGGCATACCGTCTTACCTGATCTCGACGTCGCTCGTCACAGTGGTGGCGCAGAGACTGCTGAGAAGGCTCTGCCCCAGGTGCAAGAAAGAATATCCACTCCCAGCCGCTATTGCCGAGGCTCATGGGGTAGCGCCAGGCATTCCCGTGTACGAGGCCGTTGGGTGCGACGATTGCCGTAACACCGGCTACAAGGGCAGGGTCGCCGTAGTCGAGGTAATGGAGGTAACCGACAAGATAAAACAGCTGATAAACGAAAAATCGGCGGTGCCGCTTATAAGGGACGCCGCGACATCCGCGGGGATGAGACTTCTCACGGAAAGCGCCATGAGAAACGTTGTCAATGGCCTTACGACAGTCGAAGAAATGCTCGCGCTGAGCGTACATCACGAATAGGAGGGGTGAGTAATCATGGCATATCCTATTCAGGCGCTTCTGGCGGAGGTCTTGAGAAGGAAAGGCAGCGACCTTCATCTCGGTGTTGGACTGCCGGCGGCAATAAGGTTGGATGGGGAACTGCGGTTCCTTGGAGATCCGATCTCCGCTACGGAGCACATAGAGATGTTGTCGGCGATACTGTCGCCAAGTCAGATGGAGACACTGCAAAAAGAGAAGGAGCTGGACTTCAGCTTCACGTTCAGGGCCAACGAGGAACTAAACTCTCGCTTCAGGGGCAACTGCGCGTTTGAGAGGGGCAACCTTTGCACGGCGCTACGCGTCATTACGTCCAATATAAGAACCACTAAGCAGCTCATGCTCGCTCCCGCCATAGAGGATGTGTCAAAGCGCTTGAGAGGGCTTTTCCTGGTGACGGGACCGACGGGTTCCGGCAAATCCACGACTTTGGCGGCTGTCGTTCAGCAGGTGAACATGACAAGGTCGTGCCATATAATCACGATAGAGGATCCTATAGAGTATTTATATACATCGGAACGCTCGATAATCCACCAACGCGAGATCGGCAGCGACACCAAGAGCTTCTCCGAGGCATTGAAGCGAGCGCTGAGGCAGGACCCGGACGTCATACTCATCGGAGAGATGAGGGACCTCGAGACGGTAGGCGCGGCTGTCACGGCCGCCGAGACGGGACATCTTGTCTTTGGTACTCTGCACACGCCGGATGCGTCCCAGACCATCGACCGCATCATCGACGTCTTTCCCCCTCACCAGCAGCAACAGGTGAGGATGCAGGTCGCAAACATATTGGTCGGCATCTGTTCTCAGCAGCTCCTCCCCCTGCCGGGCGGAGGCAGGATGGTGGCGACGGAGCTTCTGATAGCAAATGCCGCCATAAGAAACTGCGTTCGCGAGGGTAAGACATCACAGATAAAAGGCATCATGCAGACAGGGGCAGCGCTGGGCATGCACACCATGGACCAGGATCTGGCGAGACTCGTGACCGAAGGCTACATCGCGAGGACTGACGCATTCACCTACTCGTACGACACGAAGGAGCTCGAACGGCTCTTGGGTTGACCCAAGAACCAGGCCCAGGGGGCGTTATTGGCGTAATTTTGCTGGGAGGTTTATATGTATGGCACAAGTTGTGGATACTAGCGATTTCAGACCTGGGCTGAAGATCAAGTGGGAGGGGGGCATGTGGTCAATACTGGAATGCTCTCACCATAAGATGGGCAGAGGCGGGGCGATCATACGGGGTAAGCTGCGCAATCTCGAGACAGGCAGCTCGGTCGAACAGTCCTTCAAGTCGGGCGAGCGCTTCGAGCGCATAATTTTTGACGAGAGACCCGCACAGTATCAGTATCAGGATGGGGACGACTACGTATTCATGGACATGGGGTCGTACGATCAGGTATTTTTGTCTAGGGATGTTCTTGGAGACGCTATAAAATATCTGATAGATAATCTGGAAGTGAGCTTTGACATGTATGAGGAGCGCGTCATGGGAATAGAGCTCCCCAAGTCTGTCGAAGTCAAGGTGACAGACACGGCTCCAGGTTTCAAGGGAGACACCGCCTCCGGAGGAGGCAAGCCCGCCACGACGGAGACAGGACTCGTGGTAACGGTCCCGTTTTTCGTGGAGAACGGAGAGATGATAGTGGTGGACACCCGCACCGGCGAGTACCTTGAGAGGGCCAAAAAGAGCTGATGACAGCGGCATGACGGAAGAGGCGCCATTGGACGTTGGAACCGTCCGGACATCACAATACAGCGAGGAGGAGTGGAGATGAGCGCACGAGAGAGGATCGCGTATTTACGTGGGTTGATCGAGGGGCAGAATGTGGCGGAGAACACAAACATGACGAAGTTTCAGGAGGCCCTGATGGGAGCGCTCGACTCTATTGCCGAGGAGCTGGACGACGTCTCCGAGGCCCAGGACGATCTGAGGGAGTACGTGGAGGACCTCGAGGATGAGGTAATGGATCTTCGCTCCGAGTTGGATCCGGACATGGTGGCAGGGCGTTGCGGCTGCGGAAACGTCTCGGATGATGATGACGACGACGAAGACGAGGAGGAGTACGAGGCTACGACATGCCAGCGGTGCGGAAAAGACTTCTTCTATCAGCCCGACGCTTACGATGACGACGAGGATCTCCTCTGCCCTCACTGCGGGGAACCGTTCAAGGGGTAATGCTAAGGCGCCTGCGCCATTTATTTTCGCGGTCTCAACGCCGGCTCTGTCGGTCGGCTTAAATCCGGAAGGAGGTTTTGAGTATGGATTCCAACGAGCAGGTCGAGATCATTGCAAACGATGAACAGAGCGATGGCATCGAGTCCTCTACGGTGGATCAGACTGGGCTTGAGGGGAAAATTCGCATCTCAGAGGATGTAATAGCTCAGCTTGCTGTTAAGGCGCTCTTGTCGGTAGACGGGGTCCAACCAGCCAACCCCGGCCTGATGGCGAATCTGCGCATGGGACGCAAGGCCGCCAACGGGGTCAGGATAACCATTTCAGACGGCGAATCGCCGGAGATCCAGGTGGATACTTATGTCTCCGTAAAATACAGCCTTAGAATCCCGGACGTGTGCTGGGACGTTCAAGAGGCTGTCAAGGACCAGGTGGAGCGGTATACGGGATATTCCGTCAAAGCGGTGAACGTTTATGTCCAGGGAATCACCTTCGTAGAAAAGAAGTCCCCATCCGATTCGTCTACGGAGTCCGAGACGGAGGAATTTCCCGCCTCGTACGGAGATGAAATGTAATACATCTTCAAAATGGCTGCCCTGAGGGGGTTGTAGGATGCTATTTCTATGGACAATCACAAAGAGGGGCAAGATATGGCTGGACGGCGAGGCGTTCCGTGAGATCGTCGCCAAGCGTCTGCCTCCTGATTTCTATTGCCAGGAGGTCTCGTTTCTGGGGGATCAGAATCTGCTCAACATCTATATAACCCTGCCCGAGAAGGACGACCCTCAGAAGAGGCTTGCCCTTATGGACAAGTTCGAGATCTTCTTTAAGCCAATGGGAATAGCAGTACACATCCACTGGACGCGCACCACTCACAACGATCCATCTGGAAGCCAGCCCATGTGGCGGAAGCCGCTCTTCTGGGCAGCCGTCGCCGGAGGGGTCGCGGGACTCGCAAACCTGGGCATCAAGGGAATAGCATGGGTCGTGGGTATGACCTGCTGTGGTTACGTGGTCTCATGGCTAATCATCTCTGAGGATGGAAACAAGTTTATATCGAAGCTGATAAGCGACATAAAAGATTTCAGGAGATGATCTCTTGAGCAGGGCATCTTTACCGCGACGACGACGCAGGGCGAGGGAAATCGCCCTGCAATTGATATATGAGCTTGATTTGCGCTCTGGACTGTCTCCCGAGGAGGCGGTGGAGATGTTTCCGTGGGACGGCGAGGACACAGAGGTCGCGTCCTACGCGAAGTCGCTTGTTCTGGCGTCATGCGAGCGAAGCGAGGAGATAGATGAAATTCTGAGAGAACACATCGTAGGCTGGCGGACGGAGAGGATGGTGGCGGTGGACCGGGCCGCCATAAGAATTGCGTTGTGCGAGGGATTGATCATACGCAATGTCCCCATCGCGGTCGCAATATCGGAGGCCGTCGAACTCACCAAGATGTTCGGAACAGTCGAGTCAAGCAAGTTTGTGAACGGCGTGCTGGGCCGTATAGTACGCTCGGGACAGCTCGCGCGGCCTGGTGCGGCCAACGAGGGAAACGGTGCGCTGGGAAGCGCCGAGGGATAGGATGTCTTTAGCGGGATTCAAGCTGCCGATCTCCCCAGGTCCGTCAGCTCACAGCGTAAAAACAGTGGACGAGCTGTCCTCCATAATAAAGGATACGATAACGAGCGCTCCCGCGCTCCGAAACGTCGCGGTGCGGGGAGAGCTTCAGAACTTCAAGAAGCACAGCAGCGGGCACGTCTACTTCACTCTCCTGGGAAGCGAATCGCGCATATCCGCCGTACTCTTCCGGTCACACACGGCAGGCATACTTACCTGGCCGGAGGACGGAGACGAGGTCATGGTAACGGGCAGCGTGGACGTCTACGCAAAGGGCGGCGCATATCAACTGTACGCCACCCGCATACTCCCACTCGGGCTCGGGGCGCAATCCAGGGCAAAGGAGGAGCTGCGTCTCGCGCTTGAAAAGGAGGGGCTGTTCGACCCCCGCCTCAAGCGTCCATTGCCTAAATATCCGTCAAAGGTGGCCATAGTCACCTCCCCAACTGGCGCGGCCATACAGGACATACTCAAGGTATCTATGGACAGAGCCCCATTCATAGATATCGTAGTGATTCCAGCGATGGTGCAAGGAGTCGACGCTCCACCCCAGGTCGCCAGGGCGCTATCCCTCGCCGCTGGACTGAAGGGGGTGGACTGCCTGATATTGGCCAGGGGCGGAGGCGCCAGGGACGACCTCTCTCCCTTCGACGACGAACGAGTCGTCAGAGCTGTCAGGATGTGCCCCATCCCGGTCGTTACAGGGGTTGGACATCAGACCGACAGCTCATTGGCGGACCTTGCCGCGGATGCGGCGCTCCCAACTCCATCAGCCGCGGCGGAGAGAGTGTTTCCCGACTCAGGGGAGATACGCAGCCTGCTCTTTCACAGGCTGGACCTCGTATCCGCAGGCGCGGCGAGGGTATGTGACAGATTTTTCACGATTGTTGAGAGATATGGCGAGCGCCTTGGAAGAATTATGGAACTCAGAATAGGGGAAAACGAGACAACGCTTGACCGCTCCTTAAAGAGCGTCTCAGTGGGAGTAAAAATGTTTATTGAGAGGAACGAATCCATACTGGCCTCGTCAGCCTCGTCCCTTGACGCGCTCTCTCCCCTGGCGGTTCTTGGCAGAGGCTATTCGATATGCAAAAAACAGGACGGCGCGGTGATTAAAAGTGCCTCACAACTCTCAATCGGCGACGCCGTCAGCCTCGTCTTCAAGGACGGAGCCGTCGAGGCCGGCATAACTGGAGTAATGGCGGAATCAGACAGTCATCACGGACAGGTCTGAATCCGCCTGCTCTCATCTTGCTATGACAGCGACCAGTTTGGATCCTCCAGAAAATTCACGTCGTCACGCGGGTCGACGTCCATGGAGCGCCTGACAAAAAGCTGTTCGGCAGCCAGGTCAAGGACCTTCTGCTTCCCTTCCTCCTTGATGGCGACCTTGGGCTGAAGCAGGTTGCCCGACGTCATCGCGACCACAGTAGCGATTTTTCCATTCGACAGCTCGACCACGCTGCCGGGCGGATACACCCCCATGCCAGCTATGAATATCTTGCATATATCAGGGTCGAATGACGTCTCATTCGCGCTCATTATGAAGTTGAACGACAACTTGGATGAGACCGCGCTTTTATAGATCCTGGGGGACGTCATGGCATCGAAAGTATCGGCGACGGCCAAGATTCGCCCTATTATCGGTATATGGGTCCCGACCATCCCGCTCGGATAGCCGGAGCCGTCGTACCTTTCGTGATGGGTCGCTATGCCGTCCAGCAATTCTTTGTCGGTTATACCGGCCTCCTTGCACATCGATATGCTGGCCCCGATGTGTCCCCTCATCACCGTCGTCTCCTTCTCGTCCAACTCGCTATTCTTGTCCAGGATCTCCTTTGGGATTTTGGCCTTTCCCAGATCGAAGAGCAGTCCCGCCAGGGTGGATTTCTCAATGGCCGATTCCGGCGCCTTCTTATCCTCCACCAACTTCTTGGCTATGTAGGCCGCCAGCAGGGAGACGTTCAAAGCGTGGCTCTGGGTGTACGTGTCCTGCTCGGACGATATGAGGGAGAGGGCTATCTGAGAGACCTTGTTCACCTCTTTTGTCAGCGTCCTCCCCAAGCTCTCGATATCGTCCTTAGGTATGTTATATTTTTCGTCTATGGTCATGTTTGTAAATATGTCCGCCATGACGGACTGGCCTTTATTCGTGACCTCGTTGTCAATTATGGTCACTGATGGATCCAGTTCCGCGAGGCGCAGCAGGACGTCTTCGTCGTCCAGGTCCTGAGGTATTTCTATTTCTATTTTACGTACATTCATCCTATCCAGAGAGTCGATTATTCTTTTAGGATTGTCCAACCCCTCTATGAGCTTGCTGATGGGAACCCTGCTCGGGATTAGTACAGTTGACCCGGTCTGAGAAAGCACGTCGCGAAAAAGATAAGCGTTGGGGTAGTTAAGCAGATCTTCCACCGGAATTCTCGTCCTATATGAAGCGCTTTTTTTCACTCAAATTCTCCCCTTCCATGGAGCAGGCAGATCAAATAATATATAATGCTGAGTGCTAGTTATTCATTTTATACTATTACTGCGAAATTTGCACAACATAACCAGCGAAGAAGTGAAAAAGAAAAACTTTAAAAATGAACTTTCATCGATATTTTCCATAGAGGGTGTGGGGTTGAACAACGAACCTGTAAAAGTAGCCTGTGAATTGATAAAAATATACGGACCCTCGCTCCTGGAGGACCCTGAACGGCTGGGACAACTCCTCGAGGACAAGTGCGAGGACTGCCGGCACGAGATCTTCGTGCTCTGCTTCGCGCTGCGGGAGGTCTCCCGCGGAGGAGGCATCCCGACGGCCGAGGAGTTTTCCAATAACAGCAAGAGGACGATGGGACTCTTTCGCGATAACCTTGGCTTCCCGCACTCGTCCGCCGCCTGGGCGGTTCAGGCCATCGAAGAGATACTGGACTCCATCCCGGAGATCGAGGCCGCTCCTGCCGGACATATCGAAGCAAGGCGCGGCTTTCTGCAGCGAATAGATGGGGGGTTCGCTAAACGTCCCCGGACCGTTCATATCAGAAAGAAGACTCTGAGGAACGGGCTGCTGCTTATAGGAATAATTGCCCTCTTTCTGGGGCTGTTCGTCCGTATAACGGAGTCGAGGTACCCGATGTCCGACGAACACAAGGTGCTGTTTCTGGCCCACATGTCCGGCTCGGAGGCGGCCCTCGGCCATGTGAGGCTGAAGGCTGCCCAGCTCGCCGCGGACCAGATAAACGTACAGGGCGGCATAAGAGGCAGAATGCTGCGCATATTGGGGCAGGATATCCCGGAGGACCCAACCGCGGCCGAGACCGCGTTTGCGGCCCTCGTCAGGGACAACGGGATAAGCGCTGTGATATCGGCCGGGAACAGCGCGGTCAACAGCGCGATCGCCAGGCTCGCGGATGAGAACGAAGTGCCGCTGATAACGACGGAGTCGAGCCGCATGAGCGTCACCATGGCGTCCAGGGACAGGCCTTGGCTGTACGCGTTCAGGATGAACTACGACAACCAGTACAAGGGCAGGCTCGCGGCGTATTTTTTGACGCAAGGGCTGAACAGGAAAAGGACGGCATTGATATCGAACTCATCTGACGCCGACTCCATCGAGATACGGGACTCTTTCGCGGAGGCAGGGGAGGAGTTTGGAGTCGAAGTGACGTGCGAGGTGCGCTATACGAGACGAGGCGGACTCGATATGGCCTCAGCCGCGGAGGTGATTTCGAGCGGGGCTGATGCCGTGTTCATCGCGAACCAGGCCCCGGACGTAGCCTCCGTACTCTCTATGCTCCGCAGGTCCGGCTACGCTGGGGCCATCCTTGGCATGGCCTACGACGACTCCTTGCTGGCCGCCTCGGGTCAATTCATCGACAACAGCTGGTGGATAATGCCCGCGTGTCCCGACGACACGCAGCTTATGTCATTCCAAACGAGCTACCGCGACCAATACAACGAGTCCATCTCAGGGAATGACTTCGCGGGGACCGTCCTCGCATACGATTCTGTCCGATGGATATCCGACGCCCTCTACAGGGCCCCCGGGTCTCACGGAGAGGCACTCAGGCACGCCCTGCTTTCGACGAGAAACCTGGCGCTCTCTCATGCAACCCTATCGATAGATCCAAGGACCCACGCCCCTTGGAATAAAGCCGCCTCCGTGCTTTACTGCAGCGATGGCAGAGGGAGGTTCCAAAAGCGCTTCAGACCGAGATGACGGGCGCCGGATTTGCCGCTTATCCCCACGCGAGCTCGCGAGTGACAATTTGGCGTTTTTTTGTGGTATTATATGTATAAGTTGCCACGGTATGATGTAAAATATAATGAGATGTCGGGCGAGGCCGATTTTGTGAGTTTGGGAAAATATTATAATAAGTGCGATGCGCTTCTGCGCATTGACAAGAATTTAGTATATAATATCTTCAACTTGATAGTGGGAGGTAGACGCATGAGGCTCCTGACTCGCTCGGATTATGATGGACTTATGTGCGCGGTTCTGTTAAAAGAGCTTGATATGTACGACGAGATAAAGTTCGTCCATCCCAAGGATATACAAGATGGGTTCATTACGGCTACGGATGAGGATATACTTGTCAATATTCCTTACGTCCCAGGCTGCGGAATATGGTTTGATCACCATACTAGCGAAGCCGAGAGGGGCGCGGCTGGGAAGGTCGAGTATAAGGGAGCGAGTTGGCCGGCGCCGAGTTGCGCCAGGGTAATATATGATTATTATGGCGGAGACGAGAAGCTGGGCCGCTTCAAGGAGATGCTCGAGGCGGCGGACAAGGCGGACTCCGCTCAGTTTACGAGGGATGAGATCCTGAACCCGCAGAGATGGGTCATGCTCTCCTTCATAATGGATCCGCGCACCGGCTTGGGCCGCTATCGCGACTACCGCATATCCAACTATCAGCTCATGCTCGTGTTGATCGAGGAGCTGAGGACAAAGGGCGTGGACGAGATACTAGCCCTGGAGGACGTCCAGGAGCGCGTGCGCCGATACGAAGAACACAAACCCCACTTCCTCCAGATGATGTTTGAGTACTCCAGGGCCGAGGGGGACGCGATAGTGACGGACCTCCGCGACGTGCCGGAGACTTACGTAGGCAACAGGCATGTGGTATATGCCCTCTACCCCTACCAGAACATTAACATTCGGATCTTCGATGGCAAGGATAAGGAGTTCTGCGTCTTCGCGGTGGGCTACAGCATACTGAACCGCACCTCGACGGTAGACGTCGGCTCCCTTATGCTGAAGTACGGCGGGGGTGGGCACAAGGCGGTCGGCACATGCCAGGTGCCGTATGATAACGTAGGGGATATCCTGGACAAGATGCTTCGATTCATCAACGTGGAACACAAACAATCAGGTAAATAAAGCGTAACTTTACAAATGACAGCTCCCGGCCAGAGGCCGGGGGTTTTTTAATTTATCCTTTTGCGGCCCACTCGCCGCGACTCGCCGGGGGGCGATCTTTGATGCCGGTCAAGGCCGTTTTAGACGTCGGGACAAACTCGATAAAGCTGCTAGTGATGGAGAGGACTGATGAAGAAACCAGAATCCTCTCCGACTGGAATATAGTCGCAAGGCTCGGCGAAGGATATGAGGCGAGCGGCGTGCTGGACACAGACGCGATGGAGAGAACCGCAGCCGCCATAGAGGAAATGTCTCGGGAGGCGCGCTCGCTTGGCGCCGACGAGATTGCCGCGGTGGGGACCCAAGCGATGAGGCGCGCCCGGAACGCGCCTCTTTTCATCCGAGACGTTGAGGCCAGGTGCGGCGTATCCATCAGGGCCATAAGCGGTGACGAAGAAGCGGAGCTTTCCTACATGGCTGCGTCAGACTCGCTTGAATGCGAAGGAAGGACCGTACTGGTGTTCGATGTGGGAGGCGGCAGCAGCGAGATAGTGCGCGGCCTCGGCGCTGACATTGAACAAAGATGCAGCCTGCCGGTCGGCGCGCTGTCGCTGCACCGGATGTTTTTCGGAGGAGACGGCCCAGCCGCTCCAGACTCGCTATCGCGTGCCGGAAGTTACGCGCGGACGATTATCGGGGAAAGCGGCACCGTCGCTGAGATGAGGACCAGCCTTCCAGCAGATGGGTTGCTCTGCGCTGGGACAGGAGGAACCATAACGACCCTCGCCGCTGTAAAGTTAGGACTTGGCGCATACGTCCCGGAGGAGATATCGGGCTCAACCCTCGACAAGGGCGAGATACAGAGGCAAATCGATCTCTACTCGTCTATGAGCGTTCCAGAGCGCGCCAGGATACCGGGACTCAACCCCAGCCGGGCCGATATCATACTGCCTGGCGCCTGCATCGTGCGCGAGCTGCTCGGATTCTTTCGTTCAGAACGTCTCACCGTGAGCGACAGAGGACTCCGGTTTGGCGTGATGAAAAAACGCTTCGGCATAAGTCCAAGCCAACTTCCAAAACCGGCATGACGGACCGCTTAGGCCAGCGAAGCGGTATCAGTCCTCCAGGTCACGCATCTCTATATTTGGATCGTCGATATCCCTGTTTGCTATCAGCCTCACAATGGATGAATTTTTGAGGACGTCGAGAGCGTCGCTGATCTCGCTGACATCCAGCCTGCCGTTCATGACGGCGGGTATCGGCAGATAGACGCGCCTCAGGCGTCCCTTTATCACGAGCCGCAGAAGCTGTCTCGCGCTGCGCTCGACGATTACCGGATCCGCCATGCAGTGCCCGCCTGGTATCTGTTGCCCCCAGCTGTACCTGCTGACCACGTCAGGCAGGCAGTACTCGAACTTGCATGACTTGGGCTTGGTGAAGAACGCTATAATCCTCTCGTCCACGAAACCCACCTGCCCCTTGCCGATGAGAATAAACTTGCCCAGCTTGTCGGCAAGGGCCGGCACATGACTTGCGAGCGCGAGCGCATTACCCCTGTCCACCGCCCCGATAAGTTCCTTGCCCTTTACCTCAAGGCTGACAGTGACGCACACTATCTGGTTGTTTTTCCACAGATCGATGATATCAGCTCTGTATACCTTGAAGCCCATCAACATCAACTCCCGGGTTTGTGAGAAATTATTTCTGCCCACGAATCATTATAATGGAAGTTGATGTAATTGGAATTGAGATATGCTCAGATATATTCAATCTTCCCCGCGGATGTGGGGCGATGTGACCGCCATTGACTAAGGATAAAAAAGGGAGGTATAATGACGGACGTTTGAAAGGGGTTGCCTGATGTAGCGGTATACAAACTGGACAACAGGATGTTTTTAAGTGGTGAGCGTAGCTCAATTGGTTAGAGCACCGGATTGTGGATCCGGAGGTCGGGAGTTCAATTCTCCTCGCTCACCCCAATCTTTTTCGAATGAGTGGATAATTGTCTTGTAGTGACACGGGTATGAATACTATTTACAAAGCGGCCCTTTCTCGTTATAATTTTACGTCGTTGCGGATCGCTAGCTCAACTGGCAGAGCACCTGACTCTTAATCAGGGGGTTACAGGTTCGATTCCTGTGCGGTCCACCAGAAATACCAAGGTTTCAGGCGATTTTGCTTGAGGCCTTTTTTGTTGCGTTGCCCCTTCCTTGCCCCAGTCGGCACGGTTTTTTTAAATAGTCGCAAGGCTTGACTAAAGCTGATTTAGCAGGTAAAATCTTTAAAATTTCATTGAAAGGGGGAGAACGCATGTCACGATTAAGCGAATATAGGCAACGAAAAGGGATCAAGGCTTATGAACTAGCGCGGCGCGTGGGGGTACACCCAACGGCACTCAGCAGCGCGGAACATCGGCGGCTAGTTCTAAGA
>JAITNX010000061.1 GCA_031290235.1 Synergistaceae bacterium | reverse complement strand
AGCGCAAGGTTGGAGGCGATCGCGGAGGAGTATGTACACCCTGTGCCATGGGTATTTTTTGTGTCGATCCGAGGCGCGTCGTACTCGAAGAACTTCGACCCGTCGAACAAGATGTCGAGGGCGCTGCCGGCGGAGTGGCCGCCTTTTATCAGGACTGCGCCGCAACCCATCGCTATTATAGCGCGAGCTGATTTTTTCATGTCGTTCGCGTTTTTTATCTCCAGCCCGGAGATCTTTTCAGCCTCCGGAATGTTTGGCGTCAGCAGATTGGCGATGGGAATTACCTGGGCTATGAGTGTCGAGATGGCGGCAGGATCCATCAGCGGCGAGCCGTTCTTCGCGTACATGACCGGGTCGATTACGACATTTGCGGGCCGATACTCCAAGAGCTTGCCGGCGACAGCCCTCATGCACTCCGGACCGGACAGCATTCCCACCTTCACAGCGTCCACTCTTATGTCCTCGAAGACCGCGTCGATCTGGTCCGCTATCATGGAGGGCGTTACGTCCTGTATGCCGATTACCCGCGCGGTGTTCTCCGCCACGACCGAGACTATGACGCTCATCCCGAATACGCCGTGGGCTGAAAAAGTCTTGAGGTCCGCCTGTATGCCCGCGCCTCCGCTGCAGTCGGAGCCGGCGATGCTCAAAACATGCTTCATGCTTCTACCTCCCTATTTTTCATCGTGGATTATCAGCGATGTCCAGCTCGCAGCCAGTCCAAATTCCATGCCGATGCGCAGGATGGCCCCCCGGTAAAAATCCCTCTCCGCCTCCAGCTTCGCCAGCCGCATGTACGCCCACGCAAGAGGGGCGATGCGGGACGGTTTCGCCTGGGCGTCTACTTCGAAACTGATGTCCCTGAACCTTTTATCTCCGGTCTCGCCGAGTTTTGCGAAAACAAGAGTCACGGAGGCGGTCTCGTCCGACATGACCCCAGCCACCGCGACTGTGGCGTCGCCGACCTTAGGGGGAAAACAGGTGAAATCATACGCCCCGCTGGATTCTATCCTGACCAGGATTGGGCGATCGACGATCAGGGAGGAGAGCGCGTCCCTGACCGTCCCCCCTCTTGGGGAGATATCGAGCAGCGCTCCTCCAGTCCGTGCCGCCACTCGCCGAAGATCCTCATGTTCCGCGCTATTTGAGGATGCTATCGCGAATATCGGGGCGTTCTTCGACGGCAATAATTTCCGGTCGACATGGGACAAATGGCCGTCAATTCCGTTTGAGAAGAGCAGATAGACGTCGGAGCCGTCGCCGGTATCGAACGCCTCAAGACGCCTGGGGCCATCGTACCTTATTTCTGACAGGGCCTCCCGCAGTTCGTGCCAGTCGCCGTCCGACACATCGAACTCCCGGACAGGTTCCGCCGAGTCGCGCGCAACTTGAAGGCGCACGCGGACATTTTTTATCAGTCCGAGATAGACGGACAGGAGCGTCAACTCCGCCCGCCTGTTCCTGGTCTCGCCGGACAGCGAGGCATCCCACAGGACGGAGATTTGCGCCGGGTTTCGTCTGACGGCTGAAGCTGCCGAAAAAATTTCCACCGCCGGAACCTCGGCGTAAAAATATCTTTTCCCCTTTAACCTGCCTGCCCAGATAAAATCCTGTCCCGCCGGGGCGGTCTCAGCCGCCTCCACATAGGCGACGCGAACCCTGCGGGCCGTCTTTGTCCTCAGATTGAACGCCCCTGCCTTGAAAATCTTGTTGTCGAGTGATTTTGGCGATTGGGCCGACTCGGGATGCTCGGACAGGCCGTTCTCTGGCGTCCTGCGCGTCTTGCGCTCCATCGCCACAGCGTCTCGCATCTCTCCGCCCTCCGTCTCGATGGCGAGGCCGGCGGCTATGCCTCCGTTTGGAAGCGGGAAGCACAGTTCCCCTGCCAGGTCGGCGGAGTTCGGGTTGAAGAAGATCATGTCTACTTCTTTCTCAACCATCCGTCCCGCCTCGGTCCATTTCTCAGTAACGGATATCAGCTTGGCCGGCGATTCCGTTCCCCGCGCCTTGAGTTCGATCCCGCCGTCCGAAGCCATAACTGTACCGGTGAGCGCAAAAAGCGTCATTATAAAAAGCGCAGCCGATGCGAAAAATAATTTTCTGGCCTTTGAACGCGGCATATAAATCGCTTCTTCCAAAAAGACGTCGGTAAGTAATTAAGGCGAGAACCAGTGCAAAGCACAAACAGTTTATGCCACAGCAGCTGAGATTGCAAGTATCACATAGTTTGGATACCCAAATACCGGCGTAAAACAATGCAGCGTTAAAAATATGCGTTTTGAATAAATAAGGCTTTAAAACGAAACAGTATGTATAAATGTCGCGTTAAAATGAATTGCCCCCAAGGGCGAAGTCACTCTAATTCTAATTCCAAGTCAAACGCGCATCCTGCGCGCTTGACTTGGAAAAGCCGCAATGCTGCGCATTGCGCGGCGCGACATCGTGTCGTGCATTCCAATTTTCAGCGCTTGGCCCGGCAAGCACCCAAGGCTGGGCTTCTGTTTTCTCCAATATGCATCAATTATCTTTATATCTTTTCAAACTGTTCGGTTCATGATAAATTAGCATCGCGTGTAAAACGCAACATTTATACAAACTGTTGCGTTTTCGCTTCGCGCTCTTTGGGCGATTGTGAATCGATGAAATCGAGGTTTAGCGATGACTGATGAATTTTTGACGGCACATGCCGGTTTTATCCGATGAAAAAAATTTTCCGGGCGCGGGCCGTACTCTCGATGTTCGTTATCTCCAGCGCGGCGGTGATCCTCATGTCGCTTTACACAGGAACGCTGATCGGGTTTTTGATGCGCGAGATGAGCCGCAACATCGAAGGCAGGCTCAGGGAGACCAGCAGAAGGGGCGCGTCGCTCATTACCGCTGAAGAACTCGGAAATTTTCGTGATGTCCGGGACATGGAGCTGCCGGAGTACAAGGACCTTCGTCTCAGGCTGCGGGACTTCGCGGCCGATTCCGACATCCTCTACGTCTATTATCTGCGCGCCGCCAACGGCATGATGCAGTACATCGTGGACAACGACTTCGACGAGGCGACGCGCGTTGGCCTCGACACGGTCTCGACTGATATTGCGTTGACGCCCGGCGTCTCGGACGCGCTCGAAGGGCGCGTCGGGTCGTCCACGCTCGGCAATTACATGTATGGATGGGACGGGCTGCTCTCGGCCTACTCGCCGATCTTCGACGAAAATGGGAACGTCGCGGCGGTGTGCGGGGTCGATATAAACGACGAGCTGATAGTGGAAGCCCGAAAGAGGGTCAGGATACTACAGGTGCTGGAGACGATAGCCGTCGTCTTCGTACTCGTCAGCGGCCTGTTTTGCCTTGCCGCTTATCGCCGGGAGGCGAAGATCGCGCGGGACGCCAACGTCGCGAAGAGCAGGTTTCTGTCGAGAGTCGGCCACGAGATGAGAACCCCGCTCGCGGTGATGTCGTCAAGCGCGCAGGTCGCCGCCGCGCTGCATAGAAAGGGCGTGAGCGGGGCCGGGGAGGAGAAGTTTTACAAGTC
>JAITNX010000055.1 GCA_031290235.1 Synergistaceae bacterium | reverse complement strand
CAGGCGGCAGGCATAGAGCTTGTGCAGACGGGAGTTACGGATATTCATCTTCAGGATGCGCTCGTCTGGTCGTCCATAGCAAGGAAAGCCATAGTCCCATGTTTCCCATGGCTTCTCCCCACCTATGATGACGTCGACAAATACATGAAAGGGGAGGGCGGCAAAGCTCTGAGGGCCGCGCTCGACGAGTCCGGCGTCATCTGCCTCGCCATCGGTGAGAACGGCTACCGTCAAGTTGTGAACAACCGCAATCCGATAAGGAAACCGGAGGATATGAAGGGACTCAAGATCCGCGTCCCCGGCAGCAATGTACACGTCAACCTTCTCAAGTATATCGGAGCGGACCCACTCACAATGAACCAGTCCGAAGTCTACACGTCGCTCCAGCAGGGCACGATCGACGCCTGCGAGAACACGCTGGACCTGCTCTTTACGCAGAACACGCTCGAGGTGACCAAATACATCTCGCTCTGGAACTATTCTTACGACCCGATTTACCTCTCCGTCAGCAGGGAGTTCTGGGGATCGCTGAACGACGAGGACAAGGAAATATTCCAGAAGGCAGCCGATGAGGCCATGGCCTATCAGGTCCAGGTGACCCGCGACAGGGAGAAGACGCTTAGGACGAGGTTCTCAGAATACAATATGGAGGTCGTGGATTCCCTCACGCCGGATGAGGTGGCCGTTTTCAAGACATCGGTCCAGCAGATATACGGTGACAACAAAGCTGATTTCGGCGACCTTTTTAAACTTTTTGGCTACA
The DNA here is from genome assembly GCA_031290235.1 of Synergistaceae bacterium. GTDB lineage: Bacteria > Synergistota > Synergistia > Synergistales > Synergistaceae > JAIRWR01. The sequence continues at coordinate 3,650 of JAITNX010000055.1, read as the reverse complement.
ACCAGTAGACCTGGCTGCAAAGAGGACGGATTTAGCGCCAGCCCCGGGTCAAAGACGAACAGCCTGACCCGGGGCTGGCATTTGCGGCAGGCGATTACCCGAGGCGACTATATCGACATATTTTGGAATGAGGGGTGATTTAATGGGCCGAGTCTGGAGGGCGTTCAATATTTTCGAGGAGAGCGTCATGGTGGCCGGAATGGGCGTTATGGTGCTGTTTAATTTTCTGAACGTCGTCTGCCGGTATCTGCTGCCTCAGACTCCATTTTCATACACTGAGGAACTGATTGTACTCATCTTCGTGTGGGTGAGCATGTTCGGAATCTCCTACGGCTATCGCAGAGGAACCCATACTGTGTTGACCGTACTCTCGGATTTATTGCCGGGGCGGATTCAACCTGCAATCATAGTTTTTTCAGCGGCGGCGTCCGGATTCCTCATGGCGCTCATGGCATGGACCGGGTACGGCATGGTGCAGAATCAGATGAAGTTTGGACAGATACTGCCGGGGATGAGGATACCGATGGCGGTTGTCGGGTGGGCTCTGCCAATTGGAGCGGCCGTAGCATTTGTCAGCGTCATAAAATCGGCCTTTGACGAGATTGGTGATATTCCGGGAGCCGGAGGTAAGGACTCATGATCGGCGTAGTGCTGATCGGCTCGTTTTTCGGACTGCTGCTTCTGAGTGTCCCTGTCGCGGCTTCGATGGGACTCGCCACGTTTGCGGGGATGATCGTCATGGGCTTTAAAATATCGGTCTTCCCGACCGTATTCTACGCCGCTATCGCAAAGTATACTTTGCTCGCAATCCCGTTTTTCATCTTAGCTGGCGTCATAATGGACTACGCGGGCATTTCGAGCCGCCTCATAAACTTTGCGAACGCCTGCGTAGGGCATCGCAGGGGCGGGCTGGCCGTAGTCACCGTTATCGTCGCCTGCTTCTTCGCCGCCATATCCGGCTCGGGGCCGGCCACGGTCGCCGCCATCGGCGGAGTCCTAATACCCGCCATGACAAGACAGGGCTACAACAAAGACTTCTCAACGGCTCTGGTGGCGTCCTCCGGCGGAATCGGCATGATAATACCGCCGAGCATACCCTTCATCATATACGCAATGCTGGCGGAGGTATCGGTTGGCACGATGTTCATGGCCGGCGTAGTGCCCGGGCTGCTATTCGGGGTTTTCTTCTCCGTCGCGGCGCTGATATGCCTTAGAAAAGACAGCAATATCGTCATGCAGGAGAAACAATCCGCCGGAGTGAGGTGGAGGGCTTTCAGGGAGGCGTTCTGGGCGATCATGATGCCAGTCATAATCCTTGGCGGAATTTACGGAGGCATATTCACCCCGACTGAGGCTGCCGGGATCGCGGTAGTCTACGGCCTCTTCGTGGGACTCTTCGTCTACAGGGAGATAAAGCCGGCTCAGTTGTGGAAGGTGTTGGTGGACGCCTCAGTTTCTTCCGCGATAATAATGTTCATCATGGGCTGCGCCGGCGCCTTCACATGGATACTCACGACGTCAGGTGTCGCGAAACAGCTCACGGACTCCCTGCTTTCTCTTACGAACAGCAACGCGACCATGCTGCTCATCATAACACTGATATTCCTGATAGCCGGCTGCTTCGTCGATTCGGCGTCAGGCTTCTATCTGCTTTTGCCAATACTGCTGCCAATCATAAAGGATATGCAGTATTCGCTGATCGCGTTCGGAGTCATAGCGACCTCTAACTTCGCCATCGGTCAGGTGACTCCACCGGTTGGTTCCAACCTGTTCGTGGCCTGCAACATTGCCGGCATATCCATGAAGGCGCTTGTGGCAAAGGTGTGGCCGTTCATCATAGCGGGAGTGATCTGCCTGCTGCTGATAACGTTCTTCCCCATTATCATCACAATACTGCCTACGATCATGGGCATGAAGCTATGAGGTCCAGGACGGCGAGCCATAACATGCGCGACTAATTAAAGCCGCCATCGATGGTGATGGTCTGAGCTGTGATATAGCTCGCCTCGTCCGACGCAAGGAACGCGAACAATTGAGCCGCGTCCTCCGGTGAGCCGTAACGCCTCAGGGGGATTGAGATGAGCTTTTTTTCCTTTATCTCCTCCGGCACGGCAGCGTACATATCCGTCATAATAGTGCCTGGGGCTATCGCGTTCACGTTGATGCCGTACTTGCCCAACTCCTTGCCCATCACTCGGGTCAGCCCCATGACAGCCGCTTTCGAGGCCGCGTAATTCGACTGCCCAAAGTTTCCATTGTAGGCGGAGACGGATGAAGCATGCACTATCTTACCGTATTTCCGCTCCATCATTGACGGGATCACGGCCTTGCTCATATAGTACGTTCCCTTTAAGTTGACGTCAAGCACCCTTTCGAACTGTTCGTCGGTCATCTTATAAAACTGCGCGTCATCCGTAATACCTGCGTTGTTGATGAGTATGTCGACGCGTCCGAACTCAGCGAGCGTCTGTTCAACCGTCCGGGCGCACATCTCTTTTTTGGAGATATCAACCACATAGCCGCGAACGATACCAAACTTCTCTAGTTCGGAGACCGCGTCGTCTACCTTGTCCACGTTTATGTCGCATATCACGACCACGGCGCCCTCCTCCAGGAACAATTTTGCCGTAGCGAAACCTATGCCGGACGCGGCGCCTGTCACTATTGCTACGCGGTTCTTGAGCTTTGTCCGCATTATAAAAACCCCCTTCTTCTCCCATGTTGTAATACGAGTACATTATATCGAATCCGAACGTAAAGCTCGCGCATTGCGTTCATGGTGATATAATCTATGATAATTATGAATTTATCGCGCGACTCTAAGATTAGCGAGGGGTATAAATGCAAAAACATGATGAGAAACTCAGGACCGCAATAATACAGGCATCCCCGATCATTATGGATCTGGAGGCAACCGTAGAAAAAACCTGCGCTCTCATCAGGGAAGCTGGCGAAAAGGGCGCAAAACTGATCGTGTTTCCGGAAGCTTTTATACCTTGCTACCCGCGAGGGCTGCGCTTTGGTTTCGCGGTAGGCAGCAGGACCATGGACGGGAAAAAGGACTGGGCGAGATATTACGACAATTCGGTCGCAATACCTGGGGAGGAGACGCTGAGGATAGGGGAAGCCGCTCGCGAGGCCGGAGCCTACATATCAATAGGCGTCATAGAGAGGGACGCCATGGGGCTTGACCGGACACTCTACGGCACAAATATCTTTTACGGGCCTAACGGAGATCTGCTCGGCAAACACAGGAAACTGAAACCGACAGGATCAGAACGCTACATCTGGGGCGAGGGTGACGGAAGCACATTGACGGTCCTGGATACCCCCTATGGCAGAATCGGGTCCCTCATTTGCTGGGAGAACTATATGCCGCTAGCGCGAGCCGCCATGTACGCCAAGGGAGTCACCCTATATATGGCGCCAACGTCTGACAATAGGGAGGAGTGGCAGTTCACCGTCAGGCACATAGCGCTGGAGGGCCGGTGTTTCGTCTTCAGCTGCAACCAGTACATGAAGAAGAGCATGTACCCAAAGGACCTCGCCTGTTACGACGAGCTAAAAGACCAGCCCGAGGAGATGTGCCCAGGGGGAAGCTGTATAGTGGATCCATTCGGAAATTACGTGGCCGGACCTGTTTTCGGCAG
>JAITNX010000208.1 GCA_031290235.1 Synergistaceae bacterium | reverse complement strand
CTGAAGGACAACATCACCTCTATCTCCTTAGGATTCAGAGTTCTGTTGATCATTTCCCACTCCTCGCGCATCGCGTCCAGGATAATCCCACCCCTGTGATCGTCTGCCCTGACCTCGAGGTAAGCGGCCATGGCGTCGATCGCTTCGGGATAGCGTCCGAGGCGGCGCAGCGCGAGGCTGCTGAGGAAGTAGGTATCGACGAAGTAGATATTGCGCGCCTGAGCTTCGCGGAGCAGATCGATGCTGTTCCATAATTTATTCGCCAGGAAGAAATCATAACCCTCCAAAAATACCTCCTCGGCCGCCTCCCTGTCGACGACCGGCACATCGGTATCAGCCGCCTCGCCCCTGGGCGCCGGGCCGCATAAAGCGGCAAGCGCGATGATCGCCAATGCAAGCGCAATTTTTTTACACGATTTCCAAGTCATTGCGAACCTCCTAAACCTTTTAAAGAGTTCATATCACAGATGCCGAGAGATTATATCCATCCCGGCAAACGCATAAAAAGCCATCACTACGGCGCCCGCGAGGAGAAAACCCAGAAGCGCGCGAAGGTAAACGAGCATACCCAAGCCGCCCGGCCATTTGCCTGAGTAGATATTGCCGACGGTACGCGCTACGCAAACCGCCGCAATAAAGAACGCTATAGCCACAAGAGCCTGCATATTTTCAGCCGGAATATTCATATAACGTCCACCAACCCGCCTGTTCGCCGAAATACGGCTACACAACAGCCACGCCGCCGCAACCATAATAGCTTATCACGTTTTCCGGCGCAACTCTACAGAGATAATTGGAAGCTCTCCATAAAAACCCAGTTATTCTTCAAAAAAATTCCCCGCGGCAGCACTTGCGGGGAATTTTCGTGGATTGCGTATTAAGATTGCTATTTTATCTAAGAGCCTCCGAGTAAACCCTCTCTATGGCTTCCATGCTGGGAACTCCCTCGTGAATCTTGACGTCTCCGACGAAGAATGTCGGAACGGAGTAGTAATCGAAGGAATTGGCGTAATCAGGCTCCTTTCTCTCGTCCGTCATCTTTATCTCGACGGCTTTGTACTCTGGGCGCTTCTCGCACAGCTCGCTCATCATCGACAAGGCTTTCTGGCAGTGAGGGCACGTATCCATCATAAACATCTTTACCTCTTTCATAGCAACCAACTCCTCATGTTTTTTTATTTGTGCTTATGAACATTCGGGTGTTACGCTCGCGCCGTTCTGGCGGCGTTCAAGACGGCCAGCAGAGCTACTCCAACGTCCGCGAAGATGGCCTCCCACAGTCCGGCTATTCCGATTATGCCGAGCAGCATAAAAAGAACCTTGATGCCCATGGCGAACACTATGTTCTGCCATACGACCTTTCTGGTGAAGCTGGCTATTCGCAGGAGGTCGGCTATTCTCTTCGGCGAATCGTCAAGGATGACCGCGTCCGCTATCTCTATGGCCGCCTCGGACCCAAGCCCGCCCATTGCTATCCCAACACCCGACGCAGCCAGCGCAGGAGCGTCGTTGACCCCGTCGCCGACGAACGCGGCCCTGCTAAGATCGCCAGGCGACAGTTCCGAGATGGCCGAGACCTTGCCGTCGGGCATCAGGCCGGCGCGGTAACCGGACAGCCCCAACTCGCCGGCGACCGACGCGGCAGCCTCCTCGCGGTCCCCTGTCAGCATATATATCTCATCTATGCCGCAATCGCGAATCAGCCTCACAGCCTCTGCGGAATCGGGCCGGATAACGTCGGAGACCACGATGCTGCCAAGGTAATCCCCATTGCGTGCGACGTGAACCAGCGTTCCCGCCGGAGCATCCTCCCCCGGCACCCGCACTTCATGGGCGATCATCAGGGCAGCGTTTCCGGCCATTATCTCCTCGGCCGTCCCCTCCCCGGTTTTAAGCGACGCAACGACGCCACGCCCCGCCTCCTCCATGCCGGAGACCGACGAATCCATCGGCATGAGTCCCGAGAACTCCGACGATATCGAGCGCGCTACGGGGTGGTTTGAGATGCTCTCGGCGATCGCGGCCGCCCTCCCCAGCTCGTCGCGCGACACGCCGACCGCCGGTCGAGTCTCCGTCACGACGAACACACCCTTCGTGAGGGTACCAGTCTTATCGAAGAATACGCGATCCACACTGTGAAGGGCATCCAGTATATTGCCGCCCTTGACCAGTATCCCCCTGCTCGACGCGGCTCCTATCCCGCCGAAATACCCTAGCGGAATCGAGATGACGAGCGCGCAGGGGCACGATATTACGAGAAGTACGAGTGACCTGTACAGCCACTCTGAATAAGATCCCATCGAGAGTGCCGGCGGAACCAGCGCGACGGCAATGGCGACCGCGACGACCGCGGGCGTGTAATATCTTGCGAATGTCGTTATGAACCGCTCCGTCGGGGACTTTCGCGCCAAGGCGTTCTCGACCATATCCATTATTCTGGCGACCGACGAGTCCTCATAGCTGCCGGAGGCCTCCACCATCAAAAGGCCGTCCATGCTCACCGTCCCTCCGTAGACAGCATCCCCAACATTTGCCGCAACTGGCACAGATTCTCCGGTCAACGAGGAAGTGTCCACCCTGGCCCGCCCGTCACGCACCACGCCGTCTATGGGTATCTTCTCCCCTGGCTTTACCATAACTACATCGCCAGCACCGACGAACTCAGGCCTTGTCTCGGTCTCGATGCCGTCCCTTACCACCCTCGCCATGGACGGTTTTTGCTCTATGAGTGTCCTTATCGACAGGCGCGACCTGGACGCGGCCCGCTCCTGAAAAAATTCGCCGACGCGGTAGAATAACATGACGCTCACTGCCTCCGGGAATTTATCGATGGCTATTGCGGCCAGCGACGCGAAACTCATGAGGAAGAACTCGTTGAGGAAGCTGCGGGTGAAGAGTGTCTTATATGACGAACGAAGCACAGGATAAGCCGCCAAGATATAGGCGGCGCTATAGACAGCGTACTCCCCCCAGCCGCCAGACAATTCGCGGAATCGTCCCCCAAACAGCAGTGCCACGGCAAACACCGCGCCTGCTGCCGCCATCGAGATAATCTCACGTTTTTCGCCGCTGCCGTCGTCCTCCGGACTCTCCTCGTCATACGCCATAACGCTCGTATCAGGCTCTATCGAGTTCGCTATTCTTTGCAGGGAGTCTATCGCCACAACACCATCATCCTCCAGCGTTAGCACACCCCCATCCATGTTTATGAAAACTCTTGAGACTCCGGGCAGCCCCAGTATCTCCCGCTCCATCTTTGCGGCGCAGTTTGAGCAGCAAAGATTTTGTATCCTGAACCGGCGTCTCACTAAACTCGCCCCCTGATTTTAAAATCAACGATCACCATCAACATTTCGTTGTATGTCGAATTGTAGTTTGGTATATGGGTTCTGTCAAGTGGGCCCTCAATTTGCGCGGATTAGTATTACTGTTCGAGGGGGAATATTGTTCCGGGGTTCATTATGCCGTTCGGATCGATGCTTTTTTTGATGGCCATGAGCAGTTTCATTTCGACGGGATCTGCCAGGCGGCTGAAGTCGTCTACGCGATTGCTGCCTATGCCGTGTTCGCCGCTGAGCTTTCCGCCAATTTTCCGCATCTCGCCGTAGATCTCGTCTTTTACCAGCCTGATGCTTCGCGTCCACTCGTCGTCCCGCAATCCGGGCATCCTGTGAATGGTGGTGTGCAGGTTGCCGTCGGCCGCGTGTCCGCAGTTTGTGATCATTATTCCCTCGTGCCTCGACTCTATTTCCCCCAGGCGCTCTATGAAGGGCGGCATATACGCGAACGGCACGACGATATCCTCCCCCGTCACCTCAACCGAACCGTACAGATGATTGGCCTCGGCCAACGCTTTGCGTATGGTCCAGATGTACTCCTCCTGTTGTGAATCGCGCGCGATGACGGGCGTGGCGACGGTCAGATCGGCGACCGCGCTCACGGCGCCCGATAGGCGTCCGAAGGCCGCCTCCAGGCTGTCCTCCTCGTAGGAGACCAACACGACGCACTCGGCGTCATTCAGGTCTAAATTCTTCCCTGTGTACAGGCAGCACGCTGAAAAAGCCCTGCGGTCCATTAGTTCGAGGCTCGCCGGATGGGGACCGAGAGACATTATTCTGACGACGGCTTCGGCGGCTAGGCCGTTGTTCCCGAAAAACAGCAGCGCGCTCCTTGTGGCGGCGGGCTTGCGCTCCAGCGACAGCGTCGCCTTCGTAATGACTGCCAGGGTGCCTTCGGAGCCTATGATGAGGCTCTTGAGGTCGTATCCGGTGACATCCTTGCGGTTTTTGCCGCCGAGCGTGACGGCTTCGCCCTCCGGCGTAACGATTTCGACGCCGAGGACATGATTGCCCGTCACTCCGTACTTCACAGCCTTGCCACCGCCGGCGTTCGTCGCTATGTTGCCGCCTATCATGCAGTCCTGGATGCTCATCGGGAATCCGGCGTAGTAAAACGGGGTCTCTTCGAGATAGACATTTATGTCGTTCGTCAGCACTCCAGCCTCCACGGTTATCGTCCTGTTCTCGCCGTCGTACTCGAGAATGGCGTTCATCCGTTCCAGGGAAAGTGTCATCCCCCCCAGGATCGGAACGCATCCGCCGGACAGCCCGCTGCCCGCCCCTCTCGGCACGACGGGTATACGTTCGCGGTTGGCCACGGCAATCACGGCGCAAACCTCGTCAACCGAACCCGGAAGTACGACCGCGTCGGCGGCTCGGTCCCATATCCTGGGCGCTTTGTCGCGCGCGTAAGCCCGGCGCGAATCGTCGTTCGACAGCACGTATCGGTCCCCGACGACGCGCTTCAATTCGCCGATGATTTCTTCCGTGATATGTCCGAAACGCGGCACGCCAGCCAGACCCTCCCTGTCCACTAACGCGCCTCGCCGAAAGAGTCGGTCCGTCTGCTCAATTGTCTCATAGCGCGATTCCCCCTATTGCCTGTCCACTCTTCGGGATATGGTGTCGCCGACGAACTGTATTATCTGGACGATAACGACCAAAATGACGATACAGATGAAAAGAATGTCCTTCTGAAATCTTTCGTAGCCATAGCTTATCGCGAAATGTCCCACACCGCCGCCGCCGACGGTGCCGGCCATGGCACTGGAGCCGAGCATGGCTATCGTCGCCACGGTGATGGCGCTTATCAGGGTGGCGCCGGCCTCCGGCAGCAGGATGGTGAAGAATATCCGGGCGTTGCCAGCGCCAGCCGAGAGGGCATACTCCACGACGCCGCTGTTGACCCCGCGAAACGCCGACTCGGAGAGCCGGGAGAAAAACGCCGTCGAACTGACTACGAGCGGCAGAATGATGGCTTTCGGGCCGATCATGGTACCCACCACCAATTTCGACATCGGCAGTATCGCGACGAGCAGTATGATGAACGGCATGGAACGCACCATGTTGACCACGAAGCCGAGCGCCCTGTTCACGCCCCTGTTCGGCATGAGATAACGGTTGCTGGTCGCGTAGAGACAGTAGCCGAGCAGCGTCCCGAGAAGGATGGATATCACGAGCGACAGGGACACCATGAACGCCGTCTCCAGAAGCGCCGTGCGAAGCGCGTTTACAAACGAAAATCTATTGCTCATATAAAGTCTCCATCGAATATACCCGATCGGACAGATACGAAGCCACCCGACCTGTCTCCTCCCTCTCGCCGCAGAGGCAGACGAACATTCTGCCGTACGGCTTCCCCCTTATGTACTCTATCTTTCCGTGTATCACGTTGATCTCGGCGTCGAACTGTTTCGAACATCTGTATATCACGGATTCATTCGCCGCGTCCCCGATGAAGTTGAGCCGTATTATCCTCCAGTACATGCCTCGCTCCGCGTTGACGCGGCGGGTCCTGTCGAGGATTTCGTCCGGTATCCGGAAGTCGTTCCTCATCTCGAGCAGTTTTTTTGTGTATTCTTCCCTGGGATTGGTGAACACGTCATAGACGTCGCCAGTTTCCACGAGCCTGCCTTCGCTCATCACTGCCACGCTGTCGCAGACGCTGCTCACCACGTCCAGCTCGTGCGTTATCAGGACGACCGTTATTCCCAGATCCTCGGAAAGCCTCCTCAGCAGCTGCAAAATTATCTTTGTAGTCTCGGCGTCCAGCGCCGAAGTCGGCTCGTCGCACAGCAGCAGCCCGGTGTTGTTCGCGAGGGCGCGGGCGATGCCCACGCGCTGTTTCTGGCCGCCGGAGAGTTTCGCCGGGTAAGCGTGTCTCTTTTCCTCGAGGTCCACCAGCTTCAACAGTTCATCCACGCGGCCCTTTATGAAGGCTTTGTTTCTGCCGGCGATTTTGAGGGGATAGGCGATGTTCTGCTCCGCCGTCTTGCTCGATATCAGGTTGAAGTGTTGAAATATCATCCCGATATGCTCCCGATGCTCTCTGAGTTCCCTCGAGGAAAGATTCCTGACGACCCTTCCGTCGACCGTCACTTGGCCGGACGTAGGTTTTTCCAGACCGTTGATCGTCCGCAGGAGCGTACTCTTGCCGGCGCCAGAGGCGCCGATGATGCCGAACACGCTCCTGTCCGCGATTTCGAACGAGACATCCTTAACGGCGTGTACGACGCCGCCCTCCGTCTCGAACCTGACGTCCACGTTCTGGAACGAGATCATTAATTCGGCGCTTTCAGACCCTGATCCGTGTAAAATTTATCCGGGACAGCCTTCAGCGGCCTGTTGAAAGACGCGTATTTTGCCGAATTCAGTACGGTTTTGAACTCGTCCGACGAAGCCGCCTCCTGGATGTCCTTCACGTACTGCTCTTTTACTTTCGGGCCGTAGACCACGAGGCAGTTTTTGTAATCCTCTATCATATCCTCCGGGTAGAGGGCTGTCGACAGATCGATCCCGGACGCGAACGCGATGTTTCCGTATATGATGGATAGCTGCACCGAGTCGAGAGCCTGGGGAAGAAGGTAACGGTCCACCTCGACGAACTTCAGTTTGAGGGGGTTGTCCGTTATGTCGCTCACCGTTATGAGGTCGGGATCGGCTTCTTTGTTCAGCTTTATCAGCCCGGCCTTCTCCGACATGGACAACACGCGGGGCTGGTTCGACGCCTCGCTTGGGATGGCGATCTGGTCGCCCTCCTTCAGTTCGCTGAGGGATTTGTAGACCTTTGAATATATGCCGGCGCCAGCCGTCGGGACCACGACGATCGGGGTGAACACCTCGTTCAGATTTTTCTCCAGAAAATTTTCGTAGAAGAGGTGTCCTATTATCGCGATGTCGATCTCGCCGGAGATGAGGGCCTGATGGGCGGCGGTTCCGTCCGTGAACTCTATCACCTCCACCGAGTATCCGTACTTTTTCTCCAGATAGGGAGCGATGGCCTCATCGAACATATCGCCGTACGGCCCCGGAGAAGCGGCGAGTTTGAGCGACAATTTTTCTCTCTTGACCCCGTCGGCCGCGTCCGCCGTCGAAGCCAGAGCGAAAATCGCCGCGAGAACGAAAATCAAGACCGAAAATAACAATTTTTTTGACTTCATCGAAAACAGAACTCGTGACATAGCTTTCCCTCCAAATTATTTGATTATTTGATATTCGGCGCAAAAAACGCCGGCTAATTTTTATACGTCATGTCCCGGACAGCCCAGTCTTTCAGCACTCCCGACATGTCGTCCGCAATCGCCTTCGCCCCCGGCAGGTCGTGCTCAAGGTAGTTTCCGCACTCGGCGCTCGTCCGCGCGCCTGGGATCGGCCCGTCGAAACCCCTTATGAAATCCAGCGTCTCCCGGAAGAGATCGAGGGCCCGCTGGTTGGATAGGGCGTCCCGAACCAGGAAATAGAATCCTGTGCGGCAGCCCATCGGCCCAACGTAGATGACCGAGCCCGAATGTTCCGAGTTGCGGACGAAGGTCGCGAAGAGATGCTCGAACGTGTGGGACGCCGCGTTCTCCAGATAACCGCCGCGGTTTGGCCTGACCATTCTTATGTCGTATGTGACGACGTCGCCGTCTATCCTCGATACGTACATACCTTTGTTCAGCACGTCATGGTCGATGCTGAAACTCGCTATTCTCTCCAACTAATCTGCCCCCTTCTCCTGGATGTCGATTATTACCTTGATATGTCTCTCCCCGTTTCGCATCAACTCCTCCAGTCCATCCTTCACCAATGTATCGAGAGTCACCTCCCTGGTGATGAGCGGGCCAACGTCGATCTCGCCCGCCTCTATGCGGTCGAGCGCTTCCTGTATCTCGCTCGTGTGCGCCTGTGATGTGAAGAGGCGTCGCTCCCCCTCTTGAAAATCATTCATGCGCAGGGTCGGGGGATGCTCGAAGACGCCCATAACCATAAGTTTCCCGCCCGGCTTGAGCATGGAGACGCAGCTGTCAAGCGCCGCCTGGCTGCCGACGCACTCGTAAGCCGCGTCGGCCATGCGCCCGTGCGACCATTCCCTCACCGCTTGCGACGGGTCACCGACGCCTAGGTCGAAATATGAACCACCCAGACTCTCGACTAGTTCGCGGCGGAGATCGCCGACGCCGATAACGAGGATGCCGCGCGCCTCATCGTGCCTCGCCGCGAGAAGCGCCCCTATTCCTATGATCCCCGGACCGACTATCACGACATCCTGACCGCCGACTCCGCCCATGAGTTTTGTGGCGTGTATGCCGCAGGCGAGCGGCTCTGTCAGCACGGCGTCCCTCATCGGCACGCTGTCGGGAATGCGAAAGAGCCTCGCGGCCTCTACTTCCACGTACTCGGCGAACGCACCGTTCAGGTTCACCCCGAGAAAACCGAGCTTCTCGCAGACGTTGTACCGTCCGCTCAAACAGGCCTCGCACTTTCCGCAGCTGAGAGTCCCGTTGGCAGTCACCCGGTCGCCCGTATGCCATCCGGTGACGCCATCCCCGACTTCACTGATGACGCCGCAGAACTCGTGTCCGATAATCAACGGCGCGGTTTTCCCGGTCAACCTGTGCGGCCGGGCCGTAGGGATAAAAACCGGCCCGACGTATTCGTGCCTGTCGGTCCCGCATATACCGGCATACCTGACCTCGACCACGACATGGCCCGGCGAGGCAGAGGGGCGGCTTGTCTCCTCCACCCGGACATCCCTGTGACCGTACCAGACCGCGGCTTTCACTGAAAACAACCGTTCAGGCTCGACATCGAAGCCAAACAGAAATTATCTTCCACAGAATCTTAGCCACCCTCTCGGCCTTATTTGACACGCGCAAACATAAATACCTAAAACACATTAGTTTACTATGAATAACGCCCCAATAATATCATCATTCCTTGGATTGTCAACAACCCAACTCCTAAGCTCTTTTTTAGCTCTTTTTAGCTCTTTTAGCGACAAACCTGCTCGCGTCGCTTGACAAACCATCGGAAATATGTTTTTATATCCTGCATATAAACCGTTGATGCAGAGATCAAACCGTTAGCGCGCTTACAGAGAGCCAGGGTGGGTGGGAGCCTGGTAGAAAGCGGGGCGGCAAATGGACTGCGGAGGGCGCATGGAAAAGGAGATTGTTTCTCCCTAGTATTATGCGACGCTACGCCAGCGTAATAGGGCGAGGGGCGTGATTGCGTCCCGATGAGCGGGTGATGATTTTATCACCAAACAAGGTGGCACCGCAGGCGAATACGTCTGTCCTTGTGATACTGGCAACATCTGTATCGCGGGGACAGTTTTTTTGTGTGTATGAGCCGAGTGTCAGGATAAAAATTTTGGAGGGAGAGATTTTTAATGAAGGCTATGAAAATGTTCGTTGTATTCTTCGCGGCCGCGGCGGTTCTTCTGTCAGTTTGTACGGACTCGGCCAAGGCCGGCGACGGGGTTGTCAGGGTCGGCATCGTTCAGCTCGTTGAAAACGGGGCGTTCGCCGACATGAGGGAGGGGTTCATCTCACGCATGAGAGAGCTGGGCTACTCGGAGGACAAGATGACATTCGACTACAGGAACGCTCAAGGCGACATGAGCAATCTGAACTCGATCTGTCAGAACGTAGTGGACTCGAACCTGGACATTATCGTCACAATAGCCACGCCGCCGACCCAGGCAATGGTGAACCTCGAGCCTAAGGCGCCTGTCTTCTTCATCGCCGTCTCCAATCCCATCGCGGCGGGAGTCATCACTGACATGGAGCGCCCCGACAAGAACACCACAGGAGCGTCGAACGCAATACCAGTGGATGAGATGTTCAAGCTGGCGGAGAAGGTGACGCCGAAAGTCAAATCCTTCGGACTCATCTATAACGCTGGCGAGGTGAACTCGGTCAGCACTATCAAGGCGGCAAAGGAGTACATGGACAGGACCGGGAGCTACACATACAAGGAGGCTGTAGTCACAGCATCCTCTGAGGTTCAGCAAGCGGCTCAATCCCTGGCCGAGGACGTAGACGCCATATTCATTCCGAACGACAGCATGCTCCAGAGCGCCCTGACACAGGTGGTCGCCGTGGCTAATGAGGCCAAAATCCCGACTTACGGAAGCTCCGCGGTCATGGTGAACACAGGGGCGTTCGCCACAATCAGCATAGACGACCGCACCATAGGCGCCAGGGTGGCGGACATGGCCGACCGTCATCTGAAGGGAGCCGCGATAGAGGACATCCCGGCAGTCGTGATTTCCGACTTCGTGACACTGTTCAACAAGCCGACGGCGGACGCGATCGAAGTCGAAATACCCGCGGATTTGCTTGAAAAATCCGTAATCGTGAAATAAGGGAGAACAATCATGGCCCTGTTCGCCGGCTCGCTCCATCTGGGCCTCATCTACGGGTTGATGGCGCTTGGCATCTACATCACGTTTCGCATACTCAACACGCCGGACCTGACCACGGACGGAAGCTTCACGCTGGGCGTGGCGGTCTCCGCCTCGATGACCGTGCTTGGGATGCCCGGCTACGGGCTGCTGCTTGGCATAGCGGCCGGAGGAGCGGCCGGCGCCGTAACAGGGCTGTTGCAGACTAAGATGAACATACACCCGATACTATCCGGGATACTGACGATGAGCGGCCTTTACACGATCAACCTGTTCATCCTGGGAGACCGCTCAAACGTCTCGCTCATCGGTTCGCGGCATTTGTTCACGATGGCAATAACCCTTCTCAACGGAGTGAGCAAGGATATGGCTCGGCTCAGCGTCGCCGTCATCTTGGCGGCCCTCTGCTTCGCGCTGCTCGCGTGGTTCTTCCGCACTCACTTGGGGCTCTGCATAAGGGCCACTGGGGACAACGACGACATGGTGAGAGCGTCGTCCATAAACGTGGACGCAATGCGAATAATAGCCATAGCGATCTCCAACGCCTGCGTCGGCTTCTCCGGCGCGGTGGCGGCCCAGTATCAGGGGTTTGCCGATATCGGCTCCGGGGTTGGCATGATGGTCATCGGGCTGGCATCAGTCATCATAGGCGAGATGTTCTTCGGGCGCCGCTCCGTGACGGTCGGCCTTTTCTCGGCCCTGTGCGGCTCCATCATCTACAGGATAATCATAGCCATAGCCCTCAAGAGCAACTTCTTTCCCGCTTACGCGCTCAAGCTGGTCTCGGCCCTGATCGTAATGATCGCCCTCTCGATGCCCGCGATAAAGGGAAGGATGCAGACATCGAACATTCGAAGACAGGCGGGGCGGCATGCTTGAGATCAGAGGCGCGCAAAAGACATTCCTGAAGGGAACCCCCAACGAGCGGGTGGCGCTTGACGGACTGGACCTCACGCTTGGGGACGGCGAGTTTATGACGATCATAGGCTCAAACGGGGCCGGGAAGTCTACTCTGTTCAACGCGATAACAAGCGCCTTTCTTCTGGACGGAGGAAGGATCGTTCTGGACGGACACGATATAACATGGCTGCCCCCACACAAGCGCGCCCTTATGATCGGATACCTCTTTCAGGATCCAATGAAGGGAACGGCGCCCAGCATGACGATCGAGGAAAACCTCGCCCTGGCCTACAGCCGAAAGAGAATCTGGCCACTCCGGAGGGGAGTGTCAAGACAGGACTCGGATTTCTTCCGTGAGCGCCTTGCCCGTTTCGGCATGGGCCTTGAGGATCGCATGAAGGACATGGTCGGCCATCTGTCCGGCGGACAGAGGCAGGCGCTTTCCCTTCTGATGTCGACCATCGCGAACCCGAACCTGTTGCTGCTGGACGAACACACGGCCGCTCTGGACCCCGCGGCTGCGGAAAAAATCATGAGCATTACGAGGAACATTGTGGCAGAGCAGGGGCTCTCCACGATGATGATCACACACAACATTCAGCAGGCCCTCGGCTTCGGGAACCGCACGATTATGCTGGAGGATGGCCGTATAATCCTGGACATAACCGGCACGGAGCGGAGCGATATGACCGTCCCCCGCCTTATGGAGCTTTATTCTCAGAGGCGCAACAAGGAGTTGGACAACGACAGGCTGCTGCTTGAATAATGCGCAGCATTGCGGCTTCTCTAAGTCAAACGCGCAGGATGCGCGTTTGACTTAGAATTAGAATAATATCAAGTTGCGGTCAAATTTTCAGCTGAATTGACCAACTCATGATAATATAGGCGTGCTATGAAAAAACTTGCCGCTCTTAATTTTTGGGTATTTTTCCTGGCCGCCTCACTCCTGGCAAATGTGTGCTGCGCCTTCGCGGACGAGACCGGGAACAGAAAATCGTTAGAGGAATTTAAGCATATAATCTCCGCGCGGTATATTTACAAAGACTACAAGAAAGTCTACTGGCCCTCTCTGTACGCGAAATACGAGTACCCGATACTCTCCTCCAGAACCGAAGCGGAATTTGCGAAAAACCTGAACGATCTCGTAATGGAGCTGAAGGACGCGCATTTCCTGGTGTTCGACGAACGGGAGAAGCGTCTTTCAGGCAACAGCAGGCCAAAGATTAAAAAAAATTATAATTTAAAAGCTATAGGCGGTATCGTAGGGAATTTCACCGAGTTCAACAGCCACGTATCTGTCGGAAGTGTGGACAAGGTGGGCTACATAATGATAAAGGACTGGAATTTTCCGTCGGACTCGTTCGACGATGTGCTGCCCAAATCACTCCTCCTGGATATGTTCGCCGACACCAGGGGCCTGGTCATAGACGTCAGGATGAACGGCGGGGGGCAAATCGACAGCTGCGAGAAATTCGCCGGGAAATTTGCCTCCATAAATCTGCTGGCCGCGTACCGCCACTCCCTGGATTCAAATGGCAGCCTAATAAAGAAGGAATATTATCTGAGAGGCACGGGAGAGGAATACAAGAAGCCGATAATATTGCTGATGGGCAACATGTCCGCGAGCGCGTCCGAGCATTTTATCCTGCAGATGCAAGTTGTACCGCGCGTCAAAACCATGGGAGACAATTCGCAGGGTTCCACCGGCGTGCCAAGGCGCTATGCCCTGAGCAACGGAACCAGGCTGACGGTCCCGTCGGTGGCGCTTATGGACCTGCAAAACGCTTACATAGAGGAGTACGGAATAATGCCGGACGAACGGGTACGGTTCGTCGAGAACAATTCAGACAACGTACTCGTGAGAGCTTTCCAGAAGCTCGGCGCAAGCGTCAGGTGACCACTGTTTGTGGAGTGGACACAAGTACAGAGCTAATCAATCTCTTGCATAGCTGTTTCCCTTAATCCCAGCTCGAATAACTGCTTGCCCTTGCTGTTATATCCCATGCCTGTAT
>JAITNX010000188.1 GCA_031290235.1 Synergistaceae bacterium | reverse complement strand
GGATGCGACGCAACGCGCGCAATCCGCGCGTTTGAGCGTGAGGACGCGAAGTCTGTTCCTATCATCGCGCTGACGGCAAACGTCTTCAAGGAAGACCTGCAGGAGGCAATATCTGCCGGAATGAATGGGCATATCGGAAAACCTGTCGAGTTATCCACGCTCTTGAAAGTCATCGATCAGACGCTTAAGCGCCAGCCAGTGCATGTAAGCGAAAATTAAGGCGTAGCGGCGGCATTTATCGGACATCCCCCTGTCCATTGCCTCGGTCTGGAATGGCTGTATCTTGAAAGTGATGATGATTACGGCGCGACTTTTTCCCCCGAGCGCAAACTTGTGTTTGACTTCCGCGATTATCGTATATAATAGCTTATCTTTTTTAAACACGATATAGGGAGGTTGGCACTAGTGGATAACTGTACCAACAGTGAGACGTCGTTGCTGAAAAGGGCAATCGCCGTCATGTACAAAATCCAGAGTTTCTTCTGCGTCTGTCTCGTTTTATCATCAGCTTCGCTCGTGGTAATTCAGGTCTTCATGCGTTACGTTCTCAAGTCCCCTCTCATGGGAATCGAGGAACTGCTGCTATTTCCCACGATATGGATGTACATGCTCGGCGGGGCCAACGCGTCCGTCGAGCGCACCCACATCGAGTGCGGCATAATGACGCTCTACATCAAGCGCCCGCTCACGATGAGCCTGTTCAACCTGACGAAGTACATATTGTCGACCTGCATTGGGGCGTGGCTGCTCTACTGGGCGTACTGGTACTTCGCCTACGCCGTGAGAATCTTGAAGACAAGCGCCATACTCCACATCCCAATGGTGATAGCTCAGAGCGCGCTCTTCATCGGCCTGCTGCTCATGGTGGCTTACTCCGTCGTGGGGTGCGTCGATTACGCGTCGGAGGCCATCGGCAGAATCCGCGGCACGACGTCTGGTGAAGCCTGATGCTGACTATTGTCGCGTTTGACGTCCTTCTGCTGGTGGTGCTGCTGATGTTCAGCATCCCCCTCCCCTACTGTTTCGGCGGAGCGCTGCTCTTCATGTCTGTCTTCGGAGAGGTCTCCATGAGGAGTATGACGCTGTGGGCGTTCGATCAGATGATCAACCCGGTGCTCCTGGCGAGTCCCCTTTTCATCCTGGCCGGAACCCTCATGGGGGGCAGCGGCATAGCAAGGAAGCTGCTGGACTTCGTCGACGTATTTATCGGGCACATCAAAGGAGGGCTGGGCGTAGTCTGCTGCGTGACCTGCGCCATCATCGGCGCGATATCGGGCAGCGGGTTCACCGGCGTGGCGGCGACCGCGCCGATAATGATCCCCCGCATGGTCGAGCAGGGCTACCCGAGGGGGTACGCGACGGCGCTTCTGACAGTGGCCTCGATCCTGGGACTCCTGATCCCGCCGAGCGGCATAATGATCCTCTACGGCTGGATAACGGAGACATCCATACTGGCCTGCTTCCTCTCCACGCTTTTGCCGGGACTCGCAATCACGTTTCTGCTGTCCGTGATCAACATGGCATGGGCCAGAAATTTCGACCTGAAGCTGGAGAACTACGAGGTGATAAAGGCGCGCCGCAGGGAGATAGTCCCCCGCGCGTTCAACGCCCTTCCGGCCCTCATGATGCCGGTCGTGGTTTTGGGCGGCATATACGGCGGCGTGTTCACCGCCACGGAGGCGGCGGCCGTCGCCGCGGCGTACTCCGTCCCGGTCGGGTTTCTGATCTACCGCGGCTTCCTGGGCGGGAAGTTCTTCCCCCTTGTGAGGGATGCCGCGGCGTCCATAGGGGCTATAATGACCATGATCCTCTTCTGCCTGATGCTGAGCCAGACCTTCGTCATACTCAAGGTGCCTCAGGCGATAGTCGAGATAGTGTTCAACCTCACTCAGAACAGGACCGTGCTGCTGATCCTCATAAACATATTCCTCTTTGGCGTCGGCATGGTGGTGAACGACGCGACCGGCATGATCCTGGTCGCTCCCCTGCTGCTGCCGCTGATGAAGGAACTCGGCATCACCCCGGTTCACTTCGGCGCGATAATGGGCGTGAACCTCGCAATGGGAGGAGTCACCCCTCCTTACGCGAGCATACTCTACCTCGGCATGAGGCTGGGCAAGTGTTCGTTTCAAGAGATACTGCCTCCGACGCTCACGTTTTTGATATTCGGCTACGTGCCTGTCGTTTTCCTGACGACGTTCTGGCCGCCGATAGCGCTGTTCATACCTAACCTCTTCGGCTTCAATTAAAAAATTTGAGAGGATGTGTCAACTATGAGAAAAATTGCGGTTCTCGGGGCCGGCAACGGGGCTCAGACAATGGCGGGACATCTCGCTTCCAAGGGGTTTGAGGTATCGCTCTTCGAGCATCCGGACTATCCGCAGAAGATACGGGACATCAACGCAAAGGGCAACCGCGTCGTCCTGACCGGGGCGATCGAGGCGACCGGAACGCTGAAGACCGCGACGACGGACATGGCGGAGGCTGTCAAGGGGGCCGAGATCATCTTCCTCGCCGCTCCGACCTTCGCGCAGGGACCTATATTCGAGAAGGCGCTGCCCTGCTTCGAGGACGGTCAAACTGTGGTCATAATCCCGGGGAACTTCGGGTCGCTCGCGCTGAAGAAGATGATGGACAAGGCGGGCGTAAAGAAGCGCCTCTTCCTGGCCGAGACCGACACACTGCCCTACGCCTGCCGGCTGATCGAAAATGGAAAGAGCAACGTCTGGGGACTAAAGGAGTACGTATCGCTGGCGACCCTGCCCGGCAGCGACTACGACGCGGTCGTCAGGAACATCGAGGGCGTGTTCCCGGTGGGAACGCACAAGCTGCCGAGCGTACTGGGCGCTGGACTGAACAACGCGAACATGATAGTCCACTGCCCGACGATGCTGATGAACGCCGGGCGCATCGAGAGCGAGAAGGGGGCTTTCCGCTTCTACACCGACGGCATGTCGCCCTCGGTGTGCAGGGTACAGGAGGCATTGGACGCCGAGAGGCTCGCGGTGGCGAACGAGCTTGGCGTAAAATTGAAGAGCACGTCGGAACTGCTGAAGGGAGAGTACAAGCTCGCCGGCGCCACGCTTTACGAGCTGCTGGCCGAAAACCCGGCCTACGGGCAGCACGGAAACGACGCGCCGTCCAGCATGGGACACCGCTATTTCAGCGAGGACGTCCCCTTTCTGCTCGTGCCCCTGTCGGACTTCGGCAGGCTCGTCGGCAAGCCGACCCCCATAGCGGACAGCATAATCCTGCTCGCTGGGATCGTGAACGGGACCGATTACAGAAAAGTCGGCTGGAACGCGGAGAAGCTGGGGATTGCCGGACAAAGCAAGGACGAGATAGTCAAAAAGGCGTTGGCCTGAGAAGCCGCGATCGATCGAAGATCGATAATAAAAATATCGAGGAGGCAATAATGAGATGTCAAAAGTTTTGCTGCTGACCGAGGAACAGGTAAAGGAACTGATTACGATGAAGGAGGTGGTGGACGCCTGCGAGAAGACATTCCGGGGCATGGGCGAGGACCGCATAGTCAACCCGACCAAGGTGACGCTCGATCTCGGAATCGACGGCAAGTGGCCTGGCTTCAACGCCAGCATGAACGCCATGCCGGCCTATATCGGCTGGCAGGACATAGCCGGGATCAAGTGGATCGGCGGCTGGTACGACAACCCGTCCGTCGGCCTGCCGTTTTTGAGCGCGATGATTCTGCTCATAGAGGGCAAGACCGGCAAGTTTCTCGCGGCAATGGAGGGCAATCACATAACGAATATGAGGACAGGGGCCCAGTCGGCCGTCGCCATGAAGTACCTGACGGAGAAGCGCTCGATAGTCATGGGGTTGTACGGCGCTGGCGTCCAGGGAAGAACTCAGGCCGAGGCATTCGCGGAGATATTCCGCATCACGGATCTGCGCGTCTACGACATCAGCCCCGAGGCCGGAAAAAAATTCAAGTCCGACATGGAGGCTAAGCGCCTGCCGAACATAGAGAAGATCACTATCTGCGGCGAGTCCAAGGGAGCGTCGGAGGGCTGCGATGCCGTGGTCTCCGTCTCCCATGGGAAGGACAAGCACATAAAGAACGAGTGGATAAAGCCGGGCGCGGTCGTATTCCCAATGGGCTCGAACACAGAGGCGGCGGACGACCTCATACTCGGAGTCGATAAGATCATCGTCGACCACATCGGTCAGACCCTGCACCGAGGGGCGCTGAAGGACGTCGTGGATCAGGGGAAGCTCGGGGAGAAGGACATCTACGCGACAATCGGAGAGGTGGTGACAGGCAGGAAGAAAGGGCTGGAGAACGATAAGCAAAGGATAGTCTGCGTCCCGATAGGGACGGGCGCTATGGACATCTCGACCGCCGGCGTCGTCTACAAAAAAGCGATCGAGAAGGGCTTGGGCCAGGAGTTCGCGTTTACAGAGAGATAGCGAGGGAATACCCGCGCGGTCTTTATGAAAAAAATTTAGGAGGAGCTGATATTCCAATGAAGCGTTGTTTGACAGTTTTGGTTATGCTCGTCGTTTTACTGACGGCTTGCGGCGTCTCGTTCGCCGCTGAGAAGGCGTGGAAGCTGGCGCATATTCGCCCTGAGGGGACGGCGGTCGACATCGCCCTCAAGAAGCTGGCGGCAGAGGTAAAGGCAAAGACCGACGGCAGGATCGACATGGAAATATTCCCAGTCGGACAGCTCGGCGATTACACGACGGTGCAGGAGCGGGTCGCGATAGGCGACGTCGAGCTCCAGTGCGCGCCTCTGAGCCCGGCGGTAATAAAGGAGATAGGCCTGAACGCGTTCCCCTACATAGTGACGAACTGGGCCGAGGCTCAGAAGGCGTTCGGCCCCGGCGGCATCGTCATCGATAAGATGGACGAGTACATGACGAAGCAGGGGCTGCACGTCATAGGCTCGTGGCCCGTTTACTTCGGCGGTATTCTGCTGACGACGGAGCCCCCGTCGCCGGCCGACCCCAACGTCGCGAAGAATATCAAGATACGGGTCCCGCCAATCCGCTCGTTCGAGCTATCGGCGACGGCTCTCGGCTATCAGGCGACCCCCGTGCCATGGGCGGATACATTCACCGCCATGCAGACAGGAATAGTCAACGGAGCCATTGGCGGCGGCGCAGAGGGGTATTTTGCCTCGTTCAGCGACCTGGCCAAGTACTACGTCGCGGTGAACGACCACTTCGAGTGCTGGTTCCTGTACATAAACTCGGATCTGTGGGACAAGGTCTCGGACGCGGATAAGAAGGTCCTTGTCGACACGGCCAAGGAGATGCAGGAGGCGCGCTGGAAGGTAGCGGTCCAGGATGAGCTGGACAACGAAAAGAAGCTGGCCGACATAGGCGTCAAGATTATCAAACTCACGGACGCCGAGCTCAGCCTCCTCCGCGACAAACACGCCAAGGAGGTCTGGCCCGCTCTGTACGACGAGATCCCGGAAGCCGACGTAAAGGCGGTCCTGGACTCCCTGAAGTAAAAAACCACCCCCCTGGGCGCCGTCCCAGACCCCGCGAGGAGGCAAGACTTCGGCCTCCTCCGGGGGCCGGGGGTTTGCCGCTAACACCACATTTTTTTCTCTGGCGATTTAAAAAACAAGCCGCCGCCAGCCCCGAATAGGTCTTTCCCGCAGCCTCGAATACCGCCTCCTACGCCGTCGGACTCATCGGTAATAGCCTGTATTCCGCCGAACGCGGCGCGGGCGGGGTTGAATCGCCGCACCATGCCGCTTATAATAATCATGCGAAGGCAATCTGGAACGGCGGATTCTACATTATTGGGGACGGGGTTATACGGAGGAGATATAAAGAAGGGGACGATTACGCATGAAGGATGACTGGACGCCGCTTGAGTGTTGGTGTCTTTACCTGAACAACGTGGAGGGAGAGACGTTGAAGCAAATAGCGGCCAAAGAACCATTGATACAGAGAGCGATTACTGTCGAGGATGTATTCGTGAAAAACGAGGAAGAGCGCGGTCTCTACGAACTGCGCGAAAAAAGCCGCCTGAGACTAGGCAACGCCCTACATACCGCCGAACACCGGGGTATACAGAAAGGGATAGAGAAAGGGCTGCAGGAAGGGCTGCAGAAAGGTATACAGGAGGAGAAACAGGCAGTAGTCCGCTCGATGCTTGCCCGCGACATGCCTCTTGCGCTTATCTCTGAAATATCCGGGCTGCCTGTTGAAGAAATCGAAGCGATGCGGGAGGCGCGGGGAAGCGATAACGCCTGAGGCTGGAGCTGAAACGCCACCCCAGCCATGG
>JAITNX010000091.1 GCA_031290235.1 Synergistaceae bacterium | reverse complement strand
GCTTTATGACGGCGGCGTGCGTCTGGCCGTCGGCTGCGATGCCGGTATACCATTTGTGCCCTTCGGAGAAGCGGTTCACGATGAATTGTCCTATCTGGCGGAAGCCGGTCTGCCTCCGCTCGACATACTCACTATGGCGACAGCGGGCAACGCGAATCTGTTCGGGCTTGAAGACCAGATCGGCAGCATTGCCGCCGGCAAACAAGCGGACCTGCTGGTACTGGGCAGCGATCCTCTGGCGGACATCAAGAACACCAAAGATATCCGCCTGGTTCTGATGAATGGCCGGGTGGTTCATGACAGTTTGCTTGCGAAGTAACCCACTATGAAATGGAGCTTTTTTGATATGTCAAGCGCGTTTAGAGCTATTCCATCGGGCCTTTATTATTATTACCGCTATAGAAAACTGGACCTCTAAGGAAGCCGGTCTTGTGGTAACGCGCCTGTAACTAGAGACGACCGAAAATCCAGAGGGTCCTTCACCGAAACGGGAGAAGGGCCCTCTTTAATAAATCATACAGAGGAGATGGCAGTTATGGGCAGCACAATCAGTTTCTTCAGCGGAGAGAGTTTTCCAATCGAGATGCACAAGGTCCGTATCGTTCAAAAACTGAGCCTCATTCCAATCGAGGAGCGGGTCAGCGCGATGCAGGCCGCGGGATTTAACACGTTTTTGCTCAAAAACAACTCGATATTCATGGATATGCTCACAGACAGCGGTGTGAACGCGATGAGCGACAGGCAGCTCGCCTCGATGATGATGGCCGACGACGCCTACGCCGGATCCATGAGCTTCGAGCGCCTCAAGGAGGCTGCTATCGGCATATTCGGCAAGGATTTTATCCTGCCGGCCCATCAGGGGAGGGCGGCAGAGAACATCATTTCGAGCGCGTTCGTAAAGCCAGGCAATGTCGTGCCCATGAATTACCACTTTACCACGACGAAGGCCCACATCGGCCTAAGGGGAGGAAGTGTCGTCGAGCTGTTCAAGCCGGTGGCGATGGATCTCTCGAGCGACGAACCCTTCAAGGGGAACATGGACACCGACGCTCTGGCGACGCTGCTGGACTCCGAGCGCGGCAACGTCCCGTTCGTGCGCATGGAGGCCGGAACGAACCTCATAGGAGGACAGCCTTGGTCGCTCGCAAACCTGAAGGAGGTCGGAAAAATCTGCCGCGATCGCGGAATACCGCTCGTGCTGGACGCGTCGCTTCTGGCCGACAACCTCTATTTTATCAAGACTCGTGAGGCGTCCCAGCGCGACGCTTCTATAAGGGAAATCACGAGACGCATTTCCGACGAGGCCGACATAGTATACTTCTCCGCCAGAAAGCTCGGCTGCGCGCGCGGAGGGCTGATCTTATCGAACGACCAGTCCACGCACGACAAGATGCTGGAATTTGTACCGCTGTACGAGGGTTTTTTGACCTACGGCGGCATGTCGGTCCGAGAAATAGAGGCCATAGCTGTTGGACTCGAGGAGACCATGGACTTCGACATGATTCGCCACGGACCGGAGTTCATCAAGCTCATGGCCGACGAACTCGCAAAAAAAGGGGTCCCGGTCGTGACGCCGGCAGGGGGGCTAGGCTGTCACCTGAACGCAAGCGAGTTCCTATCCCACGTTCCACAGACGGAGTTCACGGCAGGGGCCCTGGCTGCCGCCACCTTTATAGCCGGCGGGGTCAGAGGCATGGAGCGCGGAACTCTATCAGAGGAGCGCAACCCGGACGGATCTGAACACCTGTCGGAGGTCGAACTGCTCAGGCTGGCAGTCCCTCGCAGGGTGTTCACCATGTCTCAGATAAAGTACGCCGTCGACCGCATCCACTGGCTGTTTGAGAACAGGCGATTGGTAGGCGGACTTAAATGGATCTCCGAACCTAAGATATTGAGGTTCTTCAGCGGCACGCTGGACGCTGTCAGCGACTGGCCGAACTCCCTCGCCCGCAAGTTCAGAGCTGATTTCGGGGACAGCCTGTAAGCGTCTCGGCCATAGCAAAGCGAAACACGCTAATGGAATAATACCGGAAGTAGGGGCGCCCCCTACAACCGGTTTTTTTTTGACTCGTCGTCAATTCTGTCCGAGATAGCGCCAGGCGAACGAGGCGTGCATTGCCGCGCCCAGGAACAGCGCCGATTCATCCACGTCGAATTTCGACGAGTGGTGGGGCATGTCGGATTTCTTCTCAGCGTTCCCCACTCCGAGGTTGACGAAGACGGAGGGCGCGACGCGGGAGTAAAAGCTGAAGTCCTCCGATCCCATGATGAGATCCGACTCCTTAATGTTATCCGCGCCGAATACGAGTTCACCCGTCGATCTGGCCAACTCGGTGCAGTCGGGATCATTGAACGTAGATGGGATAACGCGATTGTACTTGAAATCGGATTTGCACCTCGCGGCCTCGCATATACCACCGATGATGCGCCTCATGGCCTCCTCGACGCGGTCCTGCACCTCGGGCCGGAATGTCCTGACGGATCCGTTTATCTCCACCCGCTCTGGAATGATGTTGAAGACGTGCGAGGATGTTCTCATCCCACCTATGCTCACAACCGCCGTGTCCTTTGGAGAGACCTCGCGGGAGACGATTGTCTGGAGCGCGCTTCCAATCTGGAAGACCGCGATTGTCGGATCGATGGAATACTCCGGCGTGGAGGCGTGTCCTCCCTTGCCAGTTAACACAAGCTCCCAAGCGTCGGCTGCGGCCATGAATGGTCCGGAGCGGTACCGGAGTTCGCCGGATGGAACGTTGGACATGGAGTGAATGCCGAAGACGGCGTTCACTCCTTTGAGCGCCCCCTCCTCCACCAGCGTCGGCGCGCCGGGCTTTATCCCGTGTTCCTCCGCCGGTTGGAAGAGCAGCCGGACCCTGCCCTTCAATTCTCCCTTGATCTTAGTTAAGATCTTCGCCGCTCCAAGCAGCATCGCCGCGTGCGAGTCGTGCCCGCAGGCGTGCATCGCCCCGGCTCTTTGTGACTTATAAGGAACGTCCTTCTCGTCGTCCAGTGGAAGGGCGTCGATATCCGCGCGCAACGCCACGCACTTTGAGCCGCTCCCAGCGATATCAGCCGTCACGCCGCACCGCGTCCCGCCATATCCAAGCACGATGTTCTCGCACCCCAGCTTTTTCAGCTCCTCCGCGATAAACCCGGAAGTCTCCACCTCGTTCCACGACGTCTCAGGGTTTTTGTGAAAATGGCGTCGACGTTCGATGATTTCTCCCTCGTATTCCTTTGCCAGAGCCTTGATTTTCTCGATCATGCCAAATTGCTCCTCCCCATCATGCTGCTTTTAAATAATTTTGACATACTCCCCTCGCTAAAGCAAGAGGATTAGAACGAGGCGGGTTTAGATTCAGCCCGCCTCGTCGTTTGATCTATCGTTTTATCTCATCATAAATCCATACGAGGAACCGGGGCAAATCACCTGGGCACGAAGTGAATCTTGACATCGTGAATCATTCCGCGATCTGGCAAGTCGTCCCCGGAGTACTTGGTTTCGACATCGAGATCTCTCTCGCTCGCCCCGGTCTCGAATCGCGCGCTGTACACCACGGTATCCTCATCCCTCAGAGTGCCCTCCAGGAATAAAGTGTATGCGCCGTCCGGCACTGGTTTGCCGTCATTATCCGTGAAATCCCAGGAGTATTTCTGCACGCCGGACCGCGGCGTGGGACTGGTTATCGCGTCCGTCTGAGCGGTCGTCATCTCCGGCAGATTCGACTGCTTCACCCAGAGCTTGATTGAGTTGGGGCGCTTCTCCCATCCCCCTGCCACGGTAAATCTCGTAGCATACAGCGTCTTGACGAGACGCCCATCCGAATCCTCCACCCACAGGGCGTACTGATTAGTGGCATTTCCCGTTTGCCTCTCGTAACCAAAGGAAACACCGACAGTTCCAGACTTCTCGGCAGCGGACGAGATGACAGCCGTCACCGACAGGATCATGCAAAGCACAACAGCGAAGATAAATAGCAAAACTCCCACAAATGGTCTTCTCAACAAAAAGCACCTCAATTATGAGCGTTTGAACGCCCGTATAATTTTGACGACGCAGAACCCATTATAATAAATATAACATAACTCTAAGTCCTCAGTCGATCAATTTAATTATACTCCTGCGCAATGGGTTATGCCATTGTATAAAAACGTAATTTTTGATACGCAATATTGTAAATAAACCCCAACATGGAATACAATGGTCATCCATTCCCCAAAAAGGAGCTGCGGCGATGCGGCGAAGTTGCCGCCATTAAAAAATGAGAAGAGGTCGAACCTGATGTTTGTGATTATGCTAATGCCCGCAATAGCTATTCTGAGCTTGGGAATGATGCCCTCGGCGGCCAGCGCGGACGGCGGCGGCGGACTCCCGGACGGATTCGTGTATGTTACGGACGTGGCGCCGGACGCTCTGCTGGATATTCGTTACTACGGGACCAACAACTTCGTCGGCGAGAGAATAGACTCGTATCTCGCCCCTGTCGCGATACTCACGGTTCAGGCCGCCGATGCCCTGAAGCGAGCCACGGACGAGCTGAGGAACAAGGGGTTCGTTATAAAAATATTCGACGCTTACAGACCGGCGGCGGCGGTCGCTCACTTCGCGCGCTGGGCTGCTGACTCGAGGGACACGAGAAAAAAAGCCGATTTCTATCCGGACGTCGCAAAATCGGACCTCCACAGGAAGGGCTACATAGCAAAGCGCTCCTCACACTCGCGGGGAAGCGCCCTCGATCTGACGATAGTTCATGCCGACAGTGGGCGCGAGGCCGACATGGGTTCGCCCTTCGACTTCTTCGGAGAGATATCCCACCACGGCGCGAACGGGATTACTTCGGAACAAAAGGCGAACCGCGACATTCTCAGGAGCGCGATGGAAAGGGCCGGGTTTCGGGCTTTAAAAACCGAGTGGTGGCACTACTCCCTGGCTGATGAACCGTTTAGCGACAAATACTTCGACTTCCCCGTAGACGGCCCCAATCCAGAAATGGCTGAGGCTCTCGACAGACTCGCTTTATCAATCCCGGCTGAAAAATTAATAGTCGTCACGGGAGGCAGGAGCGCTTCAAGGGTTGACGTCAGGGCTTACGAGAGGATAAACGGCGTCTGGACGCTCAGTCTCAGGACTGACGGCTTCGTCGGAAAAGGGGGAGTATCGGACGAAAAGAGGGAAGGCGACGGCGCGACGCCCTCCGGAGTCTATTCCTTTGGCCGCGCCTTCGGCGCCGCCGACGATCCAGGTTCCACGACGCCATACACGAAGCTCAG
>JAITNX010000206.1 GCA_031290235.1 Synergistaceae bacterium | reverse complement strand
CAACCTGTCGAGCGGCAGAGTGTCCGGAGGCGCCCCAATTGGATCGTTCGCCGGCCGTGTCCTAAGCCCGGGCACAAATGTGACCGGCAACGCCTTCGACAGCCAGGAAGGGGCGGCGGTCCTGGCGATAGGGACGAGTGTGGGAAGCGCATCCGCGTTTACGACCGCCGCCCTGACCAGCGGAAGCTCTCCGGGCGGACTCGGCGGTTCCTGGACATACGCGGCGGGCTATTATCCGCAGATATCGGCGCTCGTCTCGAGCGCCAACTCGCTTGTGAGAGCGATATCCGCGCTCGGCAGCGTGCCGGTCCTCTTTGGCAGCGACACGGACACATCGGCTGGCGTCTCGTCGATGCTGAAGCTCCCTCAGACAACCGGAGCGGCAGCGGTGGCATGGTCGGCCTCGCCGTCCGTCCTCGAACTGCACGACATAGGCGACGGTCATTGGTACTCGGGGTGGACGACGCCGGGGACAATCGACCTGACCGCAAGCGCCGGGGGCGTGTCGAAAAAATTCACCCTCGACCTGACAGGAACCCTGTCTCTTCGCGAGATCGACTTCAACCTCGGGTACGCGGGCGGGACCGCGCCGGACCCCTTCGTAACCCAGTACGGCGCCGTAATATCCGCGCCTCCTGCCCCGACTAGGGCTGGATATGTGTTCGGGGGGTGGTTCGTCGACTCGGGATACGCGACGCAGTGGAACTTCGCCGCGGATGTCGTGACGTCAGATATGACTCTTTACGCGAAGTGGCTGATAGTGCCTGTAGGGATAACCGCGACCGTGGACGGCGCGGCTTATCCTCTGACCTCCGAGGCCGGGGGAACGACGTGGTCCGTCGTCCTTCCAAGAGGAGTAGCCAACAGTGCGGTCTCGCTCGACGTCGCGCTTCCCGCCGGAGCGGCCATATCGCCGGCTTTAACTGGGCCGCTCGACTTCTCGGGCGGGCCCATTGACTTCACGTGCATCGCCGCGGACGGGACGACGAGAACTTCGTTCTCGGTCAGAGTCTCGCTGTGGTCCAGCGGCATTAACGCGGTCCACTCAGTCGGGACCGGCAGGTTTCCCCTCACTCTCTCCCCCGGAAGTAGCTTCGAGTTCGCCGTCAGCTTAGAGACAGAGGACGGCGAGCCGCCCTCGCCAGTTCCGGCGATAGGCGTTGAGATCGACGACGAGGGGACCTCGCTCGTTCGGGCCCAGGTCGTCTCGCGGGACCGAGTCCTCATAACGGCTCTCCCCATAGAGGGACCGGCGCGGCGTGGAGCTGGCGGCAGCGCCATATACGGCCTCGCCGTCATAACTGTCACCGCGACCCAGACACTGTCGGACGACTCGACTCTGCAAAGCCGGTCCGTGAAGAGCCTCGTGGTGGGGGAGGAACTTCTGACTCGGATTGCGCTCTCCGGAGACGTCGCCGACGCCTTCGAGAGGGCAAACGATGAGCTCGTTTCGAGCGACGTCGTCATACTCCCTGGCAATACACAGCCGCCGCTGGAGGTGAACGGCGGCTGGTATCTGATCGGGGAGCTGGACAACGCGGCCATAGTCATTTTACCCCCGGATGGAGATCATCTGCCAGACTGCTTCGAGCCCACAGGCAAGGACGCGGCTGGCATCACGATCGGCCTGAGAGACGCTCCGGCTGGTGGCGCGGGACTCGTCCCCCTGACTTATATCGTGACGACGAGGCGAGCCGAGCTGGAGTCGGTTTTTGGAGCGGCAATGACATCCGCGATACTCGCCGCGCCTCTCGACCACCTGAGCGAAATTTTCGCGAAGATGGTCATCCAGAAGGAAATTTGCCAGGGTGGACGGACCGGCTGGTTTACGCGGCTCGTCGATGGAGTGATCAGCCCCCGGCAGGCCATTGACGCCGGCATACTCGAGATCACCGGCGGAGACTCGCTCACTATGACTCTGTCCTACTACGTACTCGACGACTCCGCGCTGGAGGCGTTCATGTACGAGGGTTATCTGATAGTGCCGGACGGGGCGAACGACGGAGTCATAGCGGACCCGATCTGGTTCAACAGGTGGCGCGAGGGCTACGCGCCGGGTTCGAACTCGCAGTCCGGCAGGGGTGGCGGAGGAGGCGGATGTGACGGAGAGGGGACGCCGTCGGCCCTGCCGATTGTCCTCGCGGCCGCCGCGCTCCTTTCGGCGGCGGAAAAGAGGAACTCGAACCGCTAATCCTATTGACGAGCCGTATCCTACGTTCATGGTACACTTCGAAAGAAAATGGCGTTTTGGATTCGCGTACTGCTATAATGATGAGTACAGGCAAAATTCAAACGTTATGATCGCGGCTTGGTATAACAACGGAGGACGTCCATATCGGTGAATAAAATGAACGGCGATACATACAGGAGAAAATTAATATCGGGCAGCGCTTACAGCATGTTCGACCCCGACATGAAGGCGAAGATAGAGTCGTTCCTGCGCTCCTTCTCCGGCGACGTGGACGCGCTCATCTTTGATCTTCTAACCGACATGAGGGCCGTCACATCGTCGGACGCCGCGACTGTCTACGTCGCCGACGGCGATGTCCTTAGGTTCGTATACGTCCAGAATGACACTATGACGAGGGCCGACTGTGGAAACCATTACATAGGAGCCGGTGTTCCAATCGACGATAAATCCATGTGCGGCTACGTCGCCGTCACGAAAAAACCGCTTATCATCAGAGACGTTCACGCGATAGGACCCGACATGCCATTTCACTTCAACGGCGAGTACGATAAGAAGTCAGGATATGTCACGGTATCCGTCCTTACAGTGCCCATACTGGAGAATGACGGAGATTTATCGGGCGTGCTCCAGCTCATAAACCCCAAGAAGGACGGGAGCGCCGCCGAGTCCTTCGAGGATTGGATGGTGGGTTACGCGCAGTTCATCACCGAAAATTTCATCCCGCTGATAGCCAGGTCGTTCGAGCGCTACAGGAACGAGCCGGACCGGCGCGGAA
The DNA here is from genome assembly GCA_031290235.1 of Synergistaceae bacterium. Taxonomy (GTDB): domain Bacteria; phylum Synergistota; class Synergistia; order Synergistales; family Synergistaceae; genus JAIRWR01. The sequence continues at coordinate 8,402 of JAITNX010000206.1, read as the reverse complement.
CTGTGGAGGAGCGGCCAGGCACGACCTCCCCGGTGAAACCGGACGAATCGGAAAAGACGCCTGACGGCGGAGGCGGAAGAATGGATAACAAACGATTGATGGTAATGATAGCGGACGACACCATAGCGAATCTGAAGGAGGCCAAAAAAGCCCTCTCCGGGCTGTATGACGTATTCACGGTCCCATCCGCGTCAAAAATGTTCGACATGCTGGAGCGCAACAAACCTAAGCTGATTCTGCTCGACATCGATATGCCGGTGATGGACGGATTCGAGGCGATAAAAATTCTGAAGAGCAAGCCGGAGACCGCGGATATTCCCGTCATCTTCCTCACCGCAAAGAGCGACGCCGAGAGCGAGTTTGAAGGACTCTCTCTCGGCGCCATAGACTACATATCGAAGCCCTTCATGCCGCAGCTTCTGCGCAAGCGTGTGGAGCTGCACATCACGGTTGAGTTCCAGAAGCGCATTCTGGAGGAGCAGGCTCAGAGGCTGGAGACTCAGAGCAAGACGCTTCGCCACTTCAACGAAAATCTCCAAATAATGATCGACGAGAAAACCAGCAAAGTTTTGGAGCTGCAAAACGCGATCTTAAAGACCGTCGCCGACCTTGTGGAGAGCCGCGACGACATCACCGGAGGACACGTCGAACGCACACAGTACGGCCTTAAAATTTTGATAGGGGGGCTGGATGATCTGGGCCTTTACAAGGAGCAGATGCAGGAATGGGACATCGGTCTGATGCTCCAGTCCTCTCAGCTGCACGACGTCGGCAAAATCGCAATCTCCGACAACATCCTCAATAAGCCGGGACGCCTCACGCCGGAGGAGTTCGACGAGATGAAAAAACATACGACTCTTGGAGTCAGGATAATAGAGCGGATAGAGGCCGAGACGTCTGACAGCGAATTTTTGAAGTATGCGAAGATTTTCGCCGGCACACATCAGGAGAAGTGGGACGGATCGGGCTACCCCAACGGACTCGCTGGAGAGGACATTCCCCTGCCGGGCCGACTGATGGCTATAGCCGACGTGTACGACGCGCTCACCTCCGACAGGCCTTATAAGAAGGCATTTCCCCACGAAGACGCCGTCCGCATTATCCTGGAGGGGCGCGGAAGTCACTTCGACCCCATCCTCGCCGACGTGTTCGAGCAGGTCGCCGGTCAGTTTTCTCCGTCCCGACGAACATGAGAGGCGATGATGAGGCGACTATTTCGCTTGCCGGGCATGGCCTTATACTATTGTGGTAAAATCAATCACGACAGCTGTGAAATCGGGATAAATTTATGGAGAGGGGGATATAAATGTCAGGTCATTCCAAATGGGCCAATATCAAGCATCGAAAGGCCGCTCAGGACGCCAAGAAGGGCGTCGCCTATCAGAGGCTGACAAAGAATATCATTGCCGCGGCGAAGTCGGGCGGGGGAGACCCCAACGCCAACTTCTCGCTCAAGGTCGCTATCGACCGCGCCAAGGAGGGCAATGTCCCGATGGAGAACATCGAGAGGGCGGTAAAGAGGGGTTCCGGGAACCTCGAAGGCGTCACCTACGAGGACATAACATACGAGGGATACGGTCCGGGCGGCGTCGCGGTGATGGTGGAGGCTATGACCGACAATCGCAACAGAACGGCGCCGGAGATGCGTTCCCTTTTCAGCAAGGTTGGCGGCGCGATAGGCGAGGTCGGGTGCGTATCGTGGAACTTCGAGCGCCGCGGCGTCGTCACCGTGACAGGGAACGGCATAGACGAGGACGAGCTGATGGGCGTGGCCATAGATGCCGGCGCCGAGGATCTGAGCGCGGCCGAGGAGGGCTTCGAGATAATAACCGGACCGACGGCGCTGTCCGCTGTGGCCTCGGCGATAAGGGACGCGGGCTACGTGGTAAGCAACGCGGAGGTATCCCTGGAGCCTAAGACCACTATCTCCGTGAAGACGAAGGAAGAGGCGGCCAAGCTCCTGACGATGGTCGACCGCTTTGAGGAGCACGACGACGTTCAGAACGTCTACTCCAACTTCGACATCCCGGATGAGATCCTGTCTCAGCTTGAATAACGGGACGCTGAACGGATATATAAGTTGATCTGCTTTGGAATTGACCCCGGCATAGGACTGATGGGCTACGGCGTCGTCAACGACCGAGGCGGCGATATGACCGCCATTGACTATGGGGCGATATCGACCGAGCCGGGCCGTCCTATCTCAGAGAGACTGCGCGATCTATACGCGGCGCTCAACTCCAAGCTGTCCGACCATTCGCCGGACATCGTCGCTGTGGAGAAACTTTACTTTGGGCGCAACACCACGACGGCCGAGATGGTTTTTCAAGCGCGCGGGGTTATTCTGCTGGCCGTTGCGAACAGGGGGCTGGCGTTGTACGAGCCGAAGCCGTCGGAGGTGAAGCTGGCGGTGTGCGGCAACGGGGCCGCGGAGAAGTCGCAGGTTCAGGGCATGGTGAAGCATCTGCTCAACCTCGGCGTGACGCCGCGCCCGGACGACGCGGCGGACGCGCTCGCCATCGCCATAACCGGCCTGTCTCTCGCAATGTACGATGAACACAAGAACAGGGGCATCGCGTGAATGATAAGACGCCTGTCAGGAATTGTCGCGGCCGTTGAGGCCGATCTCATCTGTCTCGACGTCTCCGGCTTCGGCCTGGAGGTATACGCGACCGGCACGCTCATAGCCTCCGCGAGGGTGGGGGAGCCGTTGACCTGTGCCGCATATCTCCATTCGAGCGATGCCGGCATGGCGTTGTTCGGCTTTTCCGACGAACTGGAGAGGTCGCTCTTCCTCGAAATAACCCAGGTCAAGACAATGGGAGGCAAGCTGTCCATATCTCTTTTGAGGCATCTCGACGCGAACACGGTCATATCGGCCATCAAGGCCGGAGACTCTGTCCGTCTGGCGGTACCGGGTCTGGGTCCCAAGAGGGCGGAGCGCATCTGCTTCGAGCTGAGGGCGAAGGTGGAGAAGAAATTCACCGCGATTGCGGGAGTGGAAGCCCAGGCGTCCGGCGGTTCGCTGGACGCCGGAGTCATAACAGGCCTGGTCGGTCTCGGCTTCTCCCAGAGCGAAGCGCTGCGGGCAGTCTCATCCTGCCGGGTTGAGTTTGCCGATAGGACCTGGACGGAGGAGGATCTCATGATGTCCGCCCTTGGCAGGCTCCAGAGGAGATAACGGATGGAATCGGCCGAACCCCTCCAGGACAAGCCATTCGAGAGCCTCAGGAGGGATAGCGAGGAAGACGTTCTCACATTGCGCCCGCAGGCGCTTCAGGAGTTCATTGGGCAGGACGCCCTGAAGGATAAGCTGTCGATATATATTCAGGCGTCGTGCGGCAGGGCGGAACCCCTGGACCACACGCTGTTCTACGGCCCGCCGGGACTCGGGAAGACGACGCTTGCCGGCATAATAGCCCGCGAGATGGGGGGTAACCTCAGAGTTACGTCCGGCCCGGCGCTGGAGCGTGCCGGAGACCTCGCCGCAATTCTCTCGAACCTTCAGCAGAGCGACGTTCTTTTTATAGACGAAATACACCGAATGTCCGCGAACATCGAGGAGATACTCTACCCCGCGATGGAGGATTTTTGCCTCGCGATAGTCGTCGGTAAAGGGCCTCTCGCGAGGAGCATCCGCCTCCAGCTTCCCAGGTTCACGCTCGTCGGCGCGACGACGCGCCTTGGACTATTGACCTCTCCGCTTCGCGCCCGCTTCGGCATAGTGGAGCAGCTGAACCTGTATACGTTCGATGAGCTTACGAAGATAGTCCTGCGCGGCGCAAATGTCCTGTCCGTGAGCATAACTGACGAAGCCGCGGGCGAGATAGGCATGAGGGCCAGGGGCACGCCGAGGGTCGCCCTCCGCCTGCTGCGCCGCGTCCGCGACGTGGCGCAGGTGCGGGAGATGAAGTCGATAGAGGTCTCTCTTGCCAAGTCCGCCCTCGACATGCTGGGTGTGGACTCTCAGGGGCTGGACGAGCAGGACAGGAAGTTCCTGACGGCCCTTATCGAACTTTTCGACGGCGGTCCTGTGGGGCTTTCCACTCTGGCTGCCGCCTTGAATGAGGATACCCAGACGATAGAGGATATATACGAGCCTTATCTGATACAGAAGGGCTTGCTGGAGCGCACGCCCAGGGGCCGCAAGGCCACGAGGAATACGTACGAGTACATGGGCCGCGCCCCATCTATGCAATTTAGGCAGTTGCTGCTGCTGGATGACGAGGAGTGACCGGATGAACGGCATGGCGAAGATACTGTAATAATAAATTTGATATCGAGGTTCGGAGGTAAATAAATTATGTTTGTCACAATTCACAAAAAGCTCCGCATGATTTTGACCCTGCTTTTGATACTCTTTCCCCTTGCCGCGGCCGCGGACGCGGTACAGAACTTCAATATAAAAATAGGCGTCGCCGAGGGCGTGTCCTCGGGTAAACTGCTCGGCGTCGGACTCTCGCTGAAGGACGCCAAGGGGGTTGTTGCCGCGGCCAAGAACGGCGATTTAGTATCATCGGCCGGAGGCGGAGTCAAGGTGGCCGGCAAGTCCCTGGCCCTGCCTGTTCAGGTGACGGCAAAAAGCGGGCTTGGCTGGGAGGGGACGAGGTATCGCGGGCGAATGAGCCTGATAAAGGCCAACGGCGGGTTCACAGTAGTCAACGAGATCGATTTGGAAAACTATCTGCGCGGGATACTCAAGATCGAGATGAACCCGGAGTGGAACGTGGAGGCGCTGAAGGCTCAGGCGATACTCGCCAGAACCTACGCCGTCAAAAACAGGGGGCGCTTCAAGGCGAAGGGATATGACTTGGTCGCGACCGAGAACTCGCAGATGTACAAGGGGGTCAGCGCGGAGGATCCCCGTACGGATAAAGCCGTATCCGGGACGAATGGGCAGATACTGGCCTATGACGGGGCGCCCGCCGACATCTATTACCACTCCGACAGCGGCGGCTCGACTGTGGACATAGCTCACGTGTGGGGCGGAAATAGGCCTTACCTGAAATCGCTTCCGGAGAAGGCGAGTTACCAGTCGCCCCACTCGTCGTGGCAGTTAAGCATGACCGGTGATCAGATAGCGTCGGTGCTAGGCAAGATGGGCAAACCTGTGGGAACCGTCAGTTCTGTCGAGGTATCGCAGAAGGATAACGCGGGAAGGGCCGTCCAGCTTCGCATAAGCGGGGACAGGGGTTCTGTGGATGTGAGGGCGCACGAGTTCCGCATGGCCGCTGGGAGCAGTGTAGTGCGAAGCACCTTCTTCACGATCTCGAACGGCGGGGCGGCTCAGCCTGGAGAGGGGGGCCGGATTGCCTCCGATGTTCGCCCGGAATCGTTAAAGGTTCCGAGCCTGGAGGAGATCGCCATGACGAAGGATCCTCTGCTCGAGATGACGAAGGCCGGCATCTTCACCAGGGACGAACTATACGACATGATCCTCGACCAGGATAAGAGGGATGTTTATTTGGAAATAGGCATGAGCAGGATGGGGGAGAGCGCACCTGCCAGACAGCCGGTTCGGGAGACCCCGGTTCAGCCCAAGACCGCGCAAAAGCCGCTGGCGATGGCATCACGCCCATCCGCGTTCGTATTCAATGGGAAGGGTTGGGGCCACGGCGTAGGCCTGTCCCAGTGGGGGGCAAAGGCCATGGCCGACCAGGGCATGAAGTGCGAGGAGATACTGGGCTACTACTTCCCAGGGACGACAATTGCAAGATAGCGAAATAGATCTCTGCGACATCGAGTCGTACTCCTACGGCCTCCCGGAGGATCTAATTGCCCAGCGTCCGGCGGAGCGCAGGGATGGTTCCAGGCTCATGAGAGTTTCGCGCCATTCCGGCAGCGTCTCTCACTGGAATTTCTCGGACCTGCCGCAGCTGCTGCGCGGCGGGGATCTGCTTGTGATGAACGACACGAGGGTCTTCAAGGCGAGGCTGATTGGGAGGAAGGCCAATGGAGGGACGAGGGCCGAGGTCTTTTGCCTGAGTCCGGCCGATTTGCCTGGAGTCTGGAGGGCACTCGTCCGCCCAGGTAAAAAACTGCCGCCTGGGACCGGGGTCGAGCTGCGCGACGGGCGTCTCGTCGTGATCGGCGAGAGGGCTGGCGACGGCCTGCGGTTCGTCAGACTGCCAGGCGATATATCTCCCGGCGAACTGTTCGAGGCGTATGGCAGCCTGCCTCTTCCCCCTTATATAAAAAATGAAGCCTCTGACGAGGAGCGTTATCAGACCGTCTACTCGGACCGGAAAAAAAATGGTTCCGCAGCCGCCCCAACCGCTGGGCTGCACTTCACTGACCAGTTATTGGCCGAGTTAGAGACAAAAGGGGTTGCGCACGAGTTCATAACTCTCGACGTCGGTCTCGGCACGTTCCGCCCGGTGAAGGTCCGCGACGTGAGGGAACATTTGATGCACTATGAACTCTGCCGCATAGGAGAATCCCAGGCGGAATCCATCAATATGGCGATGGAGGAGGGCCGCAGAATCGTGGCTGTCGGAACGACTGTCGTCAGGACGCTCGAGTCGTTCGCCGACGGCGCCGGTCGCATAGGCCACGGAGAACGGCGGACCGACATATTTATCCGCCCCGGCTATGCGTTCAAAGCGACTGACGCCATGATAACGAACTTCCACCTCCCAAGGAGTACCCTCCTGATGCTAGTAGCGGCGTTCGCCGGGTATGAAAAAACAATGTCGGCATATCGCGAGGCGCTGGAGTCGAGGTACAGGTTTTTCTCGTTCGGCGACGCGATGCTGATAGAGTAGAGTAAAAATCACCCTGCCGGCGGTTATAGCTCGATCCAGCCCTTGAGCGCCTCGTGGGCGATTTTGAGCTGTTCGATGATCTTTATTCCCTGCGGGCATTTTTTCTCACATTCGCCGCACTCGACGCAGTTTGAGGCGTCCGTTCCGGCCTTGGTGAGGAACATGTAAGTTCTCCTCGGCGGCTCAAAATTCTCGAACATCGAGGCAGTGTTATACCGCTGAAAGACGCCGGGTATTTGTACTTTCTGCGGGCAGGGGAGGCAATATTCGCAGCTTGTGCAGGGTATTGCCGCGACAGACTCGTAGGTCTCCTTCACTTTGGCCAGCATAGCCAAATCCTCGTCTGTGAGGCAGCCCTCCTTCATGTCAGGTTTGGAGAAGAGAGCGATGTTTTCCTTGATTTGCCCGAGTGTGCTCATGCCGCTCAGGATCGTGCTTACCCCGGGGAAATTGGCGACATACCGGAATGCCCATTCGACCGGAGATCGCTTGACCGGCGCTCCATTGTAGACACGGTTCACGGCATCGGTGCCCTGGCAGAGGCTGCCGCCCCTCAGCGGCTCCATGACGACGAGTGCCAGACCCTTCCGGCTCGCCAGGTCGATCCCCTTCGTGGTCACCTCCCTATTGGTGTCGAGGAAGTTGTGCTGCACCTGACACATGTCCCAGTCATACTCCGTCAGTACGTTCTCGAATCCGTCATAATTGCCGTGGTAGGAAAAGGCGATCGCGCCGATCAACCCCTCGTCCTTGAATTTTTCGTATTCCTTGAGGATCTCGCGTTTTTTGATGTCGGGCCACTGGCTGCCGTTGATGCCGTGAACCAGGTAAACGTCCACGTGGTCGGTGCGCAGCTTCTTTAACGTGTTCTCAAGGTTTTCGCGAATTTTCGCCTGGGTGGTCATTTCGCCGAACGGCTGCTTTGTGGCTATTTTCACCTTCTTGCGGCGTTCGCCCTCCAGCGCCTCGCCCACCACTTCTTCGCTGGTCTTGTTGTGATAGCCGAACGCGGTGTCAAAGTAGTCGATCCCGTTATCGGCCGCGTATCGAATCATCTCGTAAGCCCTCTCACGGTCGACCTGTCCGTCTTCCTTGCGAGGCAGCCTCATGCACCCCATGCCGAGCAGCGATACCTTATAACCAGTTTTGCCATAGCCGCGATACTGCATATTCTTCCTCCCTCTCGTGAACTCTCCCGCTGATTATTATATTGCTCGAAATTTTGGTGTCAATGCCGGCAAGTATGAGGGGAGGGGGTAGGATATAAGCATACATACTGGCGGGCGGCTTTTTGCCTCTCGCAGTTCCTCAACGTCGCAGCTCGGAAGATGAAACGTCCTGTATTTCAGTTTTTTTGTATTATATCAAGTTTTCTGTCCCTTGACGCCACTACCTGAGCGATTTCAAATCGGTATCAAAGAGGGAGGCTGATGGTCGTTCATGGGCCGTTATTTTACCGTGATGTCATGGGATAGGCGCTTACCCCCGAGCGGGCGGGGTTGAATCGCCGCGCCATGCCGTTTATAATAGTCATGTTATGAACATGGAGGCCAAATTACAAGATTGAGAGTGCGTGCGTATGAAGATTAACCGAAAGAATGACTATTTTTTTAAAAGAGTCTTCGGCCATGAGGACAC
>JAITNX010000213.1 GCA_031290235.1 Synergistaceae bacterium | reverse complement strand
GGCCTGCTGCGCAAGAGCGAGGCAAACGCCGCGGAGGCGAAGAGAATTTGCGAGAGGCTTGGGCTGAAGAAGCTGATGTCCCGCCTGAATTTGGACGCGCCCATGGCCGGGGGAGGCGGACAGGAGCAGGCCGCGGCTTCCGTATCGAGAGGACTGTCAGAACAGGAAATAGACTCCCTGATGACAGAGGACGTGCTGGCCATTGCACTCGACCCATGCGTTATGATGGCGCGCGACGGCGGGTGGGCAAGGCTGGACGAATCCGACCTCGCAAGGCTGACGGCCTGGCTGGATATAGGCGGCCACAGGCTGATACTCGCAGGCTACAGGAATTGGTGCGACCGGACGCCGCGTCTGGGCAAGGCGCCGGATAAAATTTTCGACGTCGAGCTGGCCCACTATTTCCTGCACCCCGACGCCAGGAGCCACGATCTCGATGTCATACTGGGCGGTCGGGGTGAAAAAAATGACGCGGGACCGGGGGCCGCGTCAGAGATCCTCTCTTTGTGGGATGAGTATTCACGCAGCCCCCATGCGGACGACATGGCGAGGGTGATGAGGGAAATAGACGCCCCTCTCACGCCGGTTCTTGCGGCGCTGCAGAACAGGGGACTCTTGGCCGACGCCGGGGCGCTCCACGCTCTGGACGAAGAGCTCAACGCCCACATAACTCTGCTCGAGGGGGAGATCTTCGCCACCGCCGGGGGCGCGATAAATCTAAACTCGCCCAAACAGGTCGGGGAACTGCTCTTCGAGCGGCTGAGGCTGCCTGTGATCAAAAAGACAAAGACCGGCTTCTCTACTGACGTTGGAGTGCTGGAGGAACTGGCGCGCCTGCCGGAACCGTTGAACGAGATCCCATTGAAGATGCTGGACTTCCGGGAGTGCTCCAAGATGTCAAGCGGCTTCGTTCAACCCTTCATAAAACACCTGGAGGAGTCCTCAGACGGCAGGATACACTCGACGTTCCTCCACTCGGCGACCGGAACCGGAAGGCTTGCCAGCCGCGACCCCAACGTCCAGAATCTGCCGGTATTCGGCGACTGGGCCGTGAAATTCAGGAAGGCGATAACGCCGGGTTGCGCTGCCCGGCCCGGAATGATCTTCGTCGCCGCCGATTACTCCCAGATAGAGCTGCGAGTCCTTGCGCATCTGTCCGGTGAGGAGCGCTTGATCGAGGCATTCGCGAACGGAAGGGACATACACCTCGAAACCGCGTCGTGGGTATTCGGCCTCGAACCAGACGACATCACACCGGAGCAGAGAAGGTTCGCAAAGACCGTGAATTTTGGCCTTATCTACGGCATGGGCGCGCACGGGCTTGCCCAGAGGATGGGCATACAGCGCCATCAGGCGGCGAGCCTGGTCGATAGGTATTTCTCCGTGCTGCCCAAGGTAAAGCGGTACATCGAACAAAGCGCTAAAGACGCGAAGGAGCGCGGCTTCACCCAATCCATCTTTGGCAGGATAAGGCCGCTCTCCGAGGTCTCCACAGTGGAGGGACGCGGTGGCAGCCCACTGGACAGGGTGGCCGTGAACACCCCGATACAGAGCGCTGCGGCCGACATAGCGAAGATTGCTCTCATTCGTTTTCACAGGACGCTGGAAAGGGAACACCTCGACTCGTGGCTCGTGCTTCAGGTCCACGACTCGCTGATATGTGAGACGCAGCCCGAGGCCGCGGACGAGATCGAGGCGCTTCTGACAGCCACAATGGAGGGAGTTGGGGGCATCGACGTGCCCTTGAGAGCGGATCCGAAGAGGGGGTATTCTCTGGCTGAGATATGACGATAAGTCGCGATAAGCCGTGAAAAATATTTTGACAGGAGCGGCTCTACATAGTATCATCTCAAGGTTGCTAGTTAGAGAAAATTAAAGGGGGACGTTTTGCGCCATGATGCGGTATCTCAGAAAAAATGTAAGGTCTATTATGTTGATAGTCGTAGTCCTGTTTGTGGTCTCATGCTTCGTTGGCTACGGCAGCTACAGCTCGAACAGGGGTGGCGGAGTCCAAGCTGGCGCTGAATCGAACCAGGACTATGCCGTCGCTGTAGTCGACGGTGAACAGATAATGCGTTCACGCATAGAGACAGAGATGTTCCAGCTGATCCAGAACCTTGGCCCCCAGGGGGCCACGATTTCCGAGGATGACTACCCTTCCATTCGCTCAAATGTCCTTGACCAGATCGCCGTAATAACGGAGATCGACAAGGAGGTAAAGGCCCGCGGAATCGCTATTACAAACGATGACGTTGACGCCGCGGTCAAGGATATAGAGAACCAATTCCCGACCCGCGAGATTTATATGCAAGAGATGGAGCGCGCCGGCCTGGACGAAAAGAAGCTGAAGGAAAACGTACAGCAGGGATTGGGCCGCCAGACGCTCTTCGAGCAGGTCACGTCCGCTGTTTCCACGGACGTGAGCGAGATAACCGCGCTCTACGATATATTGAAGGAATCCCGCTACCGCAAGCCGGAGGGATTCATGATGAACCTGGCGAATTTCTCGTCGAATGAGGCGGCGGATGCCGCGCGCAAGGATATAGCCGAAGGAAAATTGTGGAGCGAGGCACTGGAAGGCCTGTCGGCTGACGTGCTTCTGTACCAGACGCCCTACGACACCCCGGCTCTGGTGCCGGTCGAACAGATGCAGGAGCAGTTCGAGTTCCTGAAGGACCTTCCGATGAACGAGATCTCGAAAGTGACGGAGGTTGCGTCCGGAGACTTCCTGCTGGCTCTGAAGAGGTCCCATGAGGAGAGCAGCATCGCGTCGCTTGACGAAGTAAGCGCTGACGTAGAGCAGATGATACTCGACCAGAAACGCCAAGGCCTGCAGGCGCAATTCATTCAGGAGATGCGCGCCCGCGCCAAGGTAGAGATCCTTGACGACTCGATATTCTACAAGCCGGAGCCAATTACATCGGATGATGTGGCGCCCGAGGCGGAGGTAACGCCGCTCGTCTCGTCCGGAGACGTTTCAGAGACACCCGCGGCGGACGCTGAACAAAAAACCATAGCCGAACCCGCCGAGCCGCCTGCCCAGTCGCAACCAACTGCGACGGCTCCAGTATCAGGGGACTAGAGCATTTACAGCTTGACAGAGGAGCATGATCGAAGATAGAATACCCTTTGCGCGGTGAGGTGGCCGAGCGGCTGAAGGCACTCGCCTGCTAAGCGAGTAGGGTGGCTAAAACCGCCCTCCAGGGTTCGAATCCCTGCCTCACCGCCATTTTTCAATTTCAGCCAAGTTAAAGATAGCCCCTAATCCAGAAATATCAAGGATTCGGGGCTTTTATTACACGCTTTGCCGACGCGGTAAATATTAGTTCTAATATAATATAAATTAGTTTG
>JAITNX010000211.1 GCA_031290235.1 Synergistaceae bacterium | reverse complement strand
GCGGTCGCCCGCTGTTCCGGCTGTCTGTATCTGCCGCGCGCCATGACCCTCGTCGGGGCGGTCAGGGACTCGCACGATATCAGGTTGACGCCGTCTGCCGTAAGCTCCTTTACGAGGAGCGATTTCTCGTTTCCAAGGGTGACGGTGTTGCGGGCCGCGTCCTTGCCGCATACGTACAGGCCGCCGCATTGCAGCCCGAGCCTCCTGCGCTGTCCTATGGTGTAGCGGATTATTCCCCTGTGGGTCCCGAGGACCGCGCCAGTTTCGTCTATGAAGTTCCCCGGCTCGCAGACCCTGCCTGTTCTTCTCTCGATGAAACGGGCATAGTCCCCGTCGGGGGCGAAGCAGATATCCTGGCTCTCCTTTTTTTGGGCGTTGACCAGGCCCAACGAGGCGGCGATCTCCCTGACCTCCGCCTTTGTCATGTCTCCCAGCGGAAATAGCGTGCGCGAAAGCTGCTCCTGCGTCATCGCGTACAAAACGTAGCTCTGATCCTTAGCGGCGTCGGTCCCCTTTTTGAGCAGGAACCTGCCGGATGCGGCGTCGTGGTTTGCCCTGGCGTAGTGCCCTGTCGCTATGAAGTCATGGCCGGTTTGACGCGCGCGCAGGAGAAGCTCTTCGAATTTTATGTAGCGGTTGCAATCGATGCAGGGGTTTGGTGTGCGCCCAGCCTCGTATTCGCTGATGAATCTGCCGACGACCCGCGCGGCGAACTCCAGCGAGAGGTTGAAGACGAAGTGCGGAAAACCCAGCGCAAACGACACTCTGCGGGCGTCCTCCGCGTCCCTGGCGGAACAGCAGAGGCCGTCCGAATCCGCTCCGATGTCTTCGTTGTCGAAGAGCTTCATCGTCACGCCGGTGCAGTCATATCCGTCAGATCGCAGAATGTGCGCCGCTACAGAGCTGTCAACCCCTCCGCTCATCGCCGCCATGACACGGCCCCTCATTCAATCGCCTCCGGCAAAAAACAAGCCGAAGCCGGCCTCCCGGCCGCTCTCCGGCTAATATGGTTTTAATTCAATCGTCAATCCCGCGAAAACTTCACGTCGATCAGCCCTTGAAGGCCTGATCGAGATCCGCGATAAGATCTTTTATGTTCTCCGTTCCTATCGAAAGGCGGACAGTATTGGGCTTTATACCCTGATCCAGCAGTTCCGCCTCGCTGAGCTGCGAATGAGTGGTGCTCGCCGGATGTATAACCAAAGACTTCACATCCGCAACATTGGCGAGCAGCGAGAAGATCTGCAGCCGGTCGATAAAAGCCTGCGCCTCTTTTACTCCCCCTTTTATCTCGAAGGAGAAGATAGAACCCGCTCCATTGGGGAAATATTTTTTGTAGAGCGCGTGGCTTGGCTCTTCGGGCAGCGAAGGGTGGTGAACCGCCTCGACTTGCTGGTGATGCTTGAGATAATCCACGACCTTTAGCGCGTTCTCGACATGGCGTTCCACGCGAAGAGAGAGGGTCTCCACCCCTTGCAGCAGCAGAAACGCGTTGAAGGGCGAGATAGCCGCGCCGGTATCGCGCAGCAGGATGGCACGAATTTTGACGACAAACGCGGCCGCGCCGACCGCCTTTGTGAACGACAGCCCGTGATAGCTTGGACTCGGCTCGGTGATCAGCGGGAACTTTCCGGACGCCTCCCAGTCGAACTTGCCGCTGTCCACGATTATGCCGCCCAGGGTGGTGCCGTGTCCGCCGAGGAACTTCGTGGCGGAGTGTATTATTATGTCGGCCCCATACTCAATTGGGCGCAGCAGATATGGCGTCGTGAAGGTCGCGTCCACCAGAAGCGGGATCTTGTGCTTGTGAGCGAGGTTCGCCACGGCTTCGATGTCGATTACGTTCGAGTTCGGGTTGCCAAGCGTCTCGATGAAGATGGCCTTCGTGTTCGGCTTGATCGCCTTCTCAAACGAACCCTCGACGTCGGGATCGACGAACGTGGTAGTTACGCCGTACAGCGGCAGGGTATGCTCGAGCAGATTGAAAGTGCCGCCGTATATCGTCTTTGCCGATACTATGTGGTCGCCGGCCTTGGCGAGATTCAAGATGGAATATGTGACGGCCGCCGCGCCGGAGGCGAGAGCGAGTCCGGCCACACCGCCCTCCAGGGCGGCGACGCGCTTTTCAAGCACATCCTGTGTCGAGTTCGTGAGTCTCGCGTAAATATTGCCGGGATCCGTGAGGTTGAAGCGGGCCGCCGCGTGAGCGGAATCCCTGAATACGTAAGACGTCGTCTGGTATATGGGCACAGCGCGCGCGTCAGACGCGGGATCGGGCAGCTCCTGTCCGATGTGGAGCTGTTTTGTCTCAAAAGCCCACGCATCGGTGTTCTTTGCGATTGCCATAATGAATCCTCCTATCCGTATTTTTGAGATGCGTTAAAATCAGTATTAATCCGCGAACATCGGAGTGGATAGGTAACGCTCGCCAGTGTCTGGCAAAATTGCGACGATGGTCTTTCCCTTGTTCTCTGGGCGCAGCGCCAGCTGAGTCGCGGCCCAGGTCACGGCGCCTGACGAGATACCCACCAGCAGTCCCTCGATCTTTGCGAGTTCCCGGCCTGCCGCGAACGCGTCCTCGTCCTTTACCTTTATTATTTCGTCATAGACTGATGTATTCAAGACATCAGGCACGAATCCCGCGCCTATGCCCTGGATTTTGTGAGAGCCAGGCGTGCCCTCGGAGAGGACCGGCGAGCTGGCCGGTTCGACAGCAATGACCTTGACGTTGGGGTTCTTGGACTTCAAAAATTCTCCAGCCCCTGTGATAGTGCCGCCGGTACCCACTCCGGACACCAGAAAATCGATCTTGCCGCCCGCGTCATCCCAGATCTCGGGTCCGGTCGTAGTGCGGTGAATGGCCGGGTTCGCGGGATTTACGAACTGGCCTGGTATGAAGCTGTGCGGGGTGGAAGCCGCCAGTTCGTCAGCTTTGGCGATTGCCCCCTTCATGCCCTTTGCGCCCTCGGTCAACACCAGTTCCGCGCCATAAGCCTTGAGGAGGTTGCGCCGCTCGACGCTCATCGTCTCGGGCATAGTCAGTATTATGCGGTATCCGCGGCTCGCCGCGACAGCCGCAAGCCCAATGCCGGTGTTGCCGCTGGTCGGCTCGATTATCACCGAGTCGGGCTTGAGCAGTCCCTTCTTCTCCGCCTCGTCGATCATGGCTTTGGCGATGCGATCCTTTACGCTCCCCGCCGGGTTGTAGTATTCCAGCTTACCCAGAATCCTTGCGGACAATCCATGTTTGGTCCCATATCTCCCCAATTCCAAGAGCGGTGTTTTCCCTATAAGATCAGTTACTTTTGCGTAGACTCCCATAGAAACTATCCCCTTTGCGTTTGAATTTTTTTCAGTTGCCGCGCCATACATGCATAAATCCTATCAGAATAATAGGATTGTATCGCTAAATAAAATCCTGTCAAGATGGAAAATTGAATTCCACCAATTTTCTTCATTATCTAAATCAAAGGTACTCCCTCGCGTTTGCAAAGCCAGATGGCTGCCTGATGAAAAGAGGAAACCAAGCGTCTTTAGCGCGAGTAATGCCGGTTCAGGAGCGGAATTTTAATTATTTTAATTATATCGAATAGTCCAGCCCGCCCTGGTTTCTGTTGTTCTCGGCCAGTTCGTCCAAGGTGATGCCGTCGAGATACGTGTTTACTACCTTGTCGAGGCCTGCCCACACGGGAAGGGTTGCACAGCCGATGCATCTGGGGCACTGGTTTGGATCGTCCTCCATGCAGGCGACCGGGGCCAGGTTTCCCTCGACCGCCCTGAGGATGTCCCCGACCGTGTAGTCCTTCGCCGTGTGAGCCAGCCTGTAGCCTCCGTCTTTGCCGCGCGAGCTTTTAAGATATCCCACCTTGCTGAGCAGAGGAATGATTTGCTCAAGGTACTTTATCGTTATCTCCTGTCTTGCCGAAACGCTCTTGAGAGGTATGAACTCGCCGGTGTTGTTTATGGCGAGATCAACCATTACCCTCAGAGCGTATCTCCCTCTCGTCGATATCCTCATGAGTACACCTCCGAATAATTCATGCTGCCACAATCAATAATACCATTAAAACCATATATACAATAGGTAATATTCGCAAATTTATTCTGTCCGGCCAGTTATTCTAATTCTAAGTCAAACGCGCATCCTGCGCGTTTGACTTAGAGAAGCCGCAATGCTGCGCATTGCGCGGCGCGACATCGTGTCGCGCATTCCAATTTTGAGTCAAATAAAAGCATATTTGACTCAAAATTGGAATTACATCCTTCGTCTCCCAATGGCTAAAGCCGCGCATGAAAAGAGTGCCATTGCCGCGCCTAAGCCGAAGTCGCAGCCTCCACCGCCGCCGCTTTGTCCGTAGTTAGGCGCGATCTCATCCGGCACGTTCCCCGGCTTGACGCCGCTCGCTCCTTCGTCTGGCTCGATGCCGTCCGCTCCTTCGTCAGGCTTGGGGGCCGGCGCTTCCGGCGCCGGATCGCTCTCCGTCATGCTGGCCGCGTAGAGAGCTTGGCCGGCGTCGAGCAGGCCGTGAGCGGATATCTTCCCGCCGCTTTGCGGTAGACCGGGAACCGAGAGGCTGGGATTGACGTTTTCGTTTGCGGATTCGAGCAGAATTTTCTTGAGAGCGGAGGCGCGCAGTCCCGGGTTCACGGAGGCCATCAGGGCTATTGTGCCGGACGCGTGCGGGGTTGCCATTGACGTCCCGCTTTTCAAAGCGTAACTGTTGGAATTTGGTATATAGGCGCTGACGATATCGGACCCAGGCGCCAGTATATCGACCTTGGCGCCGCTCCAACAGGTAGCTCCCAGCAATTCTCCATTGCCGCCGCGATAAACCGACGCGTTGTCGTCCTTGTCGATGGCGCCTACGACTACCATATTATCGATCCCAGTGAAGGATGCGGGGTACATGTACGTGCCGGGCAGCGCCGGATTGTCGTTGATTTGAATCCCTTCCGGGGCGGGGACTCCGACCTCGACGCCCTCGTTGCCGGCCGCGACGACGATCACTGTCCTGTTTGTGTCGCTGATGGCTTTAAAGGCCCTGTACATGACAGTACCCTTTGAGATCTCCGGATTGCTCGTCACGTAAAAGCCTATTGAAAAGTTGGCCGCCGGTATCTTCATCTCAGGGTTATCCTTCAATATACCAAGAAAATAGTCCAGGGCGGCGACTATGGTGTCCACTCGGCTCTTGCCCTCGTTGTCGGCGATTTTTATCGTGATCAACTTGGCCCTCCAGCTTACCCCTGCCACGCCCTTGCCGTTGTCGCCAGCGGCGGCGATAATGCCGCTGACGTGTGTGCCGTGCCCTATCCTGTCGCTGCAATCGCTGCCGTCATACGAGCCTGGGACGAAACTGCGGCTGAATTTAGTGTCGAGATTGTCCAGAAGGTCCTCATGGGTCATGTTGATGCCGGAGTCGAACACCGCTACGTGTACGTCGCCGCCGCCCAGAGTTATGTTCCATGCCGTTGGAGCGTTGATCTTTTGCAGGCCCCAGAGGGCGCCAGCCGTGTAAAGCGGATCGCTGGGCGTTATTTTCGTGTGGATTATGTAGTTAGGGGTGACGGAGAGGACGTCTGGGTCGCCGCTGAGTTTTTCGATCAGTTCCTCTGTGGAGTCGGTCTCTGATCTGACCAGCGCGAAAACCTCATTCGCTGTCTCGGATAGGTCGCCGTATGTATGAGCCGTCCTGGCGCCTGCCCTGCCCACGGCGCGCAGAGTCGACTCAAAGCCGGCGTCGCCGCGAATACCCCTTGCCGTCAGCCTTTTGCCCGAGCTGTTCTTCAGGATGACCAGCGCCTCGCCCTCCACATACTCCGCGCCAGCCGCCCATCCGCAGGACGCAAACGCCGCAAAAAGCGTCGTCAGTAACAGCGCAACAACCATTTTTTGTCTCGTTGGATTCATTGATAGGTATCTCCTTATTTTCTGACGCTCCGAAATAAATTCCTGCTTCTATATGGGTAAATTAGAGAGAAATTTTCATCAAAGTGCCAATCGTATTTTTTTCGCGCAGCCTCTAGCCCGTTGAATTGAAATTTAAAGAAATCAGCGCGATCCGCGGCGAACGTCACACCGCTGTGCGAATTATATTCCGTACGGAGGTTATATTCAAGAATCGCT
>JAITNX010000165.1 GCA_031290235.1 Synergistaceae bacterium | reverse complement strand
GAGGTCGCGCGCTCCATGCTGGCCGACGGGCTTTCTTCTGAGACAATCAGGAAGTATACCGGATTGGACGAACAAGACATTCTCTCGCTCGACTAGACCGATCGTCAATCATATACTATAAAAACGCCAGCCGCGCCAGGATAACAGCTGTAACCGCCGCGTTCATTCGAAGGGAGTGGCGCTCCATGGACCATGATTTTTTCGCGTCAAACTCTCCGGCCTTCCTGGCGGCACATTCGCCAAACTTCAGGATATTCGGGACCATGGCGGGCGTCACGCTCCTGTAGCTGGCGTACTCGTCCTGGAACTTTTTCAGCAGGAACCGCTCCTCGTAGGGGATTATCACCAGCGAATAGATAGCGAAATATGCGACCGCAAACACCGGCAGCCAGAATGGTCCCGCCATAAGCGACCATCCGCAGCCAAGCAGCGCGTTGCCCGCATAAAGCGGGTTGCGGATAAAAGCGTATGGTCCCCACGTCACAAGAACTGGGGCGTCAAGGACGAGTGTCCTGTATTTTGGAATGACTCCAGCGGCCCAGAAGCGGACGGCCTGGCCGCATACGAGAAACGGCGCCGCCAAAGCCAGCCTCAATGGCGAGGCGTCATCGGGGAAGATCACCACCGCGAACGCGAATATGCCCCACAACAGGCCGCGATACTTGAATACAAAGGCGCTCAATTGTCCCCGCCCCCGTCAGCCTCCGTGTGCGAACCGCCTTCGCCGCCCTTTGCCATTATTTGGTTCATTAGGCTCCAGCCTATCAGCTTGACGACCACGATAGTGCCAAGAACTATGCCGGTGTACTCCGTTATGAAGCGCCAACCGACGCCAAGCATCCCGGCTACGCTCCAGGGGGCGAACATACTGAACACGAGGGCCGCCCCGCCCTCCGCGGCCCCGCTGCCTCCCGGCGTCGGGATGAAATACAGCATGAAGAGAAACAGGGCCTGCATGATTATGCAATCCAGGTACGCGACTCGAATCCCCACCGCCCACAACAGGCACGGCATGACCGAGAGATACACTATCATTTGCAGCAACGCCGCCAGAATTGCCAGCAGGAAGTAGTTCCTGCCGGTGGTCATGAATGCCCACAGATTCTGGTTGTAGGCGTCTATCTCGCGGCACGCTCTCCTGATGAGCCGCGTCACCCGGTATGCCTTCAGCAAGCCAAGGCGCTTGAGCAGCATTATGATCACGCCGAACCATCTCTTGATCACCCTGGGCCGGACGAGACTCAGGACAAAACAGAGCCAGCCGATCATTACAAGCGCTATAATATAGATTATGAACCCCTTCATGCCCCACCCGATATTCGGCAGATCCTGTCGCACCAGCAGACTCAGCGGTATGCTGAAGCCCAGTATGAGCAGCGTCAGGATTGTGCGGACAAAGGTAATGGCTACGGTCTTCCCTACTCCAATTTTGTTCTTGTACATCACATACATCTGAAATGGTCCGCCGCCGCTCTGCATCGGGGTAATAGCCGCCCCAAAAAAATTTATCCACACAAGTTCGAGCGACAGAGTATAAGAGATACGCTCGCCGGCCGCCAAAGTCAAAACCATCAGCTTTGCGGCGTCGAGCAGCCATACCACAACCACCATAACCAAGGAAAGCGCCAGTTTCCCCCTGTCCGCCTTCCCGAATATTTCCCACGACGATTTGTCAAGGCTGAGGTAAAGCACAGCCCCGCTCATCGCCAGGCTCAGAAGCAAGAAGACCGACAAGCTCTTTTTTATTGACAAAAATTCACCTCCGCTTCCTTGCGGGCTATACGCCCAGGACAGCGCATGATCGAGGCGATTATATCACAAATGATTTCATTGTAGCGGCGCGCCGAGCAATGCCGCGACCTCGTCCCAGTACACCGAGAACCGCTCGATCGACGGCGCCAGCTTCTCTCTTATGAGATACGCCTGACTCATAGTCTTACCGCTCTCCATGGAGGAAGCCAACTCAGTGAGCGCCTGATTCAAATCGCCGAGGTCCTTCTCATAGTCTCCGGACCTGAGGCTGCCGGAGGTCACGCCCAGCAATAGGCAGCTCTTGTCGAACACTCCAAGGAGCCAGTTAATGCCATCGATGGCCTGGGCGAATTTCGCCTGGGCATCGTGGACATTAGACTCCTCGAAGAGCGTAGCGATGGAGTCGAGTCCCTGTTTCAGCGAGACGAAATATCTCTTTCCCTCGTCCATGCTCTCAGACACGAGGTCGCGAATCGGCTGAGTGACGAACCGAATGTCAAGCCCTCCCGACAGCGAAAAAAACGCGTCCTCCTCGCCGACGGACTCACCGTCAACTATAATGTCTATTATCACGCGCCTGCTCGCCCGCGCCTTTTTCCTCGCCTCTTCATATATTGCCTCGTGACCGCCGTCTATTACGCCATCGTCCAGGGACAGTTCAACGTCGTCCAACCTTACCCTCATCCCCGCACTCCCCCCTCGCTTGTTATTTATTCAACACAATAGCATACAATGATACTACACGATGCTGAAATAGGCCAGCAAAAATTTCAGGCCCCCGCGGTTCTTAAACTCAGGGGGCCAATGCGGCCTAAATATCGCCTATAGTTGCCACCATCACGGCTTTTATCGTGTGCAGTCTGTTCTCGGCCTCGTCGAAGACCTTCGAGCGAGGGTGCTCGAATACCTCCTCCGTCACCTCGTTGCCCTTGAAAGCCGGCAGACAGTGAAGGAATATCGTCTCATCGCTGCCGGTCGCGTCGAGCAGCTTCATGTTCACCTGGTACGGCGAGAGCAGCTTCTTGCGTTCGGCCGCCTTCTCCTCCTCGCCCATGGAGTACCAGACGTCCGTGTATATTACGTCAGCGCCCTTTACGGCATCATTAGGTTTATCCATCAGCGTTATAGTGCCGCCAAGAGCCGACTCCTCCGCTATTTTTTGGCACATGGCGACCAACTCCGGGTTAGGCCATAGCGGCTTTGGCGAGCAGCCGACATAGTGCAGGCCCAGTTTCGCGCACCCTATCATCATCGAGTTACCCATGTTGTTGCGGGCGTCTCCCACATAGACGAGCCTCCGGCCCTTGAGGCCGCCGAAGTGTTCCTGTATTGTGAGCATGTCGGCCAGTATCTGAGTCGGGTGATAATCGTCGGTCAGGCCGTTCCACACCGGGACTCCGGCGTACTTCGCCAGATCCTCGACGGTCGAGTGCTTGAATCCGCGGAACTGAATGCCGTCGAACATGCGTCCAAGCACCCGCGCCGTGTCCTTCGTATCTTCCTTGCCGCCGAAGTGTATGTCGTTCTTGCCCAGGAACTCAGCGTGAGCCCCCTCGTCGGAGGCTGCTATCGTAAAGGCACATCTGGTCCTGGTCGATGGCTTCTCGAACAGGAGGGCTATATTGCGCCCTTCGAGCGACGGACGTCGGATTCGCAGCCTCTTCTTCTCCTTCAGGTTTGCGGAGAGAGTCAGGAGAAACTGTATCTCCTGAGTTGTGAAGTCCTTCAAGGTCAAAAAGTGACGTCCGTGCAGATTCAATGGCATTGCAAAAAACCTCCCTTTACTGTATTCCAGCCACGCTGGTAAAATAAGCGCCTCCGTGCCTCATTTTTTCCCCGACCTTATATATCCGTCTATCGCGGAGGCCGCTTCCTTGCCAGCACCCATCGCCAGTATCACTGTCGCGGCCCCTGTGACGATATCCCCTCCGGCATATACCCCCGGGACAGACGTCGCCCCGGTCCTCGTGTCGGCTTCGATGTAGCCCCATTTATTAAGTTTCAGCTCCGGGAACGTCGCCAGCAGCACCTTATTCGCGCCCTGACCGATGGCCTCTATCGCAGTGTCGGCTTCTATGAAAAATTCGCTTCCAGTGACGGCGACCGGCCGTCTTCGCCCCGACTCATCCGGCTCGCCTAGTTCCATCTTTACGCAGGTGACTCCCTTGAGTTTTCCCGATCCGTCGTCGACGTACTCCGCAGGGTTCGTGAGCCAGTGAAACTCTATCCCCTCCTCCACAGCGTGATGATACTCCTCTATTCGGGCCGGAAGCTCCTTCAGGGATCTGCGGTATACTATGGCTACGCGTTCGGCGCCGAGGCGCTTCGCGGAGCGCGCCGCGTCCATCGCCACGTTGCCTCCGCCTATCACGGCCACAGTCTTCGATTTTTTTGCCGGGGTATCATAGGCCGGGAAGTCGTAAGCGTGCATCAGGTTTATGCGGGTCAGGTACTCGCTTGCGGAGTAAACGCCTGAGAGCGCTGTGCCAGGCACGCCCTGAAAGTGCGGCGCGCCGGCGCCAACCCCTATGAAACATGCGTCGAACTCGGCCATTATCTCCCGCATCGAGAGGGTTCGCCCTATGACGACGTTGGCCTCGAACTTGACGCCCAGGTCAGTGATGGCGGATATCTCACGCTCCACTATGGACTTTGGAAGCCTGAACTCAGGTATGCCATACATCAGCACACCGCCTGGGGCGTGAAGGGCCTCGTACATCGTGACCTCGTAGCCAAGTTTGACAAGGTCGCCGGCCACAGTGAGGCTGGCTGGGCCCGCCCCCACAACCGCGACTCGCCCAAGTTTCTCCGCCGGGACCTGGGGTTTTTTCGCGATGGGTTGAGAGTAATTCCAGTCGGCAACCAGGCGCTCCAGCTTGCCTATCGCGACCGGCTCGAAATCCTTGCCCCGTCCAAGCCTGCACACACCCTCGCACTGGGTCTCCTGCGGGCAGACCCTGCCGCAGACGGCAGGAAGGTTCGTGTACTTCGACAGTATCCCTACAGCTTGAGGCATGTCGCCATCCCTCACCGCCAGAATGAAGCCCGGTATATCTATGGCGACAGGGCAGCCCGGGATGCAGGGCGCGTCCTTGCATTTAAGGCACCGAGAGGCCTCGGCCCTGCCCTCTTCGAGGGTGTAGCCGAGACAGACTTCCTTGAAGTTCCTCACGCGCTCCTGGGGCGGCTGCTCGGATATCGGGGTCTTTTTTTTGCCTACAGCCATGAGAGATCACCCACTTCCTCCTGGTACTTTTCCATTGATACTTTTTCCTCGTCCTTGTACTGCTTCATCCGGCTCATGAACTCATCCCAGTTCACCTTTGCGCCGTCGAACTCCGGCCCATCCACGCAGCCGAACTTTATGCATCCGCCGACCGTCAGCCGGCAGCAGCCGCACATGCCGGTTCCGTCCACCATTATCGGGTTCATCGATACCCACATCGGCAGGCCGAGATCCACAGCCGCCTTCGCGCAGAACTTCATCATGATGGTCGGTCCTATGGCCCAGCTTTGATCGACGACGTCCCCGCGCTCGACAACCTTCTTCATCGCGTCCGTCACAAGCCCCTTCGCGCCTTCGGAGCCGTCGTCCGTCGTTATTATGAGTTCATCCGAGTACCTTGCGCACTCATCCTTCATGATAACCAGCTCCGACGTCCTGCCGCCAAGTATCGTGATCACTCTGTTGCCGGCTTCTTTGAGTCCTCGGATAATTGGATACAGCGCCGCTATACCGACCCCGCCCCCAACCATCATGACAGTGCCCAGTTTGCAGATATCGCTCGGCGTGCCAAGCGGTCCTGAAATATCCAGCACAGAGTCCCCTGCCTTGAACGACGCCATCCTCGTAGTCGTCTTTCCAACCGCCTGAAAAATCAGCCTTATGGCGCCGCGCGCCTGGTCGAAATCCGCAATGGTGAGAGGTATCCTCTCCCCGCGTTCGTCCGGCCTGACGACTACAAACTGCCCCGGCCTGGCATGCGCCGCAATCCTGGGCGCCGCAATCCAGAGGTCGTACTCCTTCGGAGCTATTCGCGCAGCAGATAATATTTTAAACATCTCCGCACCCCCACTGTTCCTCTTATTATAATTCCAAGTCAAACGCGCATCGTGCGCGCTTGACTTGGAAAAGCCGCAATGCTGCGCATTACGCGTCGCGGCATCGTGTCGCGCATTCCAATTTTGAGTAAAATAAAAGCATCTTTGACTCAAAATTGGAATTAACCGCCAATCGCGGCCTTAAACCACATACCACACGCGAGTTCTCGCATGAACCAGACGATTATACACAGAAAGGGCTTTTATCTCCACGGCAAATTTATTAGATGAGGACATTCCCCGTTACATGTTTTCTTGTCAAGTTGCGGTGCGCGATTTTAAGGTGCTAACGCAATTTTATGGGTGCGAAGTTTCAGATACCACATAAAAAAATAACCGGCCATAAATGAAATCCCGAGCTGAAATTTGCATAATATTGGGCATGGAAGGGTCATTGGGGCTATATTCATAGATAGATTGGAGGTGTAGAATTATGCGGGATATGCAAAGTACGGCAACAGTAGCCGCCATTGATGAATCGGAAGGGATGGAGCGCGTTCCTATCCTTGATTTTTGCGCGTCTCCGAATAAAATAATCGAACAGGTTGGACGCGCGGGCAGATTGTTTTGACAAACGACGACGGCCCTGTCGCTAGGGAGTTTTTATCCTGCTAAAAGCAGAGAGGGGGAATCCCAATGGAAAGCATTGACAGCGTATCAAAGAATACAAACGCAGGAGGCGACTTTTATCTTTTGCTTGGAGATTTTCTCGACGCATTTTATAAAGCGCCGTCAGGCGTACAAGCGCAAATGATTCGTAAATCCCCGGAGGATATGAACAGGCAAGAGCGCGTCCCATTTTTAGCCTCTGCGGCTCACAAACTTGCGAACGATTATGGGCTTGAACCTCCGCGATGGGCGTTTGAGAAACGCTGCTATTTATCGGGGAGGACCCCGCATTTTGCCTGTAATGCGAGAGGCAAATTGAGGTTGCTTTTTATGTATAAATCTCCGGCAGAGTTTAAGCATCGCAACTTGTTCGTAGATGAGAATGTCTTGTGTCGAATGTAGTGGTTTGCATCCATGCTGTCACGTGAAAAGATATTGGATTATCTGCGTCAATTAGGCGAAGCGCTGGCGGAACAGGATTTGCGTGGAGAAATCCTTTTGACGGGCGGCGCTTCTATGTGTCTTGTGCATTCGGCTCGTGACGCGACAAAAGATATTGATGCGCTTTATGAACCCAAAGACGTTATCAATCGTATTGCCTCTAAAATCGCGGAACAAGAAAACCTGCCGGACGATTGGCTGAATGACGGCGTCAAAAGTTTTGTTGGGCCGAATGCGTCCGTGGAAGAGTTTATATTGCTTAAAGGCTTGCGCGTTCAAACGGTGTCTGCCGAATATTTGCTTGCGATGAAGCTCATGTCGGCAAGATATGGCGAGAAGGATTATTGTTGCAGCTCGCGCTGCATGGCCGCGCCTGACCCGAGAACGCTGTCCTC
>JAITNX010000092.1 GCA_031290235.1 Synergistaceae bacterium | reverse complement strand
CCTGCGCGTTTGACTTAGAGAAGCCGCAATGCTGCGCATTGCGCGGCGCGACATCGTGTCGCGCATTCCAATTTTGAGTCAAATAAAAGCATATTTGACTCAAAATTGGAATTAGTCATATTATTTCTTCCGCGACGCCAGATCGCTCAGCGAGTACTCGACCGCCGGCTTCAAAAACTCTCCGTACACCCAGCCCTGGCCGACTCTGTCGCGAATCAGGCACCAGGGATATTTTTCACCGTTCTGGAGCTGTCTGCTCTCCAGGACCTCCGCGTCCTCCTCGTTCCCTGACACCCGCCTCAGAACCTTGGTCTTCGTGCTTGGGCCCTCGCGTACGTTGACGTTCTCTCCATTTATGTGCATATATTTCTTTTCGGCTTCTTCCTTCGTGGCCCTGGAGAAAATCACCCTCGCATGCCCGTCCTTCGTCTTTGTCAAAACCGCTCCGACCATCCGCCCGCCATCCACGGGATAGTAGGCCCTCAACCTCTCGCCAAAGGTCCCTGAGCTCGATTTGACCTTTGAGACATGGCTGAAGATCGTTTCGAGCCCTGTGCAAATTGATAGAAAATAGGCATCTGCCCTGTCATAATCGTCTGAATGTTTCCCCCTGTCCTCGAAATAGACAGTGACGGACCTGCTCGTTATTCCAACCCCTCCGGACCCGGTCATGGCGGTGAAGATGAAATACGCGCCGTCGTCTCCGCCCATTTTCTTCGTCCATTGGTACAGTACGCTTTCCCCGGCGGCCGGTTTCTCGGGCGCCGCGCTGTCAGGGCGTCCAAACTCCTCCACGAATTGCCGCACCTGAGTGGCGCCGTCAAGCGCGTCCAGTATGCCCAGGATGCCCTTTGCGGCCTCGGCGTTTATATCCGGCGCGGCAAATGCGACGCCGGGAAAACATATTCCAAAACAGCACACAAGAACTATATTTACAAAAAAATGCCTCATTATCACACTCACCTCATAATCAGCCGGATATCGACATGCTATGCGAACGGCATAAATATTATAGCAAAGATGGATAGAAAAACACTCGCGCTAATCGTCGCATCGTGCGGTATCGCAGTAAACAGATTGAGGGCTGGGTTTTATTAAGTTTACCATGCAGAAATAAATAATTAGACTGTCATAAAATCTGTCTATGTGATAAAATTTCCAGCAATATGACAGTTATTGGAGGCAAATTTTCATGAGGATTGATGAAACTGGTCACAAAGATACCAGAGCTAAGGCCGAAAAACTGCTTGCCGAGTCGAAGGTGGTCTTCATGGGGACAAACGGCAGCCATGGGCACCCGAACTTGAGGGCAATGATTCCGCTGAGGACAGATGAAGTGCGAACGGTATGGTTCGCGACCGACCTCGACTCCAGCAAGATAATCGAGCTGGTAAAAAACAACAAGGCCGTGCTTTACACCTACTCGCAGAAGACCCTTGCCGAATGCCGATTCTGGGGAAATGTTTCAATACTGGATGACGCGACTTCGAGAAAGCACGTCTGGTGTGAGGAGATAAAGAAGCACTACAACGACCCCGACGATCCAAATTTCAGGGTCCTGCGTTTCGACATATCGAACGGTATTTTCTGCAGCAACAAGGAAGGCAAAAGCGGCAGTTTTTCAAACTGATACCCTTTAGGCTCCTAGCGATAAATCATCCCTTCCCTAATCCGTGAAGGGGCGTTGGATTTTTTTAAAATCCAACGTCTCCCTTCCTCTTTGAGTAGTGAGGACACCGGAGTTCGACATGAACTTCAGCGCCAGGATGCTGGGGTCGTTCCTCCCGCCGTCCGCAAAATAGCCGTCGTACACGTCCACCCACAGAGAGTCTATCGTTTCCCTGTCCGCGCTTATCTCGACAATCCCCCACAGCCGCAGCTCCGCGTAATCCGGCTCATCTCCGATAGTGGTCGCGTAGATCATGCACCTCGGCTCAAGCTCCAGCTCCTTCGCCTTATCGTCCGACGCGCTCGTGATCATCCATATAGTGCTAAGTCCTTCGGACTTCATCACGGATATCGCCCTGACGTGCGGAAGGCCGTCCTCTCTCAGAGTGGCGAGGTATATCGTGCTCATCTTACAGACAAGTATTTTCGCGTAATCCGGGACGTCCAAAATCTCACTTCCTCCCGCGGAGTCTATATTAAATATCGTGGTTTATACATAATAACGTAACGATTAATATAATACTCCGCAGAGTTGAGAATGACAACACTCCTCCAAAAAAAAACCAGGGCAACAGCATTTACTTTGTTGTTGCAAGGCATTATAAACAGTCAACCCATCTGTGTGAACATCTGATATAATTTTTTGAGGATATATCACATTAGAGAGGGTGCTTTAAATCATGAAATATCTGGTAATCGGCGCAGGCGGCACTGGCGGCTGCATAGCGGGGTTTATGGCGAGAGCTGGCATGGACGTGAGCCTTATAGCGCGTGGAGATCACCTGAGGGCGATTCAAAACGAAGGCCTCGTCCTGCTTACCACGATAGACGGCAGGGTACGAGTCCCGTTGTCGTCATACTCCGAGGATGAATATGCAGACAGGCCGGACGTCGTCTTTGTTTGCGTAAAAACTTATTCCATCGATGAAATCGCTCCATTTTTACGCAGGATATGCGGGGCGGAAACTATTGTAATTCCTATACAAAACTCGGTTGGCACAGGCGACAGAATCGAGCGCCTTGTGCCAGACGCTAAGGTGCTGGATGGGTGCATCTACATCGGAGCCGAGAAACTTGCGCCAGGCGAGATCAGGCAGAACGGTAAATTCTTCAGAGTAGTATTTGGGATGCGGGGCGGAGAGGCCCCATTGCCGCAGCTTGAAACGGTGAAAAACGACCTCGAAAAGAGCGGAATTCGCGTCGTGGTCTCCGACAATATAGCGATGGAAGTGCTTCTCAAACTTTCGTTCGTGTCCCCTTTTGCGGCAGCAAGCGCATACTACGACGGGGCCCCCACCGATAAGATCGCCTCGGATCCCGAAAAAATGAAGCTGTTTACCGACCTGATAGAGGACATTGACCGACTGGCAAAGGCTTTGCGCATAACATTCGATGTCAATCTGGTTGAGCATAACCAAAAGATAATGTACGCAATGCCACCCGGGGGTACGGCCTCCCTCCAGAAGGACCTGAACAGGGGCGGCCGTTCCGAGGTCGATACCATGATATATGATTTATTGCGCCTTGGCGCCGAGCGCGGCGCCAGTATGCCGGCCTATGAAAAGGTGGCGTCGCGTCTGAAGGAGAGGAATTAGGACGACTTGCAAGCAATTTAATTGTCAATACGCGATAAATATGATTGTATAATTCTTGCAGTTATTGCAAAGGGGTGATTGCGTTGGGAGACGTTTACGACTTCAGGTCGGCCATCGAGCTGCTAAAGTCCGTGCCAGGGCAGTATATTGAGACATCTGTTCCCGCAAAGCCTCACGCGGAGATTTCAGGGATTTATAGACACGTCGGCGCTGGGGGGACTGTCATGCGCCCGACGAAAAGCGGACCCGCCATGATGTTCAACAGCGTAACCGGTCATGAAGGGGCGCGCGTGTTAATCGGAATGCTCGCATCCCGCGAGCGGGTCGGGTTGTTGTTGAACAGGGATCCGCGCGAGTTGGGGTGGCTGCTCAACGAATCAGTCCAGAATCCTATCCCGCCAGTCGTGACAGCCAGTAAAGATAGTAAAGACGTGCCCTGTCGGGAGGTCGTTCACCTGGCGTCAGAATCGGGTTTTGATATCCGCAGGCTGCTTCCGGCGCCGACCAACACGCCAGAAGACGCGGGGCCGTATATAACAATGGGCCTGTGCTATGCTTCGGATCCTGAGACAGGGGCATCGGATGTCACAATTCACAGGCTTTGCCTGCAGGGGCCTGATATTATTTCCTTCTTTTACGTGCCTGGTTCGAGGCATATCGGCGCCTTTAAGGAGAAGGCGGAATCGCATGGCCAAAAATTACCCATATCGATCAGCATAGGCGTCGACCCCGCCATTGCAATTGCATCCTGTTTCGAACCCCCAACTACCCCCATTGGCTATGACGAGCTTGGGGTAGCCGGAGCTATAAGGACACGCGCGGTGGAGTTGGCCGATTGTCTCACAATTAAGGAGAGATGCATTGCCAATGCGGAATATGTCATAGAGGGCGAGTTGCTCCCAAATGAATTCATCTCGGAAGATTTAAACACCGGCACCGGAAAAGCGATGCCAGAGTTTCCAGGCTACACCGGCTCGGCATACGCAAACGTATCGGTCATAAAGGTGCTTGCCGTGACGCACAGGAAAAACCCAATCATGCAGACCTGCATAGGGCCGAGCGAGGAGCATGTCAGCATGGCTGGGATTCCAACGGAGGCAAGCATCATCCAGATGATCGAGAGGGCCATGCCGGGCCGTTTGCGTAATGTTTACTGCCACTCCGGGGGTGGCGGGAAATATATGGCGATTATACAATTTGAGAAAAAAAGCGCGAGTGACGAGGGAAGACAGCGGCAGGCGGCTCTTCTGGCCATGGCGGCATTTTCCGAGCTAAAGCACGTTATTTTAGTGGGGGAGGACGTAGATCCGTTCGACTCCACCGACGTGTTCTTCGCGCTGAATACGAGGTACCAAGGGGACATCGATACAATTTTTATTCCCGGCGTGCGCTGCCACCCCCTGGATCCTTCGCAGAAGAAAATTTATAATCCCTCTTCCAGGGGCGACGGTATATCGTGCAAGACCATATTTGATTGTACAGTGCCGTATGAACTGAAGGATTTGTTCACAAGATCGCAATTCCTGGATGTCGATCCATCGAAATGGGTAACCGGTGAATGATTTGACGCCGATAATTATTGTCCCGCCGCGCCTGTCGTATCGCGCTGAGCGCGGCTCGGCATGGCAATGTGTAATCTGACGCTGAGCCGCGGCGCGATATCTATCACGTTTTCCGTCGAAGCCCTTGGCGACGATGTCTGCGTTACTGTGACAGGCGGCAGTCGCCCGCACATCGGAGCGGTGGCACTCAGCATGGCGCGTCCAAGCCTGACCGGAGACGGGAGCGTCAGCGCGTCGACGTCCGTAATCACGATGTTGGGGCATAAGGATGACGTTGTCGCAAAGTATGTCTCGGAGCAGTTTGCAAAGAGGCTCAATAGAAATGCTGCCGCGGTCTGCGGTATTCATTATGATGAAATTACCCCAAGCGACATAAAAACTGTACTCGATTTGGCGAGTGAAGGCACACGCCAAATCTGCTCCATGCTTTTGGGCGAGTTGACAGGGATGCCGGTTCCAGGCGAGCCAGGCTGACCGGCTCGCCTGGCCGCGAATATCAGTTATTCTAAGGTTCGATAAATCAGCGTCGCGAGACTGCGTGCGCGTCGTTCTCCTTGTCGTAGGTCAGGAGTCGGCATGTTACCTTGATGAGTTGATCGGCTTCGAGCGGTTTTGCCAGATGTGCGTTCATGCCGTGCTTCTCGGATCTCTCGATGTCGTCCGAGAATGCGTTGGCTGTCAGGGCCACTATTGGCACTGTCTTGGCGTCGCGCCTGTCCATCGCTCGGATGGCTGATGCGGCCTCGTTGCCGTTCATGTTGGGCATCTGCACATCCATGAAGATTATGTCGTATGTGTTCTCCCTGGACTCCTCGAACATCTTGACGGCGTCCGCTCCGTCCTCCGCCTCGTCTATCGACATACCGGTGAAGCCCAACAGGTCGATCGCTATGATTCGGTTTATCTGCACATCGTCCACCAGCAGGGCCCTCTTGCCAATAAATAGGTTTTCGACATTGGCAATGTCATTTTTCTTGATTTCCTTAGGTTCGCACTCTGTCAGCCAGACGCTGAAGCTGAACGTGCTTCCCTTGCCTACCGCGCTCTGTACCTCTATATCGCCGCCGAAGAGGCTCACTATCCTCTGGCTGATTGCCAGGCCAAGGCCGGCGCCGCCGTATTGCTTCGTCACCTGTCTTGTCCCCTGCTCGAACGGCTGGAAGATCGTCGGCAGCACATCCTCGGCTATGCCTATTCCGGTGTCCCGAATGGCGAATCCTATCAGGGCTTTGCCTTCAGCTCGCTCCAACCTCTCGACGCGGAACTCTACCCTGCCAAATTCGGGGGTGAATTTCACGGCGTTGCCGAGCATGTTCATCAATACAAGCCTCAGACGAATTGGGTCGGTTGTGAATCTCGCCGGGATCGGTACGTTAAACGACGCCTCGAAGTGTATGCTCTTCTCCTCGCACATCGACTTTATTATTCCCGCCACGGTTTGAAGCAGTTTGTCGAGGTCCACATCCTCCTCGGACAGCTCTATCTTGCCGGCATCCATCTTCGAGATATTCAATATATCGTTGAGCATCCCCAGCAGGTGCTGGGACGACGAGTCTATCTGGCTGACGTGGGACTGTACTTCAGGAATGTCTACAGGCGTCTCGCTCAGTTTTCTCCTGACCATGTTCGTCATGCCGATTATGGCGTTCATCGGAGTCCTCAGCTCGTGGCTCATTCGAGCCAAGAACTCCCCCTTGTGCTCATTGGCCCTATTGGCCTCCAGAACAGCGTTCTCCAGCTCCATCTGGGTGCGGCGCAGCTCGCTCTCTATCGCCACGCGCGGCGAGACGTCTCTGGAGACCCCAAGTATGCCGACCAGGGCGCCATCCATGTCATATATGGGCGTGCGGACCGTATCCAGCGTCTCCGAATGCCCGTCCGCGAACGTCATTTGTTCCTCCCTGTGCAACGGACTTCCCTGGGTTATCGTCTCGTTGTCGTTTTTCTTGAAACACTCCGCCTTATCCGCGTCTACGATGTCGTCGATTGTGCGGCCGATAAGTTCCATGGCAGAGCACCCGATGATGGAGGAAAAACGCGGGTTTACGGCGAGATAGCGGCCCTGCTCATCCTTGTACCATATCAGGTCGGGGGATGACGAGAATATGGTGTCCAGCAGCTCCCTCTGCTCCTCTGCCTTCTTTTGCTGCTCCACTATCTCCGTGACTTCCGTAGTCATGATTATGTAGCCTATCCTCCGGCCGTCCTTGTCCGTGAGGTATGTCGCGCTGCCCCTGACGTAGATTCTCAGATCCGGGAGGTATAGGACCTCTGCTTCGTGCCCGTTTTCGAGCGCGTTTATGGGGTTGTGTCCCGTATCCGCGGGATAGATGCTGCAGTCGTCGTAGGACGTCCCGACGACCTCGTCCAGCGTTCCCTTGCCGGCAAAGTTCAGCCCTTCGTCGTTCATATATATAACGATGTGGTTCATGTCGGTTATGGCCAGCGGTACCTTAACGCTCGACACCAGGCTGTCGGCCATGTCGTCGAACGAATCGGCCAATGTCCCCAGCTCGTCCTTGATTGGCGCGTTAAAGCGGAACTGACGCTCGCCCGCGCGGAAGCGGGATATGCCGATTGTCAGTCTCTTGATGCCGTTCGTGAAGGCAGAGGCCATCCATATCGCTATTAACACCACCAACGCTATCATCACGGCGGCCGACGCCACGAGCTGAGTCGTGGTCCGCATCAGGTTGGCCGTTATCGCGTCCTGGGTATCCTGGGCGGTCTGGGTGAGCGATCTGTCCGACTCAGCGATCAGCATACCGGAGGCGTAGAGTATGTCTTCGTCGCGTCCGTACAGAAAGTCGGCAATCAGCCTGGCGGTATCGGTGGTCATTCGCTCTATGTCTTCTGTGGCGCGATTGTTCAGGGCATTGACGGAATCATTTACCGCCACCTCCCCGGTTTTCTTGATGGCGGCGTTGGCGCTTTGAGTGAGTTCAACAGTGCGGCGGCCCAGCTTGTCGCCCAACAGCCATGATTGCCGCCAGGCCATAGTGGCCAACAGCACAAGCGGGATGACATTTATAATCACGAAAATGATTATCAGCTTTGCCCTCATTCTCAGCCTCATTTTCGTGAGGGTGCTTTCAAGGAGGAAACGCAGCGAATCTGCCGGATTCTTCATAAAATTATCAACCTTCCAAAGACGCCACCGCATTAAATTTATCCTTATCTCATTATCTTTTCCTTAGGCAGCCACATCAAGAGCGCCGCCCTAAGCCTATTCTTCTCTATGGGTTTGGAGACGAAGTCGTTCATGCCTGAAGCGAGAAATATCTCCTTCATGCCGATGACTGCGTTGGCTGAGAGCGCCACTATCGGCACCTTCGAGCCCTCTCCGTCTAGCGCCCTTATTCTGCGCGATGTCTCTATGCCGTCCATCTCTGGCATCATGTGGTCCATGAACACGATATCGTAAGAGTTCCCGGATATCTTTTCGATAGCCTCTCTCCCAGAGAGAACGGTGTCGCATTCTATGTCATAATAACCGATCATCCCCTCTGCGACGCTCAGATTGATTTCATTGTCATCCACTATGAGAACTCGGGCCTCCGGCGCCGAGAAATTGGCGGCGATGTCGTCTGTGCCTGCTATCTCCGAATCATCCCCGTCCACCCTGGGTATCGTTATGACAAAAGTGCTGCCCTCGCCGTAAACGCTGGACACTTCAATGTCCCCGCCCATGGCCCGAGCCAGATTCCGGCTTATCGAGAGGCCCAGCCCAGTGCCTATTATGTGGCGATTTTTCTCCGCATCCGCCTGGCTGAACATGTCGAAGATGTAGTCTTTGTCCTCGGGCTTTATCCCTATGCCGCTGTCCTCCACTTCGAAGCGCAGCTCCAGGTCGGTGGCCGAAGTCTTTAGCGTCACTCTGCCATCATTAGTGAACTTGACGGCGTTGCTCAGGATGTTCAGCAGTATCTGTCTCAGCCTCACGTCATCCCCGTACAGGCATTCCGGAAGGTCCAACGACTCCTCCGACTCGAACAGTATGCCTTTTTTGGCGGCCAGGAACGAGCCGATGGAGCAGAGGTTCTGCAGCATCAGCCTGAAGTCGTAGTTGACACTGACGAGCGACAGATGCCCGGTCTCCATCTTTGACATGTCCAGTATGTCGTTGATAATGGCGAGAAGCGCCTCCGCCGACACCTTCACGTCCGACACGAACTTCATCTGTCTCTCGTTCAGCGGCTCGGTCAGCAGGATCTCCGAGATCCCGAGTATGGCGTTCATCGGGGTCCTTATTTCGTGGGACATGTTGGCGAAAAAGCGCGTCTTGGCCTCCGACTCTGCCTCGACCTGCTTCCTGAGACACTCCTCCTCGACTGCCTTGAGCTTGAGTTCGTGGTTCTCGTTCAGCTGTTCCAGCATCTTCCTCCTCGTAGTGAGGAAAATACTGGCGCATAACAGCGACAGCCCTCCCGCCGCTACAGCGGCTATCAGCTTCATAGACCCTGTCACCCTTCTGTATAGCGGCCCGAGAGGCATGTCCATATACAGGAAGACAAGGACGATAAGCGGCGCGAGGCTTGCCAAAAGGATGCGGATAAAGATTGTAAGTCTGGGTTTGTTCATACTGTCCACCTGCACATTATATTTCTATAGCTTATCAAATTACGCCCGCTATATCCCGTATTTTCTCAATCATATTATCCATATTATTCGCCGGCTCTCCGGAGGGCAGAGTATGAAAAAAGCGGCCCACGGAGGGGCCGCCTCTTTATGGAAAATTTCTTGGAATATTATCAGGCTACTGCGAGATTGCGCTCACAGGGCATGTAGAAACACAAGCTCCACACTCGACACAGGTATCGGCATCCACCGACGCCTTGCCTCCCTCGACGCTGATAGCGCTCGTGGGACAGGCACCAGTGCAAGCCTCGCATCCGACGCACGCATCCTGATCTACTGACGCTTTTGCCATGAAAACTCCCCCTATTCCACTTTAAGATATGTAAAACAGGACCCCTAAGAATAGAAGCCCGCCGCGATTGGCACATTCTAGCACAGAATACCCGCTTGAGCAAAGGGGATTCGCGCAGGTTGCCGTCAAAGCCGCGAGGCACAGGCAAAAAGCCAGGCCGGCTCGTCCGGCGGCAATGCGCGGGGGCGCGATTGACAAATATTCCAATCTATGTAAAATGACTTGTACGTCCACTCTGGTGAAAAACGATATTATCTGGCATTGCGTAATTTAGGGGGGTTCGATGTGAATTTGAGAAGTCATACCGTCACGAAGGGGGCGGACCGCGCGCCTCACCGCTCCCTCTTCAACGCCTGCGGCTTCACCGCGGAGGAGATAGATCGTCCGTTGATCGGGGTGATTTACGCCTTCAGCGAGATTGTCCCTGGGCACGTCCACCTGGACAAAATAGCGGAGGCCGCGAAGGCCGGCGTCTACATGGCCGGGGGGACTCCTATTCTCATGCCGGTCATAGGGGTGTGCGACGGCATCGTCATGGGGCACGGCGGCATGAGATATTCGCTCGCCTCCAGAGAACTCATAGCCGATTCGGTCGAGACAATGGCAATGGCGCACTGCATGGATGGCCTGGTGCTCATTCCCAATTGCGACAAGATAATCCCAGGCATGATCATGGCCGCCACCAGACTCAACATTCCATCCGTCCTCGTCTCCGGCGGTCCGATGCTTGCCGGGAGGCACGACGGCAAGGTGGTCAATCTCAACAATAACTTCGAAGCGGTGGGCGCCTTCAAGGCCGGTCTTATAGACGAGGCCGAGCTGGGAAGAATCGAGGCCGCCTCCTGTCCGGGCTGCGGCTCCTGCTCCGGCATGTACACTGCCAACTCCATGAACTGCCTGTCGGAGGCTATAGGCATAGCTCTTCCTGGCAACGGGACCATACCGGCTGTCTACGCAGCCCGCAGGCAGCTCGCCAAGCACGCGGGAATGAAGGTAATGGAACTCGTCAAGCGAGATATCAAACCCCGAGATATCATCAACGACAAATCGATACGGAACGCGCTTGTCGTGGACATGGCCCTGGGCTGCTCGACGAACAGCGTTCTGCACCTCCTGGCGATAGCCAACGAGGCCGAGGTCCCAATCGACCTGAACACCATAAACGATGTTAGCGGCAGGGTTCCGAACCTCTGCCACCTCGCCCCGGCAGGCACGGATCACGTTCAGGACCTCTACGAGGCCGGAGGACTCCCTGCCGTCATGAACCAGCTCGCCGAGGCCGGGTATCTCGACGTCTCGGCCATGACAGCCACCGGCGCGACTGTGGGGGAGAACGTGCGGGGCGCCGTGAACAAGAATCCGGAGGTAATACGCCCGCTGGACAGGCCCTACAGCAAGGCTGGGGGCATAGCGATCCTGTGGGGTAACATCGCGCGCGACGGCTGCGTCGTAAAACAGAGCGCCGTGGCCCCAGAAATGATGGTTCACTCCGGCCCAGCCAGGGTCTTCGACTCCGAGGAGGAAGCGATCGCGGCCATATACGAGGGCAGGATAAAGAGCGGCGACGTGGTGGTTATCCGCTACGAGGGTCCGAGAGGCGGTCCCGGGATGAGGGAGATGCTCTCCCCGACATCGGCTCTCGCCGGCATGAAGCTCGACAAGGCTGTAGCCCTCATCACGGACGGCAGATTCTCAGGCGCGTCGAAGGGCGCGTCGATAGGACACGTCTCCCCAGAGGCCGCGGAGGGCGGAGCGATAGCGCTGGTCAGAGAGGGCGACGTAATAGACATAGACATACCCTCGCACAGCATAAACGTGCGTCTCCCAGACGGCGAACTGGAGTCGAGGGCATCCGGCATAAAGCCGCGCAGTCCGAATGTGACGAGCGGCTGGCTTGCTCGCTACGCGAGCCAGGTAAGTTCCGCCAGCACTGGAGCGGTGATGAGCTTCAACGGACTGTACGGCAAGAAGTAGGAGTCGGTTCAGGTACTTGAATCACAGAGGGACGCCCGAGCGGCGTCCTTTTTTTGGAGGGAAGCGCCGTGTCAAATGGAAAAAAGAAAAAGGACGGCTTCTACGGTGTGTCCATAGATGATGGCGGAGAGATCTCTGTATCGATAGGGGAGGCGCTGGGAAAGCCGATAACCGTCGTCCGCCCGTCAGCCGATGCGAAACCGGCGCACCGGCAGGGCAGTCTTGACGCAGCCAGTCTGCCGGAGTACATTCGTTCCCTTTCCCAGGTTACGCTTCACCGGGAGTCCTCCGGCAGAGGAGGGAGGACGGTAACACTGGTCAGCTTGAAGCCCGCGCCGGACAAGAAAACTGCCGAGGCACTGGCCAAGCTCATGAGAAAGGGACTCGGCTGCGGAAGTCACGTCGAGGAGACGACAGTCGTCCTGCAGGGCGACATAATGGACAGGGCAGAGGCCTGGTTCGCGAAGCAGGGGGCGAAGAGAGTCGTGAGGGGGAATTAGGGAGCAGCCATACCAAAAGGTAAGTATGATATTATATCTTGGCAGTTATGTAATATCTGATATATTTTTCGAGTCTTTTGGGGGGACGGCAGGATGTATGAGACGCCAAGATTCCTTGGCTCCGGTGAGAGTTGTCTCGTAGTCGAGTTCTCCGACGACATGGAGATGGCGGCCAACGTCAGGCTCCAGAGTTTGAGACGGGTCCTGGCGGATAAAAATATACCGGGAGTCCGCGAGTGCGTGCCGACGTACCGATCATTATCCGTACACTTCAATCCCCTGAGGACTACAAGGGAAAAACTGGAGCGAGTTATCGCCAGCGCTCTTGACTCAATGGACGACGGCAAGTCCAGGAAGAAACGCATCCTCGTGATGCCCGTGGTATATGGCGGAGAGTTCGGCCCGGACATGGGGAATGTGTCGGAGCACACCGGGCTTCCGGAGGATGAGGTAATCCGCAGGCACACCGGTAATGACTGTTATTGCTATATGTTGGGCTTCACCCCCGGTTTCGGCTACCTGGGAGGGATGGACGCAGCCATCTCCACCCCGAGGCTCAGTATACCAAGGATACGGATACCGGCGGGCAGCGTCGGCATAGCGGGCGATCAAACGGGGGCGTACAGCATAAACAGTCCCGGAGGGTGGCAAATCATCGGCCGCACGCCGCTGCGTCTCTTCGATCCCGCAAACGAGGCAAACCCAACCTTGATAGACGCCGGCGACTGGATACGATTCCTAAGCATCTCAGCGGCCGAGTACTGTGAGATCCTGAGCGAAGTCGAGGCCCTCAGATACGTTCCGGAGCACATATTCGAGGAGGCAATGGACTGATGTCGTTCCTCGTAGGGAAACCAGGATTGTTCACGATAGTGCAGGACCTTGGCAGATGGGGCCATCAGTTTCGGGGAATCCCCGTTTCCGAACCTATGGACCAATTTTCCCTTCGCATAGGAAATGTCCTGCTCGGCAACGACCAGAATGACGCGGCTCTTGAGGTCGCCCTGCCAGGTCTTGAAATCGTAATGCTGTCTGAGGGCTGTCTTATACTGACCGGCGCGAATTTAAACATGAGGATCGATGGGGCGCCGGTCGACGCATGGACCGTCCACCGCGTCTGCGCCGGCAGCCGGGTCTCGGCCGGCGCGCTCTCGGGCGACGGCTGCCGCTCGTACCTCTGCTTCAGCGGGGGGATAGACGTCCCTCTTGTTATGGGAAGCAGATCGACCTACACGAAGGCCCGGATAGGGGGATACCAGGGCCGCGCTCTGAAACCGGGGGACATCGTACATCTGTGCGAACCGAGGCCTCTTTGGAGGAGAGCCGCCGGTCTCTCCTGCCCGCCCGATCTCCGCCCTACGCGACACAGGGGCGAGCCTCTGTATGCGATGGACGGCCCGCAGGCCGACGCTTTCACCGAGGAAGGGATACGCACATTTTACGGCGCGCCGTTCACTGTGACGAATGAAATTGACAGGATGGGTTATCGCCTGGACGGCTCGGAGATAGAGCGCCGCAAAAGCCCCGACATAATTTCGGATGGCATAGTGCATGGCTCGGTGCAGGTTCCGGGGCAGGGTCGGCCGATTGTCATGATGTCCGATTGTCAGACGACTGGCGGTTACACGAAAATCGCTGTTGTGAGCGCATGGTCTGCCGCACAGCTCGCCCAGAGGCTGCCAGGCGAGACAGTCCGCTTCGAGAGAGTCACTGAAAAAGAGGCCGCCGGATATCTGCAAAGGTTTGATCGTGATCTGGAGACGATAGACCAGATGCGCGCAACCCACAGGTCGAGATAATAATACCGGCGAGTAACGCGGCATCCAAGGTTCTGATTTTCTTTATGATGGAGGCACACCGTATGAGCAAACTAGCAATAGACATGAACAGCGATCTTGGAGAAAGCTTCGGGGCATGGAGGATGGGCGACGACGCGTTGGTTCTGTCATCCGTCTCGTCGGCGAACGTGGCCTGCGGCTATCATGCCGGCGATCCTGCCATAATGAGAGAAACTGTAAAGCTCTGCTTGAACGGTGGAGTAGCCATAGGGGCTCACGTATCGTACCCTGATCTCGCCGGCTTCGGCCGGAGGAACATGGCTTGTTCCCCGGACGATGTGTACGGCTACTGCCTGTACCAGATAGGCGCGTTGGAGGTGTTCTGTCATGCCGCCGGAACGACACTTCAGCACGTGAAGCCTCACGGCGCCATGTATAATCAGGCGGCTAAGGATAGGAATCTGGCTGACGCAATAGCATCGGCAGTGAAGGATACGGGCGGGGATATAATATTGATGGGCCTCGCGGGATCCGAGTTCGAGCCGGCGGCAAAGGCCTTGGGCGTGAGGTTTGCGTCCGAGGCCTTTGCCGATAGGGCGTATCTCGAAGATGGGTCTCTGATGCCCCGTTCGAGAGAGGGCGCGGTCATTCATGACGCAGCCGTCGCGGCGAGCCGGGTGGTCCAGATGGCGACGAAAGGCACTGTCACGGCAGGCGACGGGACTGAGATACGATTTAAGCCGGACACAATCTGTCTGCACGGTGATACGAAAGAGGCTGTCGGCATGGCGGCCGCGGTGCGCCGCGCTTTGGAGGAAGCCGGGGTCATGATTAAACCCCTGCGGGAGACGCTGCAATGATTTTGACGGCCGAATCGCTGTCACGCAAGTCGGCGCGCGAGGTTCGCGCGCTGACGAGGGATGGGGAGTGGACGGCCCCTACGTCAGGCCTGGCGCTCGGCTATGCCCAGGCCAACATGATAGTGCTGCCTCAGGATTGGGCGTACGATTTTTTGTTGTATGCCACCAGAAATCCGAAACCCTGTCCAATACTGGATGTGACGGAGGCTGGGGATCCGGAGCCTAAGCTCATAGCGCCCGGCGCGGATGTGCGCACCGATCTGCCCAGGTACAGGATATGGAAGAACGGCGAGCTGGTAGACGAACCCACGGATATAAAATCAGCCTGGAGGAGCGATCTCGTGGCTTTCATGATAGGCTGTTCGTTCTCGTTCGAGAGCGCTCTTCTCGATGCCGGGGTGCCAGTGAGACACATAGAGGAGAACGTCAACGTGCCGATGTACCTGACAGACGTGCAGTGCATCCCTGCCGGCAGATTCTCAGGGAACATGGTGATGAGCATGAGGCCGATCCCGCATCACCAGGTCGTGAAGGCCGTTACCTGCACAGCGAGGTTCCCATCAGTCCACGGCGCTCCGCTCCACATAGGGGATCCGTCCGCGATAGGCGTGAAGGACATAAATAGGCCGGAGTTCGGCGATCCAGTCACGATAAACTCTGGGGAGGTCCCGGTCTTCTGGGCCTGTGGGGTGACGCCTCAGGCAGCCGTTATGAGGTCAAAGCCGCCCTTTGCTATAACTCACGCTCCCGGCCACATGTTCATAGCCGACAAGCGAGACTCGGACTACGAGGTTTTCTAATAAGGAACCGGCATTATAAAACCGCCCCCGGCTTCTCTCCTGACTGGGGCGGTTTTATTCGGGTTATCCGGTTTTTTGCCTTTTATTTCGTCAGCAGCGTCAGCATGGTGCCGGCTGCGACAGCGGTGCCGATGACTCCGGCGACGTTTGGACCCATGGCGTGCATCAGGAGGAAGCTGCTGGGATTCTCCTTCTGGACGACCTTCTGAACGACGCGGGCCGCCATCGGGACGGCCGAGACTCCGGCCGCGCCTATCGTCGGGTTGATCTTTCCGTTGGAGACTATTCTGAACACCTGACCGAGTGCCAGCCCGCCGGCCGTGCTGAAGCCGAACGCGACGAGTCCAAGCGCGATTATTTTTATCGTCGTCACCTGGAGGAACGTATCTCCCTCCATGGTGGAGCCGACGGCCAGCCCGAGGAATATCGTTGTGAAGTTCAGGATCTCGTTCTGAGCGGCTAGGCTCAGACGTTCAGTGCAGCCGGACTCGCGAAGCAGGTTGCCGAACATGAGCATCCCGACGAGAGGGACGCAAGCGGGAAGTATCAGCCCGCACACTATGGTCGACACTATGGGGAAGAGCACTCTCTCGAGCTTCGAGACGGGGCGGAGCTGATCCATCTTGATCGCGCGCTGTTCTTTGGTCGTCAGGAGCTTGATGACTGGCGGCTGAATGAGCGGCACGAGGGACATGTAGCTGTATGCCGCCACAGCTACCGCGCCGAGTATCTGAGGCGCCACCTTGCTGCAGAGGTATATCGCGGTCGGACCGTCCGCTCCTCCTATTATTCCTATTCCAGCGGCCTCCTGGATGGTAAATCCCCACGCCATTGCCCCCAGCACCGCGATGAAGACGCCGAGCTGCGCCGACGCCCCCAGCAAAAACGTGACCGGGTTGGCGAGGAGCGGTCCAAAGTCGGTCAACGCCCCTATTCCCATGAATATGATGATCGGGTAAATCTCATGGTTGATGCCGAACTTTACCCAGTACAAAAATCCTCCCTCGTCCAGGATTCCCGAGAGCGGCAGATTTGCCAGCAGGCAGCCAAACGCTATCGGCAGCAGCAAAAGAGGCTCGAAGCCCTTTTTTATGGCCAGATAGAGCAGTATAAACGCAACGAAAAGCATCCCGACATTTTTCAACGTCAGGCCAAGCAAGCCAGACTCTGTGATGATTCCACGCAACGCGTCTAAGTAAATCATAATTTCCCTTCCTTCTCAGTCAAGCCATAAATCATGGCTCAACCAATTACGAGGAGAACATCACCCGTGTTTACAGAGTCGCCCTCCTTGCAGTTAACCTGGACGATTTTACCGCCGGTGGGCGAGAAGATCTCGTTCTCCATCTTCATTGCCTCCAGGATCAGGACGAGCTGGCCCTCCGTCACTGTGTCGCCCTCGCGGACAGGCAGTTTCCAGATCTTGCCGGGCATTGGAGACGTTACCGTTGCTCCTGCGACAGGCGCGGCGGCCGGTTTCGGAGCCGCCGGGACGGGGGTTGGCGCTGGCGCAGCGACGGCAGGAGCGGGCGCCGCCGCGGGAGCCGGGACCGTAGGAGCCGCCGGTGCGGTGCCGGAGCCAAGCTCCTCAACCACTACGTCATATGAATTTCCATTTACAGTTACCTTATAGGTACGAGCCATACCAAAAAAACCTCCTCTGAGTCGTTCAACATGTAATATCTGTTTTTATGTCAATTGGCGCGCTCTCCTGCGCGCTGTTTTGGGCCGTCAGTCAGAAAAACCCTCGAGATTTCCTATTCTCCCGTTGAATCTCCAGGCAGACGAACCGCGCTGTGATATCGGAGTATAGCTTAGGACCCTGACCCCAGTGCCAAGCGAGGCGCTTATCGCGGCCGTTATGACCGCTATGAGTTCATCGTCGCCATGAGGAGAAGTCACGGCTTTTGTCGTCTGTGACACTCGAGCCGGGGCCGGAGCCGCCGCTCCTTTTACGGAGGGCGCAATCCCAGCAGCTGCGGAACTCGACGCCAGCTTTAGAATCATCATCATCACCATGAGTCCGGCGATCACCAAAAATACTATGCTGAAGGCAATCAAGGACATTGTAAGTCCACCCCACGCGCCTACAAATTCCATCTACTTCACCACCTAACCTGGCAGAATACCGTGTTTGCGCTTAGGACGGAGTTCTCTCTTATCTTCCGTCATGACGAGCGCCTGATAGAGTGCGAGCCTTGTCTCCTCCGGCAGGATGACCCTGTCGACGAACCCGCGGGATGCTGCCACATACGGGTTTGCGAAAGCCTCGCGGTACTCCTCTATCTTCTCGGCCCGAGTCGCCGTCTTGTCGGCGGCGCCTTCGATATCCTTGCGGAATATGATATTGGCCGCGCCTTCGGCCCCCATGACCGCTATTTCAGCCTGAGGCCACGCGAGTACCACGTCGGCGCCCAGGTCCTTGCTGCACATGCCGAGGTAGGAGCCGCCGTACGCCTTGCGGAGCACGATCGTTATCTTTGGCGCGGTAGCCTCGCTGTAAGCGTAGAGAAGTTTGGCCCCGTGCTTTATGATGCCGCCCATCTCCTGATTGAGCCCTGGCAGATATCCAGGCACATCCTCGAAGGTGACTATGGGTACGTTGAAGGAGTCGCATATTCTTATGTGTCTCGCTGCCTTGCAGGAAGCATTTATGTCGAGGCAGCCCGCCATGACCTTCGCCTGATTTGCGATGATGCCTATGACGCGCCCACCGACGCGCGCGAAGCCGGTTACTATGTTCATGGCGTGCAACGGCTGTACCTCGAAGAAGTCCGCGTTATCGACGACTTTTTTGATGACGTCGCGGACGTCGTAGGCTTTGTTAGGGACGGTTGGCACCACTTCCCTAAGGGATGCGTCCAGGCGAGTCGGGTCGTCGCCAGTCTCCTTATATGGGGGTTCCTCCAGGTTGTTGCTGGGAAGGTATGAGAGCGTCTTGCGAACCTGCGCGTAGCACTCCTCCTCGCCCTTCGCGAAGAAGTGGGCGACGCCGGAGGTCTGGTTGTGGGCCTTGGCGCCGCCTATCTGCTCGGACGTCACGTCCTCGCCGGTGACGGCCTTTATAACCTGAGGCCCGGTGATATGCATTATTCCAACCTTGTCTATCATGTAGACAAAATCCGTCAGCGCCGGGCTGTACACAGCGCCGCCGGCACAAGGGCCAGCGATTACGGAGAGCTGAGGGACCACTCCGGATGCTTTGACGTTGCGGAAGAAGATGTTGCCGTAACCAGAAAGGGCGTCGACGGCCTCCTGTATCCTTGCGCCGCCGGAGTCATTGATGCCGACGCAGGGCGCCCCGTTCTGTACAGCAAGGTCGAGAACCTTGCAAATCTTCTTTGCGTGCGCTTCACCGAGGGAACCGCCGATGACCGTAAAGTCCTGGCTAAAAACATAGACGACGCGGCCCTCAACCGTGCCGTAACCCGTTACGACGCCGTCTCCCGGAAATACTGTCTTCTCCATGCCGAAGTTCGAGCAGCGATGCTCCACGAGTTCGTCGAGTTCGACGAAGCTGCCCGGATCGAGGATTTTGTCAATCCGCTCCCTCGCGGTCATCTTGCCCTTGTCATGTTGCTTTGCGATGGCCGAGGCCCCGCCTCCCTGAGAAGCCTTCTCACGGCGCTCGAGCAGTTTCTCACAGAGTTGATCGATTGTGCAATCCGCCATACCTGACAAACCTCCTTAAATTTGCGTAGAGGACACTGGAGGGGGCGATGTTTCCCGCCCCTCCGATGTCCTCATAATTCTAGCGTTGACTCAGTTCGAGAAGAATGCCGCCCGTCGCTTTCGGGTGGACGAAGGCAATTTTTGCTCCTCCAGCCCCCCTCCTGGGGGTTTCGTCTATAAGTTTTATTCCCTTTGCCTTGAGTTCCGCCAGAACC
Organism: Synergistaceae bacterium; assembly: GCA_031290235.1. Taxonomy (GTDB): domain Bacteria; phylum Synergistota; class Synergistia; order Synergistales; family Synergistaceae; genus JAIRWR01. Next base: position 10,928 of record JAITNX010000092.1, on the reverse strand, counting down.
CCCTCCAGGTTGTCAACCCTTATCGCCAGATGGTGTATGCCCTCGCCCTTCTTTTCGATAAACTTCGCTATCGGACTGTCTGGGTTTGTTGCCTCCAACAGCTCGATTTCTGACTCTTTTATGGGGAGAAAAGCTGTCTTTACCTTTTGATCTTCCACTGTCTCGACACCCGAGCACTTTATGCCGAGAGTCCCCTCCCAGAATTTGAGGGATTCCTCTATGCTGCTAACCGCGATGCCTATGTGGTCCACAACCGTAGTGTTCATTTACGCACCCTCCCTTGCTAAAACAGACTTTATTACAGATTATATACTCAACATGGAAATTTCAAACACAATTTGAGCAATTTATGCGCTTTTTTTCTCAACCGCCTTTTTCAGCCAGTCGATGCAGTCCGTCGTGGGGGTCCCGGGGCCAAATATGGCGCCTACCCCTATCTCTATGAGTCTCGGCATGTCCGCTTCAGGGATAACCCCGCCGCCGAAGACGATGACGTCGGACGCCTTCTTCTCATTGAGAAGTTCGACTATAGCCTTGAAATAATGCTCGTGCGCTCCGGAGAGAACTGAGAGTCCTATTGCATCCGCGTCCTCCTGGATGGCGGTCTCGACTATTTGTTCCGGGGTCTGCCGCAGTCCTGTGTAAATAACTTCCATGCCAGCGTCGCGAAACGCGCGCGCTATGACTTTAGCGCCTCTGTCGTGCCCGTCCAGGCCCGGTTTTGCCACAACTACTCGAATCTTGCGATCAGCCATAACTATATCCTCCTCCGAATCCAGGGTTCAGTCCCTATAGTACCACGTTTTCCTTGTACTCTCCGAATACCTCGCGCAGAACGCCGCAGATCTCGCCCTCAGTGGCGTATACCCGAACGGCGTCCAGTATCTTTGGCATGAGGTTGTCGCTGCTTTCCGCAACTTTGCGAATATCATCCAACGTCGCCTTTACCCGGACGTTATCACGGCCAGCCTTCATCTTGGAGAGCTTTTTCACCTGGTTTTCCCCAACTGACGGATCGACGCGGAGCAATTGCCTGGATGAGTCGTCCTCCTCGACATGGAACTTGTTCAGTCCTACGACTGTCTGCGCTCCGGACTCGACGGAACGCTGGAATTCGTATGCCGCGTCCTGAATCTGCTGCTGTGGGTAGCCTCGCTCGATAGCGGTCAACATGCCACCGAGGTCGTCAATTTTTTTAATGTACTCCCAGGCGCCTTCCTCTATGCGTTTTGTTATGGCCTCAACCGCGTAGCTGCCCGCGAATGGGTCGACTATATTCGTGATGCCGGACTCGTAGGCTACAATTTGCTGGGTGCGCAGGGCGATGCGGACTGATTTATCAGTCGGAAGCGCCAGCGCCTCGTCCAGGCTGTTCGTGTGAAGGGACTGAGTCCCTCCCATGGCGGCAGCCATTGTCTGAATCGCGACGCGGACTATGTTGTTCTCTGGCTGCTGCGCTGTCAGTGTCGAGCCTGCGGTCTGGGTGTGGAAGCGCAGCATCTGGGCCGACTTGTCCGTCACCCCGAAGCGCTCCTTCATTATGCGTCCCCATACCTTGCGGGCGGCGCGGAACTTCGAGACCTCCTCGATGAAATCGTTGTGCGAGTTGAAGAAGAACGACAGGCGCCTTCCGAAGACGTTCGGGTCCTGCCCCTTGTCTATGGCGGCCTGAACGTATGCTACACCGTCCGCGAGAGTGAAAGCCACTTCCTGAATAGCGGTGGAACCAGCCTCGCGGATGTGGTAGCCGGAGATCGATATCGTGTTCCACTTTGGAACGTTGTTGCTGCAGAATTCGAAAATGTCGGTGATTATTCTCATCGACGGCTTAGGGGGGAAGATGTACGTGCCCCTCGCTATATACTCCTTCAGTATGTCGTTCTGTATCGTTCCGCCGAGGGCGTCCGGATTGATGCCTGTCTTCTCCGCCAACGCGATGTACATGGCGAGAAGTATCGCAGCCGGCGAGTTGATGGTCATGGAGGTCGTCACCTTGTCCAGCGGGATGCTGCCGAACAGGATCTCTATATCGGCCAGGCTGTCGATGGCGACGCCAACCTTGCCGACCTCCCCCTGAGCCATAGCGTGGTCGGAGTCGTAGCCGATCTGAGTCGGGAGGTCGAACGCCACGGACAGGCCTGTCGTTCCCTGGCTCAATAGATAGCGGTAGCGCTCGTTCGATGCCTCTGCCGTTGCGAAGCCGGCGTACTGGCGCATCGTCCAGAATCGGCCGCGGTACATTGTGGGCTGCACGCCGCGAGTGTACGGATACTCTCCGGGGAAACCCAGGTCCTTCGCGTAATCGATATCCTCGTTGTCCGCCGGGGTGTAAAGCCGCTCCACTGGAATGCCGCCTATTGTCGTGAACTTTTCCCTGCGCTCTGGATTCTTCACGAGCGATTTCTCAACCGCCGCTCCATATTTCTCCTTGCCCGCTTTTACTTCCTCCAACTGCTTCTTGTCAAACACTGCTTTCGCCTCCAGTTCTGGATGGACCGACCGAATGTGAAGCTCTTCTTCTCCATAAACGCTCGGCAATCGTTTCGTGAATTATCGACTAATTATAGTAAAAAGACAAGTTTGTTTGTTAAGCTTTAATAATCTCCCGCAATTCAGCCAGCATGAAGTACTCATACAGGAATGCGAGAAAGTAGTATAATATGTATAATAGCAGCAAAAGCGTAATGCTTACAGCAGGAAATACGGAGGTGTTTATTATGGAAATGGCCACTTGTAACATTTGTGGAAAAATTTTCGGCGCTTCCTCCGGCAGTATATGTCCGGCATGCCGAAAGTTACTCGATATAGTATACGATAAAGCCAGGACTTACCTGAGGGACAATCCGAAAAAAACTCCAAAGCCCGCCGAGCTGGCAGAAGCGATAGGCGAGAATGTCAGGCTGGTCGAGGTCCTGATGATGGAGGGCCGGTTTGACGCCGGAGACTCACCCCGCGAGGAGGATAGCGAGACCGAGAAGCAGCGCAAGCGTCTGCTGAAGGATCTCGAGCAGAACCTGGCCGTTCCGGTTGCAAAGAAAGCGCCTGCCACGACGTATGGAAACGACAGGCATGGGAGGTCAGATGACTGAGATGGCGGGTATAATCCCTGTCGCCGACTCGGTGTACTGGATTGGCGCCGGCGACAGGGAGACGGATAAATTCGAGGGACTGTGGGAACTTCCACATGGGATGGCGTACAACGCATATATCATAAAGGATGAGAAGACGGCTCTGATCGACACGGTCAAGAGTTCGTACATGGATGATTTCCTGCTCAGGCTTAACCGTGTGCTTGAGGACCGTCCACTGGATTACGTGATCACAAACCACATGGAGCCTGACCACTCAGGAGCGATGGAGTTGCTGCGCCGCCTCTATCCCGGCGTGAAGTTCGTGGGCAACGCCAAGACCATAGAAATGATGAAAAATTTTTATGGCATAGAGGACGGGACCGTCGAGGTGCGAGAGGGTGAGTCTCTCGATCTCGGCTCGCACAAGCTCGTTTTTGCCACGGCTCCGATGGTGCACTGGCCCGAGAGCATGGCCTCCTACGATCCGACCAACAAAATATTGTTCTCAAACGACATATTCGGCGGTTTCGGGTCGATAGAGGGCGGAATTTTCGACGATGAGGCGAATCTCGAATGGGCGATATACGAGATGATGAGGTACTACGTAAACATAGTAGGCCGCTTTTCAAAACAAGCGCTGAAGGCTCTGGAGAAGGTGCGCAAGCTGGACATCGCAACGATATGCCCGTCTCACGGCCCGATTTGGCGGAGTAACCCGGGACATGTCATCGATCTCTACGAAAAATGGAGCAGGCAGGAGACCGATGAGGGCGTTGTGGTAGTCTACGGCTCAATGTACGGCAACACAAAGACCGCGTCGGACGCCATCGCGAGGAGCATCTGCGCGTCGGGCGTCAACCCAGTCACTGTCTATGACATATCGCGCTCCAACATGTCGTTCATAACGACCGCGATCTGGAGGTATAGGGGCCTTATACTGTCCAGCTGCACTTATAACATGGAGCTGTATCCGCCAATGGCGGCCCTGCTGCGCTTGTTGGAGAACAAGAACATGACCGGGCGCAAAATTGGCCTTTGCGGCACGTACAGTTGGGCTTCCGCGGCATTGAAGGAGATGTCCGGCTTTGTTGACAGGAGCAAGGGCGGCTGGACTCTGCTGGAGCCTAAAATAGAGATAAAGTCACGCCCCGGGCCAGGTAATATCGAGCAGTGCGAGTTGCTTGGGAAGAATATGGCGGAGGCCGTAAGAGGATAAGATGGACACATCTGTCCTGGTGGGCGAAAAAAAGTCTTTTATGAGGGGTTTTGAGCTATGAGGCTGGCGCCGCGCGACCTAAACGCTTTTGTCAGAAGGAACAGGCTGCGGGTAGAGCGCCAGCTCCTGTTGATCAGGGAGCTGATACGGGAGCCGCGCGATATGGGAATGCTCTTCCCCAGCTCGTCTGCCTTGGCTGATGAGATGGCTGGCGCCCTTTCGCCTCACATGATGAGATCCGGCGCGTTCATTGAGATCGGGGCCGGCACCGGCCCGGTAACCGAGGCTTTGTTACGGCGCGGGCTGCCGCCGGAGCGTATGATCGTAGTGGAAAAGTCGCCTGTGCTGGCGGATTGCCTGTCGAAGAGTTTCCCAAATGTGAGGGTGTTATGCTGCGGAGCGGAGGAGATGCGGGACTATATCGGCGGGAGCTTCCGGGCGAGGGCAGTTATTTCGAGCCTGCCATTTCGCAGCCTCCCAGCGGAAGCGGGGAGTTCGATAATGTCCGAGATAGAGGCCGTGCTTGAACCTGGAGGGCTGTACGTTCAGTTTACTTACGCCCTGATCGGAGAGATGCCGCACGTCCCGCCCATATTCCGCAAGGTACGTTCGCGCTTTGTCATGTACAACATCCCTCCGGCAAAGGTCGAGGTTTTTCGCAAACCTAAGTGGCGCGAGGCGCCGCGGGACTGCGAGGTTGGATAGTTTTGACGCTGGATGCGCATCCGGGAGCGGGGCGGCTTGCGTTATGAAAATCCTCTCTCTGAAGATATACACAGATACCCTGAAGGCCTATAGGGACGGAGTGCCAAGGCTGCTTGACATCTTGAACGAACAGGCGATAGAGGGCAGCTTCTTCTTTGGCATGGGTTCCGAGGGGACTGGATCCGCCGTGTCGAAGCTCTTCGGGGAGGGGAAGGAAATTGTAGCGAGCGCGCCCGGGATAATCAGAGACGCCGCAAGGCGAGGGCAGGATTGCGGTATCTACGGCTGGAACCCTATGGAGTGGCAATCGCGCCTTGGAAAGATGCGCGACACGACTATCGACGCCGACATAAAACGCGCCGTCGAATATTTTTCGAGGCGCACCGGCTGCCGCCCGAACGGTTTCGCGGCGCCTGGTTTCAATATAAACTACATAAGCCTCCGCATACTGGACGATGTTCATTTTAAATACTGCAGCGACACATTCGGTTTCTATCCTTTTTTGCCCAAGATGTCGTGGAAGACATTTTCCACCCCGCAAATACCCTCTACCATCCCTCCTGTGGAACTGGTCCTGCACAAGGCCAACGAGTCCCTGGCGCGAGAGCGTCTCACTGAGCTTGCGGAGAGTCTGCCGGACGGCCTGAGCGTTCTGCCGATGAACTCCATAGTGGTAACTTTCGATGAGATCCAATCCCCTTTTCGCGAATTTATCTTGCGTTGTGTGGAAAATGATATAAAATTTATCAACCTGAATGGCATAGTTGGAAGCCTCGATGTTGAGTCGCTCCCAGCGTGCGATGTCGTGATGACAAAGGCTTTCGGGTTGTCGCGCGAGGTCGCGGTGCAGAGGCCCGAGTGATACTGATTAGGAGGAGACGAGTGATGCGCAGGTTTTTTGTTTTGCTGGCTATGGCGACGACAGTTTTTATGTTGATTTCGGAGGGTTTTGCTTCCGCGTCGGATTACAGGGTGGGGGGAAACTGGCTGACTAATGGCGGCGGTTTTGCCGAAAAGGGGATATTGCGAATCGGCCTCTCCAACAATGGGCGCTTGACGATGAGATCTTATATGGATGGCGACCGGGAGATCATAACGGGGTATTATATGCAAGGTGAGCTTCAGGCCACCGGGTTCAATATAAGGGCTTGGGAACAGTCCGATAATCACGATTATGGAATCCCAATCCCATTGGATGATTTCAACCCCTCGATGAGCGATCCGTTCTCCTTGCCGCCGATCACTGTCGACAAGCTCACCTACACAGTGGTCTTCAACGACGTGAACTCTGGAACGATAAGGCTGCGTGGTTACGTGGACATTGATGGGGTGGGCGAATGTGAGGTCAACGCGGACAACGCGATATGGAGAGAGGGCACGCCGAGGCCGTCAGTACCGGACACAGAGAGCGGCTGTAACGCCGGCTTCTCCGCGGGCGCCCTCGCGATCCTGGCGTCCTGTTTCTGCCTGCGCGGCGTTATCCGAAGCCGTGGAGGTTTGTCGTCCTAGGTTTGCAGCGTATCATGCCGCTCATTGAACGAATAGTTGAAATTTCATTAAATTTTTTGAATATTATTCGGATAGGGTATAGACAGGTGGGCGATTGAAAGTTTAACATGCACATGGCGGTCTTGAGTGGATCAATTGGGAGGGGGAGTACGGATGTTATGCAACAGTTGCGGTTTTAAAGTTCACGATAGCGCGAGGTTTTGCAGAAACTGCGGCGCGGAGGTCAATACGGCCCTAAAGGGAACGCTTGGAGAGGGGGCGTACTCCAGTGTATTCTCGCACAAGCTGCAGCCAGTGACGCAATCGGCGCCTAAACGTTTTGCCGCTTCCGCCCAGTCGCCGTCACGGTTCATAAAGCCGACTCCGGCTGTTGCCTCCATTACGGCCCCGGAGCCTTCCGCCGAACCTCAGTTAGTGTCGTGGGACGCTGATTCTATGCATCAGCATGATAACGAGTATGAGGACGACCACGATTTTGAGCGGGAGCTATTCATGCAGCAGACCACGCTTCGCAAGCCGACACGATCTGGTTCTGCCAACATGGGCGATCTCGTCCTTGGGGAGGGGGAAGCGGTCCTCAAGACGTACTCATGCACCGCCAGCAGGCCGTCATGGTATAGCTTCCCAAGGAATGAATTCAAGGGATTTCTCAGCGTGACGAACAAGCGTATAGTCTACAGATCGCAGGGTCCAAGCTGCCGAGGCGTTTCGGAGATACCGATAGAGACGTACAGGGGGTTCGAATGTTACTACGGTCCCACGTGCAACGTGCTGGTTGCGATTTTCGGCGCCATCGTATCCATGGCCGCTCTGTTGATATTTTTCATGAATCGGTTTCCGGTCGCGATTGTAGCGGCGGTGATTGGGTTAGTCTTTATCTTGGCTTCGTACGGCAGGAACATGGTGCTGAAAATCCACTCCGAGCCGGGTTCATCGCCCATATCGCTCGCCATGAAGTCAAAGCTGGAGAATCTCTCTGGCGGGGAAGGCAGCAACGCGGGCGGGCGGGCCGAACACACGGACGCGATGATGGCGGAATTTGGCGCGATCGTCAATGATGTGATAACGATGGGCGACAAGGCTATAGAAAAGTGGGGCGTCTAGCGCCAGGACACGCCTTAAACGCAAGGCGTCAAGCATGAAGATTGTCGTCATAGATGGCCAGGGAGGGGCGCTTGGGAAGAGCCTCATATCGGTCATGAAAAATATAAAGAACATAGTCCCGGAATGCGAGATAATGGCAGTTGGCACAAATAACGCCGCAACTGTGGCAATGCTTGGAGCTGGGGCTGACAACGGGGCAACCGGCGAGAATCCGGTCGTCGTCTCGTGTCGTGATGCGGACATAGTGATAGGCCCTGTCGGCATATTGTCGGCGAACTCCATGTTCGGCGAGGTAACTCCGGCTATGGCAAAGGCAGTAGGCGAGTGCCGGGCGAAAAAATTCCTAATCCCTGTGAGCAAGTGCGACATAGTGATAGTCGGCGCAGCGGGCCTTACATACACGGAGTATGTGAAGCTGGCAGCCGAACTGGTCCTTGAGGAGGCGCGCGGCATACTGGCGGGCTAACAGCTTGTCGGATTGAAGCACTCCTATAAAGATACGTTAAATTCATCAATCGTTCTACTTGAAAAATATGCGCCTAAATCTTTCCCATTTGATGAGGGCTTTTTTTTTTGTTCCCAAAAACTGACCGCCGACAAAATCCTCACGATTAATCCCGATTTTAACAGTATCGAGAGAGGAAAATCCTTCATACATCTAATTCTAAGTCAAACGCTCATCCTGCGCGTTTGACTTAGAGAAGCCGCAATGCCGCGCATTGCGCGGCGCGACATCGTGTCGCGCATTCCAATTTTGAGTCAAATAAAAGCATATTTGACTCAAAATTGGAATAAGGATGACCGCTCTCTGCGGACTCTTGTAAATCTTTTTTCTCTTTTCGCTGTCAAAGTCGGGGTTTGAGGGTCTTTCGGCAATGCTTGACAGGATTATAACGAGGCACTATACTTCAATCCTTGTTAAATTAATATGAATAGTATGGTATAAAAATCAAGAAATTTAGCAGGCTGAATTGAGGGAAGCGCATGTCGGACTTAAAAGAGAAAAAAAATGGGAAAATCGCTACGCATGAAAGCGTACATGAGATAAAAAAAGACGGAAGCTTTGTTCGGCAGGGAAACAGATTTACCACCCCGTTCGGAGATAAAGAAGGAGAGCTGCCGGTAGAAAAAGGCCGGTATCGCCTCATTTGGGCGAGGATTTGTCCCTGGGCTCATCGTGCGGTGATTGTGAGGGAATTGCTTGGCATTCAGGACGTGATCAGTTTGGGCACAGTGAGTCCGGTGCGCACTTCGCAGGGCTGGGGGTTCTCTTTGGATGCGGGAGGGGTGGATCCAGTGCTTGGGATTCGCTATCTGCCTGAAATCTACGCCCTCACCGATCCAAGCTACGAGGGCAGGGCAACCGTACCGGCTGTGGTTGACGTAAAATCGCGAAAGGTCGTGAACAACGATTATTTCCGTCTGACAAATTATCTTGAAACGGCGTTCAAGCCCTTTCACAAGGAAGGCGCTCCGGACTTGTATCCTGTACGCCTGAGAAAAGAAATCGATGAATTAAACGATATTTTATTCCACGAAGTAAATAACGGAGTCTATAAAGCGGGCTTCGCCACTTCCCAGGACGTTTATGAAAAAACCTGCAATACGCTGTTTACCCGTCTGGATTGGCTGGAAGAAAGGTTATCCGGGCAAAGATATTTATTCGGCGATCGGATTACGGATTCCGATATTCGTCTTTATGTGACGCTGGCGCGGTTTGACGCGGCGTATTATCTGGTCTTTCGAACCAACCGGAATCGTTTGGTCGATTTCAAACATTTATGGGACTACGCGAGAGATTTATATCAGACGCCTGGTTTTGGAAACACGACGGACTTCGACGCCATAAAGCGCGGATACCAGTTGGGCAATATCGAGGAAAATCCATTCCAGATACTTGCGAAGGGGCCGGACGTGTCCGTATGGAACCTGCCCCACCAGAGAGATCGTTTGTAAAAGATTATGGAGAGCATAAAAATAAAGGCCCCAAAAGAATATATCAATGAGCCGGACTTGCTGCGGCGAAGCGGAAGCCTGATTCGGGAATATGGGAAAAGCGCTCTTATCATAGCCTCCCCCAAAAGCGTAAAGGCCGTCGAACAAACCCTGTTCCCCTCCATGGAGGAAGCTGGAATCGGCACGACTGTTTCTCTGTTTTCCGGTTACGTGACCTTTAAAAAAGCGGAGGACATAGCGCGTCAGCATAGGGATACAGGGATAGATATGGTGATCGGTCTGGGAGGAGGAAGGGTGATTGACACGGCTAAAATCGTGGCTACCCTTTTAAAAGCGCCGGCTGTAACCATCCCGACGATAGCGGCGACATGTGCCGCGTGGGCGGCGGTTTCCATAGTTTATGACGACGCCGGAAGATTTCAGGACGCGTTTTTCAACACAATCGGCCCGGAACTGGTTCTGGCGGATACTCGCGTTTTGATGGAAGCGCCGAGGCGTTTTCTCCATGCCGGAATCATAGACAGCCTGGCCAAATGGTACGAGATTTATCCCTATCAGCGCATAGAGGAAAATGCGACTTTTTTAAATACGATGACCCGCGTCTGCGCACAATTGAAGGAAATTCTCGAAAAAGATGGGGAGTCCGCGTTTTTTAGCGATGACGCGGCGGTCCGCGTCATCAATGCGGTCATTTACCTGGCTGGACTTTCGGGGAGTTTGCAGACGGATACTCTTTATCAGGGCATTGCCCATCCTCTGTATAATGTGTTGACAAGGTATCCGGAGAGCCGTTCGCTTTTACATGGGGAAATAGTGGGATTTGGCCTCTTGCTGCAGCAGGCGCTCGAACGGCATTCTTTGGAGGAAGTAGGGGAAGTTATCCGCCTGTTCGGGAGATTTCAAAATACCCTGACTTTGGCCGATTTGGGGCTGGAGGGAAAAGAAGAGAGGATACGGGAAATATCGGAAGATTTATACAAGGGCTACCGCTCATCCCTGAACCATTTGGGTTACGGATATTCGGCGGATGAGATATATAAGGCAATCCTGAAAATTGACGCTCTTGTCAGGCAGCACAAAATAAACGTCCGTCAACCCGCGACCGCCCGGCAAATTGAATGGAAGCTACACGAATATCCAGATAAAGACCGATGTTGTGACGAATGAGATCAAGCATGGAACGAAGAGCGCGATAAAAACAGGCGTCAGAAGTTCAATACGGAAAATTGAGAAGAATATTGAGAAGAATAAGGAGAGAAAAAATCATGAAAAAAAACATCTTGAAACAGTTATCTTTTATTGTAGCCGCTTTTGTTTTGATCGCCGGGGCCGGCGTCGTCTCTCACGTCCGCGCGGCGGAAGCGGGC